>CALARR010000392.1 GCA_937889015.1 uncultured Planctomycetales bacterium | reverse complement strand
CCGCACTGCCAGCCACCGCAACGCGGCGGCCGTGTCCCTGCCCGGAGTGGGCCGCGCAGCGGCTGCCCCATCACAGGCCAGCGCCACACCCAAATCCTTCTGCAAGAGTTTCATCCGCAGACCGACGGCGGTCGCGCTCCAGCATTCCGCCGCACATCGCCCAGCATGCGCAAAGAATACCAATCGCCGCGGATTGTGTACAAGACGCGTCACCGGACCAAGAGCTACGCTCCGAGATGTTCGTTGCCCCCCCTCACACGGCGATTCAGGAGCCCGACGATGAACAGTTCCCGGTCTTCGCGGCGCGCGTTCTTGGCAAGCAGTGCAGCGGCCACCGCCGCCGTCGGCGTCAGCCAGGCCCTGGACCTCTCGCGCATGGTGCATGCCGCCGGCCAGGAAGTGATCCGCATCGCCTTGATCGGCTGCGGCAACCGCGGCACCGGCGCCGCCAGCCAGGCCCTCAGCACGGCCGCTCCGGTCCGCTTGGTCGCCATGGCCGATGTCTTCGCCGAGCAGATCCAACGCAGCTTGGCACAACTCGCCAAGAACGAGGCAATCCGCAATCGCGTCGATGTGCCACCCGAACGCCAGTTCGTCGGCTTCGACGCCTATCGCCAGGCCCTGCGGGCCGACGTGGACCTGGTCCTGCTCACCTCGCCCCAGGGCTTCCGGCCGCAGCACTTCCAGGCCGCCGTCGAGGCCGGCAAGAACATCTTCATGGAAAAGCCCCTGGCCGTGGACGTGCCGGGCGTCCGGCGCGTGATGGCGGCGAACGAGGAGGCCAAACGCCAGGGTCTGCGCGTGGCCGTGGGGCTCAACATGCGACACCAACCCTACGTGCGCGAACTGGTTGCCAAGATCCACAACGGGGCCATCGGCCAGATCAACTTCCTCCGCGCCTACACCAACCTGGGCGGCCTGAGCGTGCGCCCTCGCCAACCGGGCGACACCGAGTTCAAGTACCAGACGCGCAACTGGTATTTCTTCATCTGGACCTGCGGCGACCACATCGTGGACCAGGCCATCCACAGCCTCGACGCGATCAACTGGATCATGAAAGACGCCCATCCGGTCCGGGCCCAAGGTATGGGCGGCCGGCAAGTCCGCGTCGGGCCCGACTACGGCGAGATCTATGACCACCACGCGGTCGAGTACGATTATGCCGACGGCACCAGACTGTTCAGCTACGCCCGCCAGATCGCCGGCTGCTGGCAGAACTACTCGCAGTACGCGCACGGAACCAAGGGCGTGGCCGAGAACATTGCCCACTCCCGCGGCGAGATCCAGTGCCCCGGCCAGGAACCGATCCGCTGGAACAAGCCGACCAACTCACACCAGCAGGAGCACCACGACTTCTTCGCGGCCCTGATGCGCAACGATCCGTACAACGAGGTGGACTACGGGGTCAACAGCACCATGACGGCCATCCTCGGGCGCATGGCCAGCTACTCCGGCCAGATCGTCACCTGGGACGAAGCGCTGCAGTCGAACCTGGATCTCTCGCCCAAGCAATATGCCTTCGACGCCGAACCGCCCGTGCATCCCGACGCCAACGGCATGTACCCCTGCGCCATGCCCGGCGTTACCAAGCCGTATTAGAAGCCCACTGGCGGCAGCCCCTTGAAATCCGAAGGGCAATCGCGGCAGCAGCGGCAGCGATCGCCGTCTCCCCTGAACGGATGCAACAACCCGTCCACAAGGGCTAATTGCGTTACGACTCTTTGCGAGACGCTAACTCTCTTTCTTAGAACCACTTATAGACAGCGTTCGCGACGCAACCAATTTCAACACGGGCCGTACCGCGTTACGTGTTGCTATGCAGCGCGCCGACGCACATCCAGCATCCTTTCCATGTTGCCAGAGACCGCCCCGGGTCGAGGCCTGCCTGCGCTAACCGTGTAGCACCCCTTCGTCGCACCATTGCCGGCATGCTAGAATGCCCTGGCTGTCTTGGTCCATTGGATCTCGGAAATGCCATGTCGCCGCCCCGGCCCCTTGGTCCGGAAGACCGCCCGCCCGATAGTCGGCCTCACAGCGCGACTTGCCCGAGACCCAATCGCGCGCTCAATCCACCTGCCCTTGCCAGGAGACCCTCGCCGTGACTCACCCTCGCCCCTGGATCTTGCCTGTCCTCTTGGCGACCGTTTCCACCCTGCTGCTGGATCCGTGTGTCGACCAGGTCCTGGCCGCTGCGCCCGGAACCGCCAAAACAGTTCTGCTGGAGGCCGAGGCCTTCCAGGAAAAGGGAGGCTGGGCGGTGGACCAGCAATTCGTTCACCAGATGGGCTCGCCCTATCTGCTGGCCCATGGCTGGGGCAACCGCGTGGCCAACGCCAAGACCACGGCCAGCTTTCCGGCCGCCGGCGCCTATCGCGTTTGGGTCCGGACCAGGAACTGGGTTCCCGGCAAGTGGGCCGCGCCGGGACAATTTCGCGTGTGCATCGACGGCAAGCCGCTCAGCACAGTCTTCGGCACGCAAGAAGGTTGGGCCTGGCAGGACGGCGGAACCGTGCAAATCGCCGGGCCCAAGGCAGCGATCGAACTGGAAGATCTGACCGGCTTCGACGGCCGCTGCGACGCGCTCTGTTTCACCCAGGATCTCGACTCACCGCCCCCCAATGACCCGGCGGCCCTCTCCGTCTGGCGCAAACAACTGCTGGGCGTGCCTGCCGTCCCGCCCTCGGCCGGCGCCTACGACTTGGTGATTGTCGGCGGCGGTATCTCCGGTTGCGCCGCCGCCTTGGCCGCGGACCAGTGCGGCTTGAAGGTCGCCCTGCTGCAGGACCGGCCCGTGCTGGGCGGCAACGCCAGCAGCGAAGTCCGCGTACACACCCTGGGCATCTATGGCCACGGCGAAACACTACTCAAGCAGATCGACACCGAACACTGGCCCAACGGCTCAGCCAAGGCCATTCCCGATGAGGCCAAACGCCACAGCCACATGCAGGCCGCTAAGAATGTGACCATCTATTTCAATTGGCGTGCCTCGGGCGTGCAGATGCAGGGCAACCGCATCCTGGCCGTCGACGCCGCGCATACGGAATCCGGCCAGACCCTCCGCTTCCAGGCGCCCGTCTTCATCGACTGCACCGGCGATGGCTGGATCGGCCATTGGGCCGGAGCCGAGTCGCGCTACGGCCGGGAACCGTACACCGAGTTTGGCGAGGAGTGGGACAAGCACGGCGAATTGTGGTCGCCCGCCAAGCCCGACCGCCGCGTGATGGGCACTTCCGTCCTGTGGTACACCGAACAGGCCGAAGCCCCTTCGACCTTCCCCGAAGTGCCCTGGGCCCTGCCCGTGGCCAAGGACAAACCGGCGGTCGCCGGCGAGTGGTATTGGGAGTTCAGCGACAACGACAAGCACCAGATCGACGACGCCGAAGCGATTCGCGACCACATGCTCCGCGCGATCTACGGATCCTTCGCCAACGCCAAGAAGGACCCCAAGTACGCCAACTACCGCCTGGCCTGGGTCGGCTACGTGGGCGGCAAGCGCGAGTCGCGCCGCCTGGTGGGCGACTACATCTACACCATGCAGGATGCCGCGACCGGCCGCGAATTCCCCGACGCCGTGGTCCAAGAGAAACGCGAAATCGACGTCCACTATCAACGCATCCTCGACCCCAAGACGGCCAAAGGCGACGACCGCGACTTCCTCTCCAAGGCCCTGTTCTACAAGACGCCCCTCTACCACATCCCCTTCCGCTGCCTCTATTCCAAAAACATCGAAAACCTGATGATGGCCGGCCGCTGCTTCAGTTGCTCGCACGTGGGCCTGGGTGGGCCGCGCGTCATGCGCACCTGCGGCCAGATGGGTCTCGCCACCGGCTACGCCGCCAGCCTCTGCAAGAAACACAACACCGGCCCGCGCGGTGTCTATCAGAAACACATCGCCGAACTGCTGGAACTGGTGCGTGCCGGCAGCCCCGCCCCCGCGGCCGGCTCCAACCAGCCGTAACCACCAAGCGTCACGCACCGGCCCCGGCGGTCCTCGCCGATGGCCGCCGCCCAAAACCGCGCGATCAGAAGCCGAAGTCCGCCGCGCCCAGCGAGCCGTTCTGCAGGTAGATCAACGCCAACATCAGGATGCCGGGCCCGTCGACCGCGTCGCAGCGGTCCTCGCCGGGATGCGAGCGGAACATGCCGTACTGGCCGGCGTAGAGCAATCGTACCGACTCCTCGGCCACCTGCTGCGCCAATCCGCGCGCCCGCGTATCGTCCAGCTCTTGGGCCGCGCGCACCAGGAAATGGATCGCCCGGCCATAGTCTTCGGCACACGCGCCCTGGCCGCCGTTGGCTGGTAGGCTTCGCTCCACCTGTCCGATCCATCGCGCCACCGCCTGCCGAAAGACCTCTTCCTGCGTGCGCTGATAGAGCGTGAGGCAGGCTTCCGCCATCGGCATGGGATAGTTGTGGGTCGGCCGCGTGGCCAGGTCGAAGACTTCGGCGTATTTCGGCGGCCAGTACCCGCGCGGCGGCGGAAACTCGCGCGGTGCTGCGTCCTCCACGTTCACGGTCCCGAAATACATGCCCCGGCGCTCATCATACGCCGCCGTGACCCAAGCGCGCACGGCCGCTGCGGCCATGGCCTGGAAACGGTCGTCCTGCACGCGCGCCGCGGCCCGCAACAAGCAACCTGCCCACAAGCCCACCTCGCTGGTGGCGGTTTCATAGTCCCAGCGGCGCTTGTTGGGCTGGTTCCGCAACAGGCCGTTCCGCGCGTCGCGCTGCGCAAAGCTGTAGGCCGCGGTGCGATGCGCCAGTTCGATCAACCGCTCGCGCTCGGGCGATTCCTTTCTGGCGGCCAGCCAACACAACGATTCCACAATCACTCCGCCAGCTTCGAGAAACGAGTGCACCGCCGCGTCGGCCTTCGGCTTCGCCTCCACGGCCACGCCTCGGACATCCGCATGGCGGCAGAACAGCCCGCTCTCCGGATTACACACATGGCCCTGGCCGATGGCCACGATCGCCCGTTCCGTGCGCTGGGGATCGAGGCTCCAGAAGCGGTCCCAGGTGGGCGTGTGCGGCCGGCACTCGTGATGCGAACCGGAGAAACCGACCACCCGGTCGGTGAAGACGTCGTAGTAGATGTGGTTTCCCCACTGGAACAGGCCGCTGGGCGTGCCGGCACACTTCTGCAGAAAGCAGCGGAGATACTGGTCCGCGCCGCGCGCATATCGCTCGCGCCCCGTGAGTCGCGACACTTCGTAGGCCGCCTCCAACAAAGGCAGGTCCCAGTAGAGATTGCTGCCACGCGGAGAATAGATGTCGCGATACCAGCGCAAATGGGCCGGTTTGTCTTCCGCGCAGCCGCCTTGCCTCAGGTCAATGCTCGCCAGCCACAGCCCCGAATGTTCGGGACCGTAACGATCCAACCCAACCGACATCATCCGGTCCAGGTGACTGGCCACGCGCGACACATAGTCCGGTTGCTGGCCGGCTGCGTCGCCGCGAGTCTGGCCGAGCAATGTACAGATCGCCACGAGTGCCGAAACCACGGACATAGGTGTCTCCCGATTGCGTCCACCGCGCCAGCCTCGCCAGCGGCAAGGCGGCCTCCCCCCCCGCAAGCAAACCGCGGTCGCTATTGGTCGCCGTTGGCGGCCCGAGCGGCCGCCTTCGCCGTCGTGCGATTGCTGGCCCAGGCCATCAGGCTCCCCAGGCAAATCAGGCCAATGCCCAAACCGATGTTCATGAGCATCGGCAGCCGTTCCTTGATCCACGGCTGAACGCAGATCATCATCGCTCCAATGCAGATCACGCAGATCCCGACCACGCGGAACGGCGAGAGGACCTGCTCGTCCTGCTGGGCCTCGGCCGCCTTCTCCTCGGGCAACTCTCCGACCGGCACGGCCATCCGGGCATGGAACATCGCCGCGCGTTTTTCCTCGTCTTCGCTGCGCCGCGTCATCGCGCTGACGCCGAACATCACCCCGACGGTCCACAGCGTGGTCGCCGCGAAGATGAAGGCCTCACGCCGCCAGTGGATCCCCAGGAAGTCGAACTCGGTTCCCAGGAAGTAGACCAGCAGAATGCTCAGCGTAACGCCCGTAATCAGGGCCACAGCCGCCCCCAGCGCGTTGACACGCTTGGTGGTGATGCCCAACAGCATGGGCAGCCCCATCGGCGCGACCGCTCCGCCGAACAGGGTGACCATGTACTGGAACATCTTCGCGGCGTCGGCGTTGGCCAGCCACGAGGCCAATACGATGGTCAGCCCCCCCACAAAGATCGTCATCGCCCGGCCGGCATGCACCAGTTCACGCTGCCCGGCGTGCGGCCGGATCAGGCGGCGGTACACGTCGTTGGTCAGCACACTGGCGCGCACGTTGAAATGGCTGCTCAGGTTGGCCATTGTGGCCGAGAACATGGCGGCGATAATCAGCCCCAGCATGCCCACCGGCAACAGCATGGCGCACAGCCGAGGATAGACCTCCTTGTCGATCATGTCGTGCGGCAGGAACTGGTACGCGGCAATCGCCGGGGTGAAAATCAACGGCGGCACGAAGATGAACAGGCACACCACTAGCAACCCCGCCTTCTTCGCGTCTTTCTCGGTGCTGACGCAGAAGTACTTCTGGATCAGATACCAGTGCGTGCTGCTGCAGGCGATGGTGTACAGGCCAATCAGCAGTACAATATACAACCAGTCGTACTGGTCGCTGGTCATGCGGAAGAAGCCCTCGGGCGATCCTTCGATCAATCCGCTGAAACCGCCCACCTTGGACAGCGCCAGCGGGAAGACGATCAGAATCGCCACCGACAGAATCACGAACTGCACGAAGTCCGTGACCGTCACCGCCCACAGCCCCCCCAGGAACGTGTACACCACCATGATCACGCCGCAGGCGATGATGCTCGGCACCAACGGCACGCCCATGCCCACGTGCACGATCGTGCCCGTGGCGATCAGCTTCAGGCTATCGTCCACGATGCCCACCGGCAGCCCTGTCCAGACGAACAACTGCCGCACCACCGCGTTGTAGCGGTTCTCCAGGAACTCCACGGGACTGTCGATGCGTGCGCGCCGCCACCTCGCGGCGAAGAACATCGCGCTGATGAAGCAGGCCGGAATGAAGACCCAGAACAACGTCACTCCCACCCAGCCGTGGCGAAAACACAGGCCCGAATAGACCACGAAGGCGTAGGCGCTGAAACTCGACATGTAAAACGACACGCCCGACAGCCACCAGGGGATCTTGTTGCCCCCGGTGAAGTACATCTTCATGCCGCGCATGAAGCGGGCAAAGTACACTCCAATCCCCAGCATCAGCACGAAATAGCCGACCAGCATCATGTAGTCGGGAAATTGCAGGGCCTTGGAGGTTTCCGTACTGGTCTGCGCCAGAAGCATCATCGTCAGTGTCTCCTGATTACGGACTGTGCCGTTCTTGATTCCCTTGTGGTTCGCGTGCTAATCGAAGCGTGCCAGCTTGCGCAGATAGTCCATGGACTCGGCAATCTCGGCCTTGATCTGCTCCAGGCTCCGTTCCACCCCCTGCACGCCTTCCACTTCCACCGTGATCGGCCCCTGGTAACCGGCCTCCTTGAGCACGCTCAGCACGCCCGGGATGTCAACCACCCCGTGCCCCAGCGCCGGGAAGTTCCAGTTCTCGAGCTTGCCGTTGTGATCCTTGATCTCCACCGTGGCCAGGTACGGCAGAACCTTCTTCAACTCCTCGACGGCGTTGCGGCCCGTGTTGTAATAGGTGATGTTGCCGCTGTCAAAATTCACGCGGATGTTGGGGTGATTGATGGCCCGCATCGTCTCCAGATGTACGTCAGCGTTGGTCCCCAGGTCAGGATGCGTCTCCAGGGCTACGATCACGTCGTACTTCTTGGCCACGTCGCCAATCGCGCGCAGGCGCTCGTAAGCCACCTCCTTGCTCACCGAGGCATGCTTCGGTGAGAGGAACATGTAATGCACGCCCATCTTCTGGCAGATGGCCAGTTGCTGGCCGAGTTCCTCCACGCACTCCGGTTTGGAGAGCTCCGTGCCGCCACGCATGACCAGAACCTTGAGGTTGTTCCTGACCAGATGCTTCTGTACCGTTTCCAACTCGTTGGGGGCCGGCACCGACATGAAGATGTAGTGTACGCCAATGGAACCCAGGTGTTCCCAACTGGCGTCCTGGTACTTCATGTAGTTCGCCTGCCGGCACCCCAAGGTCCAGGGTTTGCTCTCCGCCGAGCAGCACTGCCCCCACAATTCGACGGCAACGAAGAATAACGTCAACAAGGCGGCCAATCCAACAACACGTCGCAACATGGTTGTCATCTCCAAATGAAAATCCTGTCGAGCGGCCCCGCAAGACCCGCGGCGGGCGCCTTGGGGTCTACCAAACCCGCGATCGTTTTGCTTTCGGTCGTTGTGGCGGCAGACTCCCGGCGCGCAGTCCAACCGCAACCCATGGGTCATCTCCTGACCAACTCGATCCGGCCGGCCCCGCTCCATGAAGAAATGAACGCCCGCACTTCCCGGACCACCGCACAACCATCCATAGACGGCAGCCAAGCGGCCAGCGGTTTCCAAACCGACTCTAAGAACCTGGCCCAGAACCATCGCAGCCAAGTCGGACGGTCCAGCAAGACTGAACCGCCGGCAGATTCTGGCACCGGCTCCAGGAACGCGTCAACGGCGGGGGCAATCGCAGACAGCAATACGAACGCTGAACCTCTCCCGTTCTGGCGAGGAATTCAGCAACCACCGGGAGCGGCGTGATACCAACCGAGCGGCAGTCTGCCTTGGTTGGCGGCCCTGCCGCCCCTGGCGCTTCCACGGAACGCAGAACCTATTGCGGCTCAGGTAAGTAATGCCGTGAGGCCGACCATCGGGAGGCCGGTTTTTCCGGGCAACGGCCGGCACAGCCACGACATTCCTTTTCTGACACCCAATAATGTGCCGGCGCTCGGCCCAGAAAGGGCGGGCTTTCTGGAGCCACCGGTTATACTAGCGCTCCGCAGAACATTGGTGGCTATCATAGGCGGCCCTCGAACCCGATGTCAATGTGCCCGTCACCAACCACGCACGGCACACGCCCCTGCCGAACAACCATGCAATTCAGCTCGTCCGCCACGACTGGTACCCCCCGAAAACACTTACCGTGAGCCATGACACGAAAACCGCGCTGGCACACGGCATTAGACTCACTCATATCTTACGCAAACTACCATTAGCATACCGCATGACTGATAACCTACTCACCGGTATGGCCCCGTTGAATTCTGGGCCGGTCCACTCTACGCTGATAGGACTCCGCCGTAATCGTTCACGAAGATGGTCCCCAGTTCCTTCAGCCCGGATGACGTCGCTCCGATTCCGAGTCTGGACAACGCAAAACGGGGATCGTCTGCCTCAAATCGGAGGGCCAGTGAACGCTTGTTGGGTCCTGCATCGCCAATGAATCCAAGAACCTATCCCGGAACCATCCCCGCCGCGTCGGGCGCCCCTGCTTCAGCGAGTGGCCGACAGGTTCTGGGACTGGCTCGAAGACGACCACCGACGCCCGGCCTACTTCGTGACCGTCCGTTGGTCGGCCCAGGCCGCATGGGCCATACAGAGATCAAGAGTGCCCCCGCCGCACTTACACGATTGGCAGGAGATGGACATGTCAGAGAGACTAGCGCTACTTGGCGGGAAACCGATTCGCAACACTCCCTTTCCCGCCTGGCCAATCTTTGGCCCTGAGGAAGAGAAGGCCGTGGCTGCAGTGGTGCGCAGCGGCAAGTGGGGCCGCCTGGCCGGCGAGGAGGTGGCACGCTTCGAGAAGCGTTTTGCCGAGTATCAGCAAGCCAAGCACGCAGTGGCGGTGGTCAACGGCACGGTAGCGATCCGCTTGGCGCTGATCGCCGGCGGAATTCAGGCCGGTGATGAAGTCATCGTGCCCCCCTACACCTTTCTGGCCACCGCCTCGGCAGTTGTGGAATGCAACGCCGTTCCCGTCTTCGCCGATCTGGAGTTGGAGACCTTCAATCTCGACCCGGCGGCGGTTGAAGCCGCTATTACCCCGCGTACTCGGGCCATTATTCCCGTGCACCTGGCCGGCCTTCCCGTGAACCTTGAGGCCCTCAACGACATCGCGCGCCGCCACAATCTGCTGGTCATCGAAGATGCGGCCCATGCGCACGGCGCCGAATACAAAGGGCGACGCGTCGGGGCCATCGGCAACTACGGAACGTTCTCCTTTCAATCCAGCAAGAACCTTACCAGTGGCGAGGGCGGGATCATCGTCACCAACGACGATGAACTGGCCGCACGCTGCCGCTCGGTACACAACTGCGGCCGGTTGCCAGGCCGAGCCTGGTACGAACATTTCACGATCGGCGGCAACTACCGCCTGAGCGAATTCCAGGGCGCCATCCTCAATGCCCAGTTCGACCGCCTGCCGGAGCAAGTCGCTACGCGAAACCGCAACGGCAGCTACCTGGCGGGGCGTCTGGCCAGGATTCCAGGCCTGTATCCGCAAGTCCGCACCGAGGACTGCGGCTGCCATTCCTATCACCTCTTCGCCCTGCGCATGGACCCCACCGTGTTTGGCGTCTCTCGCGACCGGTTCGTGCAAGCCATCACGGCCGAGGGCGTCCCGGCCATCGCCGGCTATATGATCCCCCTGTATCGGCAGCCGTTGTTCCAGGATCTGGCCTTCGGGCCGTACACGGCTTACAAGCAAACCCAACCGGATCTCGACTACCGCCGCGTCTCCTGCCCCAACTGCGAGGAAATCTGCTATCGCCAGGGTGTCTGGCTGGAGCAGCGGTTCATGTTGGGGACGCGCCAAGACATGGACGACATTGCCGACGCGTTCCAGAAGGTGTACGACCAGCGGCAATCGCTGGCCACCGAAGGCTGAGCATAAGTCGCCCCCACCCCGCGCAAGCCATGCAACTCGGCATCGGAATCATCGGTTCCGGCTTCATGGGCCGGACGTACGCAGAGACGATCGCCAAGCACTGCCCGCAGGCCCGGTTGCGAGTCGTCGCCGGCGGATCGCGCGCTGCGCAGTTGGCCGCCGACTACGGCACGGCCTGCGCACCTTCGATCGAGGCGCTCGTGCGGCGAGACGACGTCGAGGTGGTGTTCATCACTTCGCCCCACGATCGGCACGCCGAACAAGCGTTGCTGGCGGCCGAGGCCGGCAAGCACCTGATGATCGAAAAGCCCATGGCCTGCAGCGTCGCCCAGTGCGATGCCGTCTTGGCGGCTTGCCAGAGCTACGGCGTGCAATGCACGGTCGCCTTCACCCAACGCACGCGCAAGTGCAACCTGCGAGCCAAGCAGATCCTGGAGAGCGGCGAGCTGGGATCGATCCGCCAGGTAATGGAGTGGGAGTTCTTCACCGGCGGGCGATCGGCGTTCCCTGGTTGGCAGTCGCAAGAGGACAATCTGGGCATCCTCTTCGGATATGGCGTACACAACCTCGACCGGCTGCGATGGCTGTGCGGCGCTGAGATCACCACGGTCTTCGCCAAATGCCTGCCGTTGCAGGGCAGCCAGGTCGAAGGCAGCTCCATGCTCTTGCTGACGCTCAGCAATGGGGCAACGGCCATGCTGTGGTGCTCGGCCGATGTGCCGCCCCCCGGCTTTCCCAGCACCCAATTCTCCTCCTGGATCATCGCCGAACGCGGCCTGCTGGATCTGGACGCCTACGGCGAACTGCGCGTGACGCGCCAAGGGCGATGGGAAGTTGCTGAAACCCAGGCGCCGATCGACTGGGCCGGCAAAGGCTCCCTCGATCCAGTGCGACTGGAGTCCTTCGCTCGACACTGCAACGACTTCTTCGCCGCACTGCTCGAAGCACGCCCCTGCCCGATCAGCGGTTGGGATGGCCGACAAGCCGTGGCCGCCGCCCTCGCCGCCTACGAGTCGGCGCGCACGGGCTGCGAGATCCGGCTCACGCCATGACTGGGAGCAGGATCCCCCTCAGCCGTCTGCAAGAAACGCTCAAGAATTGACGGCCAAAGGTCGATTTTCGCAGGGAAAACTTTGGAAAACCCTCTCGGTCTGGCAAGCCGGGCAGACAACGTCGAGCACTCAACTTGGCCGCTTGCACATTCTGGGCAGTCCGCATTATCATGCGGAGAGGCCCAGCCGCGACAAACCCCACCCCATCGCACGACCAGAACACGCGCGGCGATTCCGTAACACCAACTCCATCTTCACCGCACGCCTAACTTGGTCCCGAATTCTGGAGGTTCCCCATGAGTATCGTCTCACGCCGCGAGTTCATCGCCACTTCGGCCGCCACGGCGGGCATGATGGCCCTGCGTCCCCAAGGCGTGCTCGCTCAGCAACCATCCACCGACATGACGATCGCGCGCTGGGGCGGCCAGAAACCCAATGACGAGGAACTCAAGGACATCGCCGTCAAGCTCACCACTCAGGCCATCGAAGGGCTGGGCGGGATGAATCGCTTCGTCAAGCGCGGCGACGTCGTGTGGATCAAGCCTAACATCGGTTGGGATCGCAAGCCCGAGCAGGCCGCCAACACCAATCCCGAACTGGTGGCCACGTTGATCCAGATGTGCTTCAATGCAGGCGCCAAGACGATCAAAATCGGCGACAACCCCTGCAATCCGGCCATCAAAACCTACGAGAACAGTGGCATCGCCCCGATCGCGCGCAAGCTGGGCGCCAAGGTCCTCTTCCTTGACGAGAGCCGGTACAAGGAAATGGCCGTCAAGGGCGAGTTGATCAAAACCCATCCGGTCTATCCGGAAATCGTCGAGTGCGACCTGGTGATCAACGTGCCGGTACTAAAACACCACCGCCTGGCCGACTTGACCATGTGCATGAAGAACTACATGGGAGTGATCGGTGAGCGCAAGTCGTTCCACAACAAGGGTATCGCCACCTGCGTGGCTGACATCACCCGCTTCATGAAGCCGCGTCTGTGCATCCTGGACGCAATCCGCGTGCTGACGGCCAATGGCCCCAGCGGCGGAAAGCTGGAAGACGTCGCGGTCAAAGGCACCGTGGCCGCCGGCGTGGACATCGTCGCCCTGGATGCCTTTGGCGCGGAAGTCATGGGCAAGGACCCCAAGGCCATCGAATCGGTCAAGAAGGGCGAAGAAACAGGCCTGGGTAAGATCGACTACCGCTCGCTGGCCCTCAAGGAGTTCTCGGTCACATGAGCGGTCCCCGCCTTCTGTCCGGCGGCGTGGCCCTGCGTCGCCTGGTGCAGATCGCTCTCCTGACGTTGTTCGTGGGACTGGTGCTGGCCGGCCGCCTTACCGGCGACGACCAGCCCAGTCCATGGCTGAAGTTCTACTTCCTCATCGATCCGCTGGTGTTGCTGGCCACGTGGTTGACCACGCATACGTGGGTGAGCCTCACATTATGGTCCTTGGTCACGGTGGCAGTGACCGTGCTTCTCGGCCGCGTGTTCTGTGGCTGGATTTGCCCTTTCGGCACGCTCCACGCCGCAGCCGGCCGGCTGCTGTACTGGATCTGGCCGGATCGCAAACGACGCGATCACTGGTCGCCCTGGCAACTGACCAAGTACTACCTGCTGATCGCCTTTCTGGTAATGGCGGCCCTAGGCGCGCATTGGGTTTGCGTCCTCGACCCGCTGGTGCTGCTGTACCGTTCCACGGTCGTGGCTCTGCTCCCTGGCGTGCAATGGACCCTGGAAGAATCGTCGAAGGCAATCTACGACTTCGACACGCGTCTGGACGAGGCTGCGGCCCACGCCGAAGCTGCGTCTGAGGATCCGGCAGGCCGTTCCCTGGCGGCAAAGGCCCCTGCCTGGTTTCGCCCCTCCAAGCTGACCGAACCGCCTTACGCCTGGATTCGCGATCGCCTGTTCGTGGTCCAGCGCCAGGTGTTCCTCAACGCGGGCGTGATCCTGGCCATTTTCGCCGGCTTGCTGCTGTTGAATCGCTGGCGTCCACGGTTCTGGTGCCGTTACCTCTGCCCCTTGGGTGCGCTGCTGGGGCTGCTGGCCTGGCGCCCGCTGCTGCGGCGGCGCGTCAAGGACGATTGCAGCCACTGCGATTTGTGCGGAATGGCCTGCCACGGCGCCGCCGGCCGCACGCCCGGCGACCAGTGGAAGCCGGCCGAATGCTTCGGCTGCCTGAACTGCACCAGCTCGTGTCGCCGGGGCAGCCTCTCTTTCACCTTCAGCTTGCCCTGGAGCAAGCAACCGGCCGTGGAACGACTCGATGTGTCGAAACGCGCTGCCATGGCCTCAATCGCTGCCGGCCTGGGCGCCCTCTATCTCTTCCGAGGCACTCCGCAAGGCCGCGCCAAGACCTATCACCCCAAACTCATTCGTCCTCCCGGAGCGCGCGAAGAACAGGAGTTCCTCGATCGCTGCTTGTCGTGCGGGTTGTGCATGAAAGTCTGCGTCACCGGTGGCCTGCAGCCCACTTGGAGCGAAGCCGGACTGGAGGGCCTGTGGACCCCGCACCTCGTTCCAAGCATCGGCCACTGCGAGTACAACTGCAACCTCTGCGGACAGGTCTGCCCCACCGAGGCCATCCGCCCCCTTACGGTCGAAGAGAAGCATGTGGTGAAGATCGGCCTGGCCTCCTTCGACGTCACGCGATGCATTCCCTATGCCTATGGGCGCGAGTGCATTGTCTGCGAAGAGCACTGCCCCGTCTCCCCCAAGGCCATCTATTGCGTGGAGGTCGAGAGCCACGACAGCAGCGGCCAGAAGAAGACCATCAAGCAGCCGCGAGTCGATCCCGACAGGTGCGTGGGCTGCGGGATCTGCGAAAACGTGTGCCCGCTGAAGGATTCGGCCGGGATCCGCATCTACAGCACCAGCGAAACGCGGCACCCCAAGAACCAGGCATTGCTCCGCGAGGCCGATCTGTACTGAGGGGGTGAACGTTTGCTCCTCCAGTCCCGGCCCCCCTTCTGCTCCGATTCCAAGTCGCACAATGGCAGTGTTGGATGCCACCGCTCGGCGATCCACGTCTGGCCTTCATGCCCGAATGCATTGACGCCCGGGGATCCGTCGTGCTAAATTGGATATGCACAATGCCGTTGTGTATTATACAATTACCTGGAACCCCTCTATGCCTGACTCCCGCGGCACCGCGCCCATCCAGAGCCTGGACCGTGGACTGGAAATCCTCGAGGCGGTCGGCCGTGCCCGACGCCCGGTAGCCTTGGCCGAGTTGGCCGCCTTGCTCCGGGTCGACCGCAGCAGCGCGTACCGGCTGGCCAATACCCTACGACTCAGAGGTTTTCTGGCTCAACAGCCGGACAGCAAGCAGTACCTGCTCGGATCGGCCGTGTGGCGTCTGGCCAGCCACTTTCGCTTCCGCGATGTGATCGTACAAGCTGCCCGACCCTATGTGGATCGATTGGCTGCCCAGACAGGAGAAACCACGCACTTGGCCATATTGGAGGGAGCCTCCGCCGTCCTGATCGACCACCAACTGAGCGAGCAGCCAGTGGGGGTTTCCGCCGGTTCGGGATTCTCCGTGGCGCTGCACTGCACAAGCGTGGGCAAGGCCTTGATTGCCGATTTTGACCAGCCGCAACTGGTCCAGCTCCTAGGCCATGGCCCCCTGCCCGCCCTGACCAAACGGACGATTGTCACTTTGGCCGCCCTGGCCGAAGACTGCCGCCGCACGCGCCGCCGCGGCTATTCACTCGACGACGAAGAGCATCACGAAGGCGTCCGCTGCGTGGGAGCACCGATCCGCGATGCCAGCGGCGAAGTGATCGCCTCCCTCGGCATCTCCGCGCCCGTCGAACGTCTGTCGCGTCAGCGAATCCCGGCCGTCGGTCGCCTGGTCCAGGAAGCTGCGGCAGAACTCAGTGTCCACTTGGGTTTCATTCCACCGCGCAGGAGCGATCCGGTCGACCCAGGCGAATGACGGCCAGAGCCTCCGCCAGCGGCCTCGTCCCTATTGGCCCTCAGATAAGCACGGCAATCAGGGCGACCAGCGGGAGCCCGGCTTCATTTTCATTCGGCAAACGCCACCCACGTGTTGCATTCCCTTCCTGAAGACCAATAGCCTGCACCATCAGCACTGCAACCTCAAATCCAAACAAGGAACACAACATGCGGCAGAACAGCTTAGACTGGATCACGCGTCGGCAGTGGATCGCTTCGGGACTCGCTGCTGCCGGACTCGCCCTGACCCGGCCGCAATGGACCTCGGCGGCCCCGTCCAAGCCCGCCATGACCATCGGCTGCAGCACCGTCAGCTTCCGCAAGAGTTCCCTGGAAGAGGCCTTCCAGCGGATCCGCCGCGCCGGCTATGAGTATGTCGAAACCCAGGCCACCGGCCCCTTCTGCCCCCACGTAGACGTCCTGAAGGACGACCCCCAGCGATTCCGGCAGATCGTGCGCGACCATGGGTTCAAGGGCGTCACCGGTCTCTGGGCCATGCACGGCGCCGTGATGTCCAACCCCAAGTCGGTCGAAGGCATCACCCAAGTCATCCGCTGGGCCAAGGAGGCCGGCATCCCTGTCGTCAACGCGGGCGATGGCCGCAAGCCGGCCAACATGTCCGAGGACGACGCCCTGAAACTCCTGGCCGAACGCTTGGCCGCGATCTTGGAAGTCGCCCAACAATGCCAGGTCTATCTAGCCATCGAACCCCATGGGACCTTCTCGCTCACGGCCGATGGCCTCCGCAAGATCATGGCCCTCTCGAGTTCCCAATGGCTGGGCATCAACTATGACACCGCCAACGTCCATCGGGCCACCTATGTCGAAACGGCCAACGGGGCCTATTCCTGGACTCCCTACGGCCAGAGGCAGGACGAAGTGGCCACGCTCAAGGCCATCGCCGATCGCGTCGTCCACCTGCACGTCAAAGATGTCGTGGGCGCCAAGTGTGTGGCCCTGGGCCAGGGCACAGTCAATGTCGACGGATGCCTGCAAGTGCTGAAACAGGCCGGATACTCGGGTGTCGTCTCGCTGGAAACCGAAGGCGAGTTCGACGCCGAAGAAGGGCAACGGCTGATCGAGACCAGCCGCCAGTTCCTGATTGAAGCGGTCGGCAAGCTCAATGCCGCCTAGCCTCTGCCGCACGCCCCGGCGGCGTGTTCCCCCGGTTCCGCAGGCGCATGGCCGGCGGCAAGTGCCTGAAACGCGCTCGTCCGATCACGAGAGAACGCCTTCTCGCCCCTGCGGTCGGCAGTGGCTTCACTGTCCGGGTGTGGGCTTGGTCTCCGGCTTTTCTGGGGGCAAAGGCCCCAACAATCGAGCCAATTCCTCGTCCAGCTTGGGGCCGCGCAGATCCAGCGCCGCGACATTGCCGTCCTTGCCCACGAGCATCATGGCCGGAATGCCGATGATGCCGTACTTGATTGCCATCGGGTCACCGCCGTCAGCGCCCCCCACTTGCCCGGAAAAGAGGATCGTCCAGGGGATCGCGACCTCGCGCACATACTGCTGGACCTCTTCCACCTGCTGGTCGAGGCTGATCCCGATCACCTCCAAGCCGCGGTCGTGGTACCCCTCGTACAGCTTCTTGATGTGCGGCGTTTCCGCTCGGCAGGGACCGCACCAGGTGGCCCAGAATACGACCAGGACCACCTTGTCCTGGTACTTGCTCCAATCAAGCACCTGACCGTCCAGAGTCTTTCCCTCCACCTCCATCTTCTTGCCAATCGATCCCAGCCGCCGCCCGGCGCCTTCCATAAGCTTCAACATGCTCGCTAACTCCGGCTGTTCGAGCGTGGCAAACAGCTTGGCGTATTCCTGGTAGGCCAGGGCAGCCGCCTCGCGCTTGCCCATGGCCTCCAGCAGGTGAGCCGTTTCCATGGCCAATTGCAGATCGCTCGCCTCCGGCTTGATCCCTACCCACTGCCGGAACTCGGTGATGACCTTTTCCAAATCGTCGGGTGAAGCCCGCATCGCACGGTTCATGCGGATCTGCCACAAGATACGCGTGATTTCATGAGCTAGCGCAGCCTGCCCCTGTTTCTCCAAGTCACCCGGCAACGCGGCCAGCTCCTCCGCCGCCTTGGGGTCATTGGCGGCCTCAAGTGCCGCCAGCGACTGAACCCGCACTTGAGCCCCAATCTGGGCCTGGCTCGGTTCGGGCTTCCCGGCCAGAATTCGCCGCGAAGCTTCCGCCAAGGCCCGATAGTACTTGGGTGTATGGCGATCTTCGCCAGCCGCTTCGGGCAGACCACGGATGTAGTCGATCAACCGCTCGGGCGTTCCCTCCGGCACCTGGAACGGATCGGTCTTGGTATCAACACTGAAAACCTTGGCCGCCTTCTTGTCCGCCGCCTGGCCGGCGGAACCGCTCTGCCCCTGGGGCGACTCTTGCGACGGCGATGCCGCTGGTGCAGCCGGCGGCACTTGTTCTGCGCCCTGCGTCCGTCCCAACGCCACCACCGACCACCCCACCAGCAGACACACTCCCATCACCAGCAAACCAAAGCGATTGCTTCTCATCCGTTGGATCTCACTGCATGAAAGTTCTTGCCCAAGCAAGGGCGGTTCAAGCCTCCGCTCGCCCCCCCGAAGGTGCGGACGGTGGATAGATTCTAGCAGGCCCAAGCCTTCCCACGCCAGTCGGGTCCGTGGCCACAAGGCCGATCTCCGCTTTGCCAGTGCCCCCAGCCGAGGGAAAGGGAAGGATGAGTCCCCGATTCCTGATGATTGTCCCTGGCGATTGGGCATACGGAACGGGTCGATAACCCAAGGAGGGGGGAAGCCTCGCGGACTTGCCGCCCCGCGCTTAAATCGTGATCTATACTTCCACATCCAAAGCGATAGTCCATCGCGCCGGGGTGATTCTGCCCCACCAGTGACCGCTTCCCACGATCGTTCCTGTCTTGCAGCTACGAGGCGACCATGATCCGGACGCAGCCGGCCTTTCACCGTGAGCCATCTACCTGCAATCGTGTCGCGAATCGCGATCGGGCGGTGAGGTTCCTTGTGCGTTTCCTGGGACCAGGATTGCTGCTGTTGCCCCCCGCCGCGCTGGCTGCCGCAGAAGCCTCTCCGGCCGAACACCCCTTGGCGCAGGTTCTGGCCCTGGCCAGCCGCCGATGGGAAGACATACCGCGCGAGATTCGCGACTACACCTGCACGCTGGTCAAGCGCGAACAGGTGGACGCAGAGGCGGGCACGCCGGAGCAGATGCTGGTCAAACTGCGCCATCAGCAAGTCCGCGATTCGCAGGTGACAGTTCCCTTCGCGGTCTATATCAAGTACTCCAGCCCACCGGCCCTGGCTGGTCGGGAAGTCGTCTACGTCGAAGGCCATAACAGCGGCCAACTCATTGCCCGTCGCGGCGGACAACGCGTGCCGTACATCACCGTCTCGACCGACCCGAGAAGCCCCTTGGCCATGAAAGGCAATCGCTATCCGCTCACGGAAATCGGCCTGCATAACTTGATCCACCGCATCTGGGAGGTGGGCGAAGAGGAAGTCAAGCTGGGTGGCGAGATCGACGTCAAATACTTCCCCGGCGCGCGTGTGAACAACCGCCAGTGTACGGCCATCCAGGTCATGCACCCCATTCGCCGCAGCCATTTCCGCTACCACCTCGCTCAGATCTTCATCGACGACGAACTGCAACTGCCGATTCGCTATGCGTCGTACGATTGGCCGCAGCGCCCAGGCGATACACCGCCATTGCTGGAGGAGTACACCTACCTGGACCTCAAGCTGAATGTCGGCCTGACCGACCAGGACTTCGATCACCGCAACGAAGCTTACGGCTTCTTGAAGGACTTCAATCCCTAGTCGCCGCTAGCTACACAGCTAGTCCTCGGAGGACTCGTCGCGGTTGGTCTTCAGCACGGCCACGCCCAACCGGCCGTCGGTGTGCCAGGGATCCCCTCCGCCATTGCGGCCCTCCCGACTCTTCTGGAAATCGGCGAGCCAATAAACCTCGTCTGTCTGTCCCGCGCGATGCAGATCGCCCAGCAACAGACTCCGTTCCCGGTCGATGTCGGCGGCGATGTGGTGCGTGATCTGGCCCGTGGTGTGGCTGAGGCCCACGCTGCTGTCGAACGTGGCCGCACCGATCCAAGCCGGGCGACCCTCGGCATCGCGCTGCTCGCAACACCAGAAACGCACGTGATGCCGCTGACGAGGGCTGTCGCCAACCGGCTTCTCGAAGGCCAGATCCTCCTTACGTCCCATGAGATACAGATTGCTGACGGGCGCGTCTTCATAGCGGCGATGAAGCAGCGTGTCGCCGGCGATCTTCAGGCAACTCCGCAAGGTCAGCGCGTCTGCCGGATACCAACCGGCCGCCAGCATCGCCTGCTGCAATTCCGGCTGACCTCCCACAATCGCTACGTTCAGCGGATCACCGGGAATCCCGGCCGACGTCTGCGTCACCGTCGATACGGCAGCCAAAGCCGGGTGGCGCCGCAAGTGCGAACGCCACAAGGCCGGCGTCAACTGGTAGACCAACAGCAGATACCCCAAGGCAAACAGGATCGACAATCGCAGCAGCCGGTACGAAGTCCGCCGAAGCTGAGTGCGGACCGGGCTGTCCGGGATGACCTCGGTACTCATGTCTATTGCCCCTCAAATAGGCCAGGTCGTCAGGAGCGACCAACGGAAGCCCGGTTTCCCCTGGCAACTGCCACAAGCACGCTGCACGGCTATTGGGAAATACCAAGAGCCCCTTCGCACCAGTCGCCTTGCCGGATTCCTACTCACGCGATTTCGCTGGCTGCCCCGTCACCGCGGCCAGATCATCGAAGAAGCGGGGGTACGTCTTCCGCGTGCAACCCGGGTCGCGAATCACGACGCCCGGGACGCGCAGCCCGACCAGGGCCATGCTCATCGCCATGCGGTGATCGTCGTACGTGTCGATTTCCGCTCCATGCAGAGGCCGCGGCGCGATCCGTAAACCGTCAGGATACTCGTCCACCGCCGCGCCGAACTTGCGAAGTTCCTGAGCCAAAGCATGCAAACGGTCGGTCTCCTTATGACGGATATGCGCCACACCTCGCACCGTCGTGGGACCTTCGGCAAACAGCGCCACGGCGCCCAGAGTCTGCACGGTGTCACTGATCGCATTCATATCCAACTCAATACCGCGCAGCGGTCCACCACAAACGGTGATCCGATCCGCGCCATACTCGACCCGGCATCCCATCTCCTGCAAGCACTGGCAGAAGCCTACATCACCCTGCACGCTTTCGCGCGACAGCCCCTCGACCGTGACTTGCCCCCCGGTGATCGCCGCGGCAGCGAAAAAATAGCTCGCCGCCGACGCGTCTGGCTCGATCGCGTACGTCCTCGACTGGTAAACACCCTTGGGGATGAGATACCGCCTCTGCCCCGCTGCCTGCACGTCCACACCGAAGGCCGCCATCACCGACCGCGTCATCAGGATGTAGGGCTCGGAGACCAGTTCGCCCTGCACCAACAACTCGACCGGTTGCCGCGCGTAGGGCGCTGCCATCATCAGTCCGCTCAGAAACTGGCTGGAGATGTCGGCCGCAATCTCCGCCCGGCCGCCTCCCAACCCTGCCGCCTCGATGACCACCGGTGGGCATCCCGTCTGCGTTTCGCTCCGCGCATTGACCCCCAGTTGCCGCAAGGCCTTCAACAGGTCTTCGATTGGCCGTTGGCGCATGCGCGCCGAGCCATCCAGGCGAAAATGGCCTTGCCCCAGCGTCACCACGGCCGCAAGGAATCGTACCGTTGTACCGCTGTTGGCTACATACAACTCCGCGTTGCGATTCGGGATTCGCCCTCCACAGCCTTCCACGCGTGCGATGCCGGTCGCAGCCTCATGGACAACACCAACTCCCAAGTGCCGTAAGGCCGCCATCATCACTGCCGTGTCTTCGCTATCGAGCACGCCCCTGAGCGTCGAGCGGCCCTCAGCCAACGCCGCGCACACCAGGGCCCGATTGGTGATGCTCTTGGAGCCCGGCGGACGAATCGAGCCGGCCAACTGATTGGTGGGAGAGATTTTGATGGTCGCGCCCACGAAGGGTTCTCCTGCTTGAGTCAACACCTGCCGCGAATCGTTTCGGGCCCGCAGGTCGCATGAAATCTCACTCGGATTAAAGCTGGATCCGCCATGAGCTACAGCCACCGGCTGTTTAAGTATCCATGGTGGCCATGGAGCTTCCTCCAGTTACCTTCGCAACCCAGACAGCAACACGTCAGGAAGCCCACACCTAAGTATGGAAGGCGGTTCTGCGAGGCCCCACAAACTGCCCCATTATGACCGCCAAGTCCCGTTCGTGCGACTGTTCTGCTTGGACGGGTTCCACCAGGCGCGGTGGCGTACTGCAGCAAAAGGCCCCCACAGGTTCACATGGACCACAACCCTTTTTCAAATCAGGTGTTACGACGAGATGCCATCCTATCAAAGCCTGCTCGTCGCGCTGCGATCCGCTCTCAAGCACACCACACAGCCGATGCCGGCAGCCTGGCGTCCTTAGTAAGAGGACCACCACTATTGACAGTACCAGGCATGTCGATTACCTTTTGCACTATGCATGTGACACTCTTCCTAGCGGGTGTCTGTGCCATCAAGAATGGTCACTGAAGATCGTACATACCCGGACTTCCCTCTTGGTACGAGAGACGCACCATGGTCTACAAGACGCTCACCGCCGTGATTTGCGGCCTGATGCTCGTGGCCGTTGTTGAAGTGCTCCTGCGTCCAGGCGTAGAGGCGGCACCCAATACAGCGGTCAACGAACGCACATACGAGTTGCTCAAAGAAGGCATGGCGGACCCCGAAATACAGCGTGTCCTGGGACTGCCGCACAAGACTCTGGGAGGCGCTATCGTTCGTATGGAGAGTCCAGGTTCAAGTGACTTCAAGCATGTCATCCAGGAACGTCGCAGGGCCGCCGGTGCCGACTGGATGAACGTCTATCAAGGCAATGATGAAGAGAGCATCCGGGTACTGTTTTCGGCGGATACCGGCCGAGCAATCGGCATCGAGTATCGAGTCGCTGATCTGCCCGTTCTCTACAAGGGCCAGAAGAGCATCCTCTCGGCGAAGCAGTTCATTGCCAGCGTGGACCGTGCGATTGACCCGGCGGTAGAGAAGCGAAGGAAGGTCCTGCAACGCCACCAACGCGTCGAGCAACTACGCAAGGACAAAGACTCCACGTCCGAACAGACGGTGGACAACTCACCTGCGCCTCCGGTACCCGCGGGCGATGCCCCTCCCCTGCCCCTTCCCAGGATCAGCCAAGCGACCACGAAGCCACGGGCGCAGGCCCAGTAGTCCGTCGGCGGCGGAGCGCGCGAAGGCTGAATAAGGGCCGATCCTGAAACCATCACAGCCACGTCGGGAGGCCTCTGCCAGACCGAACGGTCGAACGATTCTGGGACCGATCGTAGACTCTCCTTCTGGCCACTTGACGCGTGCATCCACTTGGTTTGGCAGCGGGCCGCTGGTTGCCCCCTTCTGCCGGCGCATCCTCGTTCCCCCGATACACACAACCTGTTTTCCGGCAACTACTTGTGCCAGCCATGTGACCGAGACCTTGTCGGCCCGCAATGGATGAGCTAGGATAGAGTTTTCGCACTCCCCGATAGCTCAGTCGGTAGAGCAAGCGGCTGTTAACCGCTGGGTCGTAGGTTCGAGTCCTACTCGGGGAGCTTGACGTAAGTCCCGACGAATCCTGGAGTTAGGACACCTGCCTGCGTAGGGCAGTGCGGCCTGGATGTCAGAGGCAGAGGGGTAGTACTACCCCTTTCTGACCGAAAGGAGCACTGCCCATGTCTTTTCGGACCCCAAAATACCGGTTGCACAAGGCTAGCGGTCAGGCTCTCGTCCAGATCAACGGCAAGCGGGTCTATCTCGGCAAGTACGGCAGCGAGGAGAGCCAGGCGCAGTACCACCGCCTGTTGGCCGAGTTCATTGTGGCCGGAAAGCAGCCCATGGCTACGGCCGCGACCGACTCTCCCGCGCCCGCCACCATCAACGAGTTGATCCTGGCCTTCTAAGAACACGCCAAGGGTCGCTACCGCAAGCACGGTGTACCGACATCCTGTGAATAACTATCGCCTGTTCAAGAAGGCGGACGTGGAGTTGCTCCGCCAGCAAATCGTCAATCCGGCGAAGCGGCCGGTGGTGAAGGCCCGACGACTCCCTCGCTGACGAGAAACGGACGCACACGATGGCAAAACGCAAGACGGCACAGAGGGATTCCAACGGCAATGGTGCCAACCTCGGCTTCGAGGCCAAGCTCTGCGCGGCGGCCGACAAGCTGCGGGGGCACATGGACGCGGCCGAGTACGAGCACGGCCATTCGTAAGAACCTCTGAAGGGGTTGGGCTATGGCGAGTGATCGGTTTGACCTGGTGGACCGGGCGGCGGCAGTGGAGACGATCCGGCGCATGAACGAAGAGGACCTGCGCTTCCTCAACCGACTGATCGTCGAGCGGCTCAAGCTCATCGGCCAGGCCCGCAGCACGGCCATGCTGGCTCGTTTCAGCGTGGGCGACCGCGTGAGCTTTCCGAGCACGTCCGGCGAGCGGAAGGTCGGCGTCATCGTTCGGCTCAACAAGAAGACCGCCAGCATCGTCACCGACGAAGGACAGCAATGGAATGTCCATCCCGGATTCCTGACTTCCGTTGGCCCCGGAGACATTGAGCCGCGAGGGGGAAGTCATGGTTGAGAAGACACCCAACCGAAGGAGCGTGCCAACGGCGGCACAGGTGAACGTGTAGTTCGCCGAGTCGCGGAAGCTGGAGAAGGCCATTCGCTCGAACCCGGAGGGCTTGGACCATGCCGGCTAAGAAGAAGGCCAAGGGGACCGCAACGCAGCCAGCGAGGAAGCCCAAGAGGGCCGCGTCCAAGCCCGGCCGGGCCATTCGGCTATCGGCGGTGGCCAAACCGAAGGACGAGACCCTGCCGCAGCCTACATCGGGCGTTATCCGGCGGCCGGCCGCACTGCTTCCGCCGGGCTATGCCGAACTCCTGGAGGACATCAAGGACCGCGTCCGCCACGCCCAGGTCCGGGCCGCCGTGGGCGCCAGTCGTGAGCTGATCCGTCTGTACTGGGATATTGGCCGGGAGATCGTCCTGCGCCAGGAGCGGGATGGCTGGGGAAGGGCCGTTGTCCAGCGGCTTGCTGCCGACCTGCAACGCGAATTCCCCGGCATGGCGGGCTTTTCGCCCCAGAACATCTGGTACATGCGGGCCTTCTACCTGGCCTGGACCGAGGACGTGGCAAAACTCCAACAGCCTGTTGGAGAATTGGACGGTCGAAATCTCCCACAGCTCGTTGGAGAAATCCCCTGGGGACACAATCTCCAACTGCTCGCCAAGCTCAAGGACCCCCTCCAGCGGCTCTGGTACGCCCAGAAGGCTGTTCAGCACGGCTGGTCCCGGGCGACCCTGGTGCATCAGATCGAGCTGGACCTCTACGGCCGGGAAGGCAGGGCGATCACGAACTTCCCCGAGACACTGCCGGCGCCAAAGTCTGATTTGGCGCAGCAGACACTCAAGGACCCCTACGTCTTCGATTTCCTGACTTTGGCTGAGGACGCCCGGGAGCGTGACCTGGAACGGGGTCTGCTGGAGCTGTCTCTGTTTGGCTCGGTTCTGCGGGACGACTTTGGCCCTGAGAGCGACATCGACGTCCTGGTTTCCTTTACCGACGATGCCCCCTGGAGCCTCTGGGATCTCACGGCAATGAGCGACGAGCTCAGTGGACTTGTCGGCCGGCGAGTCGACCTCGTCGAGAAGGAAGGATTGCGGAACCCATTTCGCCGTCATACGATATTGGCGACTCGACAGGTCATCTATGACAGCGGAGAGGCTACGTAACGATGACCCCCGACGCCGCCCTTGAGCATCAGATCGAGCGTTACCGGACAATGACCGGCGAAGAGCGACTGAAGATCGCGCTGGACCTGCACGAGTTCGCCTGCAACGTGACGCGCGAGGGCATTCGGCGTCAATTCCCCGAGCCCACGGCCGACGAAGTGGAACAACACCTTCGACGGCGTATTGAACTGAGCCGGCAATGAGATCCGAAAGCGAACTCCTGGTCGATGTGCTTGCTCGGCTCAATGCAGCCGGCGTCGAGTACATGCTGACCGGCTCGATGGCCAACATCGTCGCTACCTCCAGCAGTGGATCGCGCGTTCCCACGACGCCGAGGCCAAGGCACTGCTCCCCACGGCGTCCCCGCTCACCAAATGATGGCGTCCTAGGTTTGGCGACCCCAATGGCAATCGCGGACTTACCAGAAGTCAGCCGCTGGGAAGATCGCGACGACGCGGAAGGGCACAGCAAGAAACATGAAAGCTGCCGGGGATGACCCCGGCAGCCAATGATCGTAGGCCCCGCAACAACCCGACTGCATCGGTCGCGCAACGCGGCCGTCAGCGGCAGGTGGTTCCTTGCTTCACTTCTTCCTCTCGCCCCGCTTTCCGCCGCCCTGGTCCTTCCGCTCTTTCATCATCTTCTCGATGGCGGCCTTAAACTCCTCCTCGGTCAGTTCCTTCTTGTCTCCGGCGAGCCGATCCCACATCTTGCCGACCATTTCCTTGGCCTTCTCTTTGCGGTCGTCGGGCATGTTCTTCATGCGGGCCGCGACGAACTCGTCCTTCGTTAGCTTGCCGTCCTCGCCGGCCATGTCCTTGAAGCTCATGCGGGGCCGGTCACCATCCTTCTTGGCGCCCCTGCTTCTCTCTTGGGCCAAAGCGCTAAGAGACACCGCAGCCACCACTGCCAAGCTCAACACCATCGTCCAAAGTTTCATACCGCGCTCCTCACGCTACTGGGGGATACAGCCTTCGCTACATGGCAAACGCCAAGGCTGACGCAGGCCGATATCTCCAATTAAACCCCTCGGTGTCGGCGAAGTATCGCGGAGCCCACCCGCTTTCCCGGACGTACTCGGGGAGCGAACGTTGAAGGGTGCAAAGGTAAGCGTCAATGAATCGCCAGCCTTGCGGGCCGTGGTAAGCTGAATGCCTGGGTAGGATTCATCCACGGGTATCCACCGAAGCGCCGTGCAATCCCGCGAGAAAACTGAAGTGAGATGCAGCGGCTTGCAATCGGGGCTTGATTTCGCTAAGTTGTTGGTATCGTTGAGGTTCACGCTGCGGCGGCCCCGACCAGACTGTGCCTGTTAACCGCTGGGTCGTAGGTTCGAGCCCTACTCGGGGAGCCTCGTGATACTTCTACACACCACAACCTCCATTGAGGGCCTTTTCTGTTGGTGTGTCTTGCGACTCGCCCTGGGAGC
Organism: uncultured Planctomycetales bacterium; assembly: GCA_937889015.1. GTDB lineage: Bacteria > Planctomycetota > Planctomycetia > Pirellulales > Thermoguttaceae > CALARR01. The sequence continues at coordinate 42,211 of CALARR010000392.1, read as the reverse complement.
TTGATCTAATGTGATCTCGCCTACGCGTTTCGCGGCGGGCTGGCCCCGGTGTCACTGATCCGATGCGGATTCCCAGCCTGCCTTCACCTCTGGACCAAGGACTTCCCGTGACCATACGACTCACTCGACGTAGCCTGCTGAAGAAGTCTGCCGCCGTGGCCGTCAGCCTGGGGGCGACCCAAGCCTTTCCTTTGCCCGGTGTGCTTGCCGAGCCGGCATCGCGAGCCAAGCTGCGCTGTGTAGTGATTGGTGTGGCCAACCAGGGGATCAGCAGCATCAGCGCTGCCGTCACAGAAGACCTGGTGGCCATGGTCGACGTGGACGATCGGCATATCGCCAGCACCATGGGGTGGATCAAGGAGCACTCGCCGGAGACCAAGACCGAAGTTATCAAGACCTTTGCCGACTACCGGAAGATGTTTGACCAGATCGGCAAGGACATCGACGCCGTCTTTGTGGCGACGCCCGACCACCATCACTTCCCGGCGACCATGATGGCCATGGCGGCCGGAAAGCCGGTGTACGTGGAGAAGCCCATGGGGCACTCGATCGACGAGGTGCGCCGCATGGCCCAGTACGCGAAGGATCACAAGATCGTCACGCAAATGGGCAACCAAGGCCACAGCGGCGAGGGGCTGCGCCGGCTGTGCGAGTATATCTGGGCGGGGGCCATCGGCAACGTGACGGAGACCTACAGTTGGGCCCCCACGGGTCGTGGCGGTGCAGGCACGCGGCTGCCGACCAAGCCGGTGCCGGCGGGGCTCCACTGGGACGAGTGGATCGGGCCGTGCCAGTTCCGCGACTATCACGACGAACTCCATCCGTTGCTCTGGCGGAGCTGGTGGGAATTCGGCGACGGCTCGGTGGGCGACTGGGGCTGCCATAACCTGGATGGCCCGTTCATGGCCTTGAAGCTCGGCTCGCCAGAGAGCGTCGAAGCATTGGAACTGAGCGGGGGGAGCGAGGAGCGGTTCCCGACCATGGGTGCGATCCGCTGGAACTTCCCTGCGCGGGGCAACCTGCCGCCGGTCAAGGTCCACTGGTACGACGGTTATCGGGGACCTGTGGACGCGGATACGCCCGACGAAGAGAAGGCCAAGCTCCAGAACCGGCCGCCGGTGGTGGCTGAGTTGGAGAAGAAGTTTGGCCGCGACCTGAAGAACGGCGGCATGGTCTTCATTGGCGACAAAGGGATCATGGTCGCAGGCAACTACGGCGGCGGGCCGCGGATCGTGCCCGAAGCGCAGCATCAGGCGACTCCACGGCCTGACAAAACCCTGCCGCGCGTGAAGGGCACGCATCAGGACGATTTCTTCCGCGCGATCCGCGAAGGCACGCCCGCTTGCGCCGATTTCGACTACTCGGCAAAGCTCACCGAGATGGTTCTGTTGGGCTGCCTGGCGGAGCGCGCCGGAGCAGGGCAGAAGGTCGAGTGGGATGCGGCCGCCATGCAGTGCAAGAACCGACCCGAGCTGGCGCCGCTTGTGAAGCGCGAGTACCGCAAAGGCTGGGGAGTCTGAGCAAGCCGCCGTGACCGCTGATCTCGGTTACGGGCTGGCAGTCTGCCCAAGGAGCGACTGCCACAACTCCTCGCGAACGTAGACCGCCAGCAGAACCCCCGGGCGCAGCCCGTAGAGCGACTGCCTGTTGTACGCCGCGCGAAGGCCGGAGTCGACGGCGGCTCGGGCGTCGGGCGTGACTATCAGGACATCGGGGACGGGAAGAGCTGGCGATTGCCGCTTCCAAGCTGCCGGGTCTTGCCAGTAGCCGGTGTTTCGCTGATCGAACCGGCGCAGGTACCAAGGCAACGGCCAGTAGTTTTCCGGCGTGACAACGTGGATGGTCACCGCGTGGCCCTGGGGCGAAACCCGCGCGAGTCGTTCGAGCCGGGTGGCGAGGTTCAGCAGGTCGGGCGAGGTATGGGCGTAAACGTAGGGATTGCGCGGATCGGTCGGCAGACGGAAGTTCAACCAGTAGGTTTCGTACCCCAGGTGGATCAAGCCAGCCGCCAACAGTGCCCCGACGGCGAGACGACCGATTCCGCTGGGAACCAGCCGCAGGATCGTCCAGGCCCCAAGACCTGCCAGGAGAGTCATGCCTGTCAGGAAGCTGAGCAGACACCAGGGCGTCTTGTAAGGAATCGCGGAGTACAGCCCGGTGAGCACCAGCGTGTAGATTGCCAGGAAACGGGAGCAGGAACGTTGCGGCTCGTTCAGCAGGCGCGGCCACAGGCTGACGATCGCACCCACTAGGGCCAGGCCGACGATCAGCCCTTCGCTCCAGAAGAACCCGCGCGATGGCCGGAAGGCGACCAGGAGTTCCAGATAGTAGTACCAGGGATGGGCGTGGATGCCGCCTTCGTTGCCGCGATGAAAATAGGTGCCGTAGGCGAGCAGGGAATCGAGCGGGCCGCGGAGGTTCGTCCCTAACGACGAATAGAGCGCCACCGCGACCAGCACGGCGGCCGCCAACCCAATGGACAGCGGCCGGACATCTGGCCAGGGCCGCGGCATACAGCCAGGCCCTTCAGCCCAGCGGTTCCAGAACCGATTCAGCACCACGGCGGCGACCATGGCGGCGGCGGCGAGGATCCAAGTCTCCTTGGTGGCGTGCATCAGGCCGAAGCACAAGCCGCTGGCCGCGGCCCAAACGAGCGACCTGCTCCGCACACACCGCCACGCGCAGCCCATGGCCCCTACGGTGAAGAAGACCAGCAGGGATTCCTGAACATAGTAGCGCGAGTAGAAGACCATGGCCGGGCTAAGGGCCACAAGCAGGCTCGCCAGCAGGACGGCCGGCCAGCCGATGCCGTCGGCCAACAGGGCCAGGACCGCGATCGTGGCCGCGCCGAAGAGCACGGGGACGATTCGGTAGTCGGCCTCGCTGGATTGGGCGAGAGTGTGGACACCTCGCACCCAGAGCGACGGCAGCGTCAGCCAGTACAGGGTTGGCCCGTGGTGTTCCTGCGGATCGTATCGATACTGGCCCGTCTCCAGCAGCAGTCCGGCGCGGACCGCCTGGTTCCCTTCGTCACAGTGCATGGGGCGAGCCGCCAGCCGTGGAAGCCGGACCGCCAGGGCGATTGCGATCAAGGCCACCAGGCCGGCGGCAAACCAAAGGCGGCGGCGATCGTCCAGGGCAATCGTTGACAAGGTTTACTTAGAGCCGGTCCTAAGACCAGTCGGCAGCTCAGTGCGGCTGGGCCGCCCGACCTGGCTGTGGCGGTTCTCGGATAGGTCCTAGGCCGGGCGTGCGAACACCTCGACCTCAACGTAGTGATTCAAATCGTTGGAGGTGTTTCCCTTGGAATAGAGCCGGACGTAGCGTCCGCGAGCGGGCTGGCCCTTCTCATCCTTGGCATCGATCAGCTTGCCCCGATAGTCTTCGATGTACTCCAGGTTCTTTCCCTGCCCCAGGCCGGCAGAGTTGTCAAAATCGTTGTTGTAGAAGGTGCGCACGTTCTGGAGGAACTCGGGGTCATCGGCCACCTGGATGACGACGTCATGATAGACGCGGCCTTCGCCATGGTAGTGCCAGAGGAGGACCGCGTAGATCTCGGCCACGGCGCCCAAGTCGATCTGGACCCACTGCAGGTCAGGCCCCAACTCCACATAGCTTCCGTCAGACCCTTCCTTGTCGCCGTCGGTGACCATGGTCAGTTCGCCGATGATCGGCTGGCTGTCGCTGGAGGTGACCTTCTTCTTGGCGGCCATGTTCACGGTGCCTTCGGGAGCGAGAAACTGCGGCCGCGGCTTCTCGTTATAGGCCTCCAGGGTCGGCGAAGCCTTGATATTCTTCGGCGTGCCCTGGAACAGAGGCTTGGGGAGCTTGGTCTCCAGTGGCACAAGATTCTCGGCCGCTTGGACTCCACTGCTCAACAGGGCTGTCACGATGAGGGCGGTCACAGCGGCGGTCCAAGCATGTTTGCTATTCGTGGTCACATCCGGGCTCCTGGTGAAGAAAGCAAGACTCACGGCACGTCTCAGTCTCCTCATACTCTACCTGCCGCCCAGGGCCTTCGGCAAGCCGCCTTGAGCCAGCCCCCCCTCTTACGACCATTGCGTCTCAGGTAAGTAATGCCGTGAGGCCGACCATCGGGAGGCCGGTTTTCCCGGGCAACGGCCGGGACAGCCATGACATTCCTTTTCTGACACCCAATAAACGATTTCAGCCGTCGTCTTCTGCGGCCTGTTGCTATCCGCCGGTGGTGGTGCTAGTCTGCCGGGGCGAGTGCATGAGCGGAGCCGTGCGCAGTTAGCAAGCCATCTGCGTTGTGGGGAGGAACGTATTGAACGGGCAAGTTGAACTGTCGCTGGTCCTGCCCGCCTACAACGAGGCCCTGCGGCTGCCACCGTACCTGACGGCCATTCGCCAGTACTTGGACGGTGCTTCCCACGCCGGTCTCTTGCCGGCCGACCTCGTGCAGCGGGAGCGGATGTCCTATGAGGTGCTTGTCGTCGACGATGGCAGCAGCGATCGTACAGCCGAGATGGTGGACGCCTCGTCGCGCGACTGGCCTCAGTTGCGTCTGATCCAACACACGGCCAACTGCGGCAAGGGGGCTGCGGTGCGCACAGGCGTGCTGGCCAGCCGCGGCAGGAGGGTCCTGTTCGCCGACGCGGACGGGGCCACGCCGATCGACCAGGAAGCGCGGCTGCGAAAGGCCCTCCGCGACGGAGCCGACCTGGCGATCGGCTCGCGGCTTCTGCCAGCGGAAGACATCACGATCGCGCGAAATCCGCTGCGCGCATGGATCGGCCAGGTCTTCGCACGGGTCGCGGCAGGGATGCTGCGGCTGACGGTGCGCGACACGCAGTGCGGATTCAAGATGTTCCGCGGCGACGCGGCCCGCTCTCTCTTTGCCCAGGTCCGAGACAACGGCTATCTCTTCGACCTGGAACTTCTGGTGCGCGCCCAGGGGCGAGGGCTGCGGATCGTCGAGGTGCCGATCGACTGGCACGAAGTTCCAGGGGGGCATTTCCGGTTGGTGCGCGCCGTGCCGCGGATCGTGTGCGCGCTGTGGCGGCTGCGGCGGTGGCAGAAGTCTCAACACCAGGCGCATGACTGACACCGGCCCGGGCCACGCCCACAGTCTCGTCCTGGATCCCAGCCGCCAGGACTGGAATCCAGGACTGCCGCGACTGCAGAACAGGGCTTGAGAGCCCAGCCGGAGACGCTCCTACAAGGCCCATCCCTGTCGGTATTCTCGCTGCAGGAACCGGTTGGCGGCCGCGTCGTTGGTAACCTTCATTTGGGGACCGTCCCAGTCGATCTTCTTGCCGGCGCGGAGTGCGACGTTGCCCAGCATGCAGACTTCGCTCAGCAGGCCGCCATGATCGACGAAGTTGGAGCCGGCCGGCTGGCCGCCGCGGCAGGCATCGACGAACTCTTTGTAGTGTCCTTCCGACCGCGGGAGGGTCTTGGGCGGACGACCGTAGGCCTTCATCTTCGTCTCGGGGATGATCCGATGGCCCATCAGCGAGCCTTTCTCGCCAACGTAGGTCACGCCGCTGGGGCTGCGTCCCGGCTCGAGATCCTTGGGCCGCGGCGGCTTCAGGCCGCCGTCGTACCAGCAGACGGTGACAGGCGGCATGTCGCCGCGCGCGGGGAATGTGAAGCGTGCGAGCACTCCCGCCGGGTAGATCTCTCCGTCGTCCACGGTGGACGAGGCCTCGATGCTGGTGGGATGTCCGAGCTTCAAGGCCTTGAACACGGTCGACATGGTGTGGCATCCCATGTCGCCCAGCAAGCCGGTGCCGAAGGCCCACCAGTTGCGCCACGTCCAGGGGCAGTAGGCCGGATGGTAGGGACGTTCGGGCGCGGGGCCCAGCCACAGATTCCAGTCCAGGCCGTCGGGAACCGGTGGCGTCTCCGTGGGCCGCCCCAGCGAACCGGGGTACGACCAGAAGCGGCGGTTCACAGGCACGTGCACCTCATGCACCGGGCCAATCGCGCCGTCCATGATGAACTCGCACACGAGCCTGGCCTCCTCCGTAGCCTGCCCCTGGTTGCCCAGTTGCGTGGCGACGCCGGCGCGCTTGGCCGCTTCGGTCACCAACCGCGTTTCCTGGACCGTATAGGCCAGCGGCTTTTCGCAATAGACGTGCTTGCCAAGCTTGAGGGCAGCCAGGGTGATGACGGCATGCGAGTGATCGGGCGTGGCGATCATCACCGCGTCGACCTTCTCCTTGGCGAGCAACTCGCGGTAGTCGGCATAGCCCTGGCAGCCGCGATACTTGCCCGAGCGGCGATCCTGGGCGTAGTATTCCTCGACCGCACGGACCGCCGGGTCGCGGCCGGCCGTCTTCTGCTCCTTGCCTTGCGTCCAGGTCCAGGAGATATAGCCGCCGCTCTCGCGATTCACGTCGCACACGGCGGTGACCTGGATTTCGGGGAACTGCAGGAAGGTGACCATGTTCTGCAGGCCCTGGCCCCCCATCCCGATGCCGGCGAGCGTGGTCTTTTCGCTGGGCGGAACGTGTCCGGGGCCGCCTAGGACATGCCTGGGCACGATGGCGAAGACCGTGCCTGCCGCCGCCCCTTTAAGCAGCTTGCGGCGCGTGACCAGCGCTTCGGCCGAGGGGCCGGGATTCTTGGCCTCTTGTTCGACTGGATTCATCAATCAAGCTCCTTGTTGGTTGCACACGAAGACGGCCTTTGCGGGGCAATGCCCCGCCCTGGCGCCGGCTACCCGTCGAGGGTCCAACCGGGACGGTACTGGCGCCGCAACAGGTCGTTTGCCTCGGGGCAATTGGTGACGCGGCCGGCCGCGCCGTCGTAATTGATCTTTCGCCCTACGCGATACGCGACCAGTCCCAGCAGCATCTGCTCGATCATGTCGGCGCTGTACTGGAAGTCGCAGGCCGTCTTCAGGCTGGGGTTCTTGCAGGCATCGAGCCACTGTTTCTGGAAGTGCCCCATGGGCGGTGTCACGGTTTCCGGCGTGCGTGGTTTGTAGTAGGTCAGGTCGGCGTTGTCGCCGAACGGCATGAGGATCCGCGAGGCGAAGTCGGCGATGATATAGCCCTTGGAACCCTTGAACATCGCCCCGTGCCCGATCTGATTGAGGTCGACAAAGGGCTTGGGGGAACGAGGCATGGCGCCGCCCTGGTACCAGCTTACGCGAATTGGGCCGCGCCAGTCGTTGGCAGGATGTTCGAAGTGCGATTCGCATTCGACCGGCGTGACGTCGGGATTGAACTTCTCGCCCTTGGCTTCGGCCGAGGTCGGCAGGCCGGCGTCGATGGCGTTCCAGAGCAGGTCCATCGTGTGGCTGCCCATATCGCCAATCTGCCCCACGCCGAAATCCCAGAACATGTTCCACGAAAGACAGTTGGCGCCTGCCCGGCCGGAGAAGTAGCCCGGGTTGTACGGGTGCGCGGGGGACGGGCCGAGCCACAGGTCGAAGTGGAAGCCTTCCGGCGGCTGGCCTTCGGCGGGCAGGTAGCCGTCGCGGCGGATCTGGCGATTCCCCCAGGCATAGGCCGCGCTCAACTCGCCGATCGCGCCGTCGCGCACCAGCTCGCGCAGGCGATCGAAATTCGGCATGGCGTGCCGCTGCATGCCGACCTGCGTGGCCAGCTTGCCTTTCCTCTTCAGCCAGTTGGCGCGCACCACGCGCGCTTCCTCAACGCTGATGGCCAGCGGCTTTTCCATGTACACGTGCAGATCGCGGTTCAGGGCCCAATTGGCGATAAAGGCGTGGGTGTGGTCGGCCGTACAGCAAACGACCGCATCAAGATCCTTCTGGTCCAGGCATTTGCGCCAGTCGATGTAGGTCTTGGCCTTGGGAAAGCGCTTCAAGGCGTCGGCGAATCGCGATTCATTCACGTCGCACAGGGCCACTACGTTCTCTTCGGACAACGAGTCGTAGTGCGCCAGCCCACGGCCCCAAACACCGATCAGGGCGATGTTCAGTTTGTCGTTGGGGGACTTTCGGCCGGCACGAGCCGTGCCCGAGGTCAACAGCATTCCGGCTCCCACCGTCGCGGTCTTCAACAGTTCACGGCGATTCACGATTGGTCCTCCAGTGTCGCTTGGTGTTCGCATAGTCAATGTCGCTGCTGTGCTGCGCGTTGCCCGGGCAAACTGGGGCGACGGCCGGCTCGGCCGGGGCGTCGTCCCTGCAGACGCCAACAGTATAACCTCCCGGCAAGGCTTGTTCACCAGGGCGCACGGCGACACCCGGCGGTGTCGGACCGCGCGGCTGAGACCCGATCCAGAATCGGGCGTCAGGCCGGCGCAGGGCGGTCCAGCGGGGCCTCACGCTGTCCGGCACGGCCGCCACCCTCGTCAAAGCCCCTGGCGTGCGGCAAGCCGAGGCACCGGTCGAAGGCGTGACCGGGGGGGCGCAGGCGTTGACCCGCGGGGATTGCGACTGATAGAACAAAGGCCGAAGGAGACGCTGTGTGGCCCCGTTCCTTCCTGCACGGAAGGCCGCGTTAATTGCCCCTCAGGTAGATAATGCAACGAGGGCGACCAGCGGGAGCCCGGTTTCGCGGTGCAAACGCCACCTTCGTGTTGCATTCCTTTTCTGAAGATCAAAAGACCCAATGCTACGCACGTTTCAGGCAAGCTTCGGACCGCTTGGGATGAGTCAGATGCGGTTCTGAGGCTCCGAAACGGCCCGAACGGAGGGACTCGAAGCGATGAGAACACTGCCCTGGCTCGCCCCATGGCTGATCGCCATTCCTTTTGCCTCAACCCCGTTGGCCTGGGGCGAAGGCGGCCAGGCGTTGAACTGGCGCGTCGGTATTGGCCGGCGCTTGATCACGCCGCAAACCCCGGTGTGGCTGGGAGGCTACGGCACCAAGCGCGAGCCGGACGGGAAGATCCATGACCTGTGGGTCAAGGTGCTGGCCCTGCGCGCAACCGACGGCAAGCGTGTGGTCATGGCGACGACCGATCACATGGGCATGTCCAAGACGATCTACGAGAGTCTCTGCGCCAAGGTGCAGCGGCGATTCTCCTTGGAGCGGTCCGAGTTCATGCTCACGTTTTCGCACAACCACTGCGGTCCTGCCCTGAAGGACGATCTGGTCGACTACTATCCCACGGACGATGCACAGCGGCGGTTGATTGCCGAATACTCCGACTGGATGGAGGACCAGGTGGTCGAGGCCGTGAGCGAGGCCTTGGACAATCTGCAGCCGGCGCAGCTTCTGAAGGGCGAAGGACGCTGCACATTCGCCGTGAATCGACGGGAAAACCGCGAGACGGAGGTCGCCGCCAAATTGGCCGAGGGGACGCCGCTGCAGGGACCGGTCGATCACGACGTGCCTGTGCTGGTGGCCAAAGGGGAGGGCGGCAAGCTCCTGGCCGTGTTGTTCGGATACGCCTGCCATCCCACCACGCTTTCCTTCACGAGCTGGTGCGGCGACTATCCGGGCTTTGCCCAAATCAACCTGGAGGCGAACCATCCGGGCGCGGCCGCCATGTTCTTCAACGCCTGCGGGGGCGACCAGAACCCCTTGCCGCGGCGAAAGCTGGAGCTTTGCGAGCATTACGGCAAGAGGCTCTCCGATGCCGTGGAAGAGACGCTGGCCCAACCCCTGCAGCCGGTGTCGATGGGGTTGCGATCGGCCTTCGAGTTCGTCGACCTGGCGTACGAGGAACTCGTGACGCGGGAGAAGCTATTGCCCATCGCCAACGGCAAACGCGCGCTGCAAGCCCGGTGGGCGAACCGCATGTTGAAGTTGATGGACGAAGGCGCGACGTTCCCGGCCTCGTACCCCTATCCGGTTCAGGCCTGGCAGATCGGCAGCGATTTGCTGCTGATCGGCATCGGCGGGGAAGCGGTGGTGGACTACTCACTGCGATTCAAGCGCGAATTCGGCCCGACGACGTGGGTCTGCGGCTATGCGAACGACATGGCCGCCTACATTCCCTCGCGGCGCGTGTGGGAGGAGGGGGGCTACGAGGGCGGACCGCACCTGGACGAGTATGGTCGCCCGGCCTGGCGCTGGGCGGGAGATGTCGAGGACCGCATCGGCAGCGCGGTGCACCGCGTTGTGGAAGACGTACGTTGACCGCCTGGATGTCTATGATCCATCCCATTGGGCCGGGTGGGTATCTTGCACACGCCACCCTATCTTGCGGGTACTGAGCGAGTATCCCGTTCAGATCCGTAGAAGGTTCGTAAGGCTCGGCTCATCCGCTATGCAGGATCCAAGAGAGCCGGTTTCAAGACCTGTCGGCCGTTCGGTCCTGCTGGGCCTTCCGACTTCATCCGGCGCAATCCAGCGACTGCATTGCGGCTCCGCCCAGCATCCGATCGATGTCCAAGAGGATCAACAATTGCTTTTCGAGCTTCACCAATCCGGTGAGAAACTCGTCGCCGAGACCGGCCACGGTCGGCGGCGGCGGTGCAATCTGGTCCCGCTTGACGCGCAGGACTTCGCACACAGCGTCGACTTTGATGCCGATCGTCTTGCCGGCGGCCTGGAGCACCATGATCCGGCTTTCATCGGTGGTCTCGCCTTCGGCCAGGCCGAACAGAGTCCGCAGATCGATAACCGGTATGACGGTACTGCGAAGGTTGATCAATCCTTTGACGTATGCCGGCGTTTGCGGGATCTGGGTGATGTCCGTGATCAGGATGATTTCTCTGACCTTGGTGATCTCGATTCCGTAGAACTCGTTGGCCAGCGTGAAGCTTACGAGTTGAATGGTGCCGTGGGTTTCGGACAGCGTGGTCTTCAGGGCGTGAGTCGACTCGGCTACGGTGGACATGGTACCCTCGACTGATGATGGGTGTACTTGGGCCTCTGCATCACCCCCGGCGGCGGAACGCGCCGCCCCTGGTCGGTGAAAGATCTTGCTGGCAAGGGGAGCGGCAGTGGCGAGAGCCCGGCGCTCTCGCCACTGCCTCACAGGAGCTTTACGCAACCTAACGGCCGGCAGCGCCGACCGTGAACTGCCCTACCAACTCGCGGAGGGCGGAGGCCTGGGCCCCGAGCTCTTCACTGCTGGAAGCCATCTCCTCGCTGCCCGCCGCAGACTGCTCCGTGACCTGGGCCACGCCCTGGATGGCCTTGGAGACCTCCTCGGCGTTGGAGGCCTGTTGGATCGTGGCCGTGGCGATCTCGGCGATCTTGGCGGCGGTGGCTTCGGCCGCCTTGATGATCTGCTTGAGCGATTCGCCGGTCTGATCGCTCAACTGGGCGCCTTCTTCGACGCGTTGTGTCGATTCCTTGATGAGGGTCGAGATTTCCCGCGCGGCCTGGTTCGAGCGCTCGGCCAGCTTGCGCACTTCGTCCGCCACCACGGCGAATCCCATGCCGTGCTCGCCGGCGCGGGCCGCCTCGATGGCCGCATTCAGAGCCAAGAGATTCGTTTGGCTGGCGATTTCCGAGATCACCTGGATGATCTCGGCGATCTGGGTGGAACTGGTGCGAATCTGCCCCATCGATTCCACCGACTTCAGCACCGCGCGCCCGCCTTCCTCGGCCAGGCGATTGGCTTCGTTGGCCACCTTGTTGGCCTCGTTGGCGTTCTCCTTGACCACGGCCACCGAGCGGGCCAGTTCTTCGATCGAGGCGCTCATTTCCTCGACGCTCGAGCTTTGGGTCTGCGCCCCGGAAGCCAGCGTCTGCGAGCTTTCAGCGATCACGCGCGAACCTTCGGCAAACTGGTTGGCGCTCTCGTTGATCTGCTGGATGGCGGAGCGGATCGCTTCCACGACCAGGTTCACGTTGTCGCGCAGTTCGCCGTAGGCCCCGGGATACTGCTGGGTAACACCTTGCGAGAAATCCTTCCTGGCCAGGCGTTGGAGCACTTCGCCAATATCGCGGACCGGCGTGACAAAGCCCTGCAGGGTCTTATTCATGCCCTGGATGATCTGACGCCAGGCGCCGGCGTACTTGCTTTCGTCGGCGCGCGTGTCGAGTTCGCCCTGGCCCGCGGCGTCCGCCAAAGTAATGGCTTCTGTCGCCACGTTCTTGAGGTTGGCTCGCACGCCTTCGATCGTGTCGTTGATAAAGGCCTTCTTGCCGGGGAACTTGTCCAGCGGAGCCTCGAAATTGCCTTTGCCGAACTCGGCGATGCAGGCCATGGCCTTCTTCTTGACGGCGATGTGGCCGTTGACCATGGCATTGATTCCTTGGGCCATCTCGCGGTAAGCGCCGTGGAACTTGTCGGCCGGGATGACCACATCGATGTCGCCCGCATTGTGCTCGTCGGACATGTGCTTCATCTCGCCGGTGAGTCCGTTCAGAGCCTCGATGCACTGGTTGAGGTTGTTCTTGATCTCGTTGAAGTCGCCGTTGTAGCTGTCGGTGATCTTGGCGGGGATATCGCCTTTGGAGATCCGATCGACGTATTCGGCAGCCACATTCAAGGGACCGATCACCGCGTCGAGCGTGGCATTCACGCCCTCGACGATGGGGCGGAACTCCAGGCTGACCAACTCGGGATTGCCGCGGGTCTGCAGCTTGCCGGCCACGGCGGCCTCACTCAGCCGCTGGGCTTCGCTGACGAGGGTCGTGAGCACCTTGGAGATGCTCTTCGAGATCAGTACGCCCAAGCCGATTACGACCAGGACCCCAACGATGAGGGTGACGACAATGATTCCTTTCGACGTAGCGACGATCTCGCCCACCGTGGCGCCGGCTTCCTCGGAGGCTTTCCAAGCGTCGTTTTCAGCAGCCTGGGCCGTGGCCAGCACGGTTTCTCCGCCCTTCTTCATGGCCGGCAGGATCTCTTCACGGAGCTTGGCGTCGTTGGCAACCCAAGCCTTCGCCGCCACCAGGTACTCTTGCGTGGCCTTGTCGGCACGCTCGATCCGCTGTTGATCCTCCTGGGTGAGCGAGACCTTTCGCAAGTCGTCGTAGAGCTTGCCCAGTTTCGCGATATGCTCGTTCAAGCCGGTCCAGTACTTCTGGTCCTGGCTGATGATATACCCCTTTTCGTTGAGTCGCGTGGTGTTCGCCTCGTTGGCGATGTCCGCCACAATGAAGACCGACTCGGCGAGCTTGTCCACGGTAGCTTGCTTGGCAGCCAGGTATTCCTCGGCTGCTTTGCCGACGGCATCGCCTGCCCCGGCATTCTGGCGGTTGAGCTCTGCCAATAGCGTGCTGTTGGCGTCTCGCCTGTGCTCGTCCCACCACTTCTTGGCCGTTTCGTTGTAAGCCTGTGTGGCTTTACGTGCTGCGGCGATTTGCTTCTGCTCTTCGGCGTCAGGATGCATGGCTGCAAGTTGATCGTAGTAACTCGCCAGGGTCGAGCAATTCCTCTCGATGGCTTCCAACTGCTTTGGGTCCTTCTCAACCAGGAGCTTCTGCCGAGCGTAGCGTGTCTGCCAAGCGAGCGATTCGATTCTATTGACGATCGCCAGGGCGTTCTTGGATTCCAGGTACTCGGCCTTCTTGGCAGCCATGTAGGCCGCGGCCTCGCTGCCTACCAGCGCGCCCTTGGCGTCCATGGTTTCTTCACCGGCTTTGTTGTCTTTCAGTGCGGCAACACCCTGGTCGTAGAACTTGCCGAACTGCAGGGCCAGTTCGCGGACCTCCTTGGACTTCTTGGCCAAGTCAACGTCCGCATAGGCCTCGGCAACTCGATCGACCTGATCCAGGCAGGCGGCCAACTCGCCGAGCTTCTTCTTAGCCTTCTCATGGATTTCGTCCTTCTTGTAAAGGACGTAGTTCTTTTCTTCGAGAATGGCTTCAAAGGCAGCGCGTTCGACGCCGGTCGAGTTCCTCACAGCGGCGAGACTGTGGTCTTCGAGTTCTGTGACGTTTGATTGCACCTTGCCGAACATCACAAACCCCGTAATCCCCAGGGCAGCAAGGATGACAAGCATCACGCCGAAACCGGCAATCACTCTACTCCCGGTCTTCATTTGGGCAAACATGTCCTTCTCCTGTTCGATTGGAAAGTTGGGCAACACGATGGAAAGTCATTGAGAACGCACCGCCACGACTCGGCTCTGGCGCTGATGCGTCCGTCCAGAGTGGGATGGCAATCTGCTCTCCGGCAGATCCGCGCACAGATCGCCGTGGCGGTGGGGAACGTCTTCCGCGGCGCAGTGTTCCACGAACGCCGGATCAACCTTGCGGTAGACCTGGGCGTGGGGGGCCACCTGGCGGAAGAAGGGCAGCAACGGTTCGGGCAACTTCTGCGTATGCTCGGTCACCAGACTGCCGCCCGGCTGCAGGGCCTGGTGGAACATCTGCAACACTTCCATGCGCTGCAGTTCGGTGAAGTGCAGCAGCACGTTCTTGCAGACGATCAGACTCAGCCCTTCGCGCACGGGCCGGAGGGAGAGCAGATCGTGTTGCGAGAACTTTACCTTGGCACGCAGCTCCGGCACGACCTGCAAACAGGCCGGTTGGGAGGCGGGGTGGAAGTACTTCTCCACAATCCCGGACGGCACACGCTTAAGTTCCATTTCCGGAAAGACACCCGAGGTCACCTGATCGGCGAAGCCCGCATCCAGGTCCGTGGCATGGATCTGCACGTTCCGGAAGATGAAGTCGGACATCCGCTCGCGGAGCAGGATGGCCAGACTGTAGGGTTCGGGTCCATGAGCACAACCCGCGTCCCAGACATGGATGAAGGCACGCCCGCGCAAGCTGGGTAGGGCGTCTTCGATCGCCAGTTCCAGCGGCTGTGCGTCGCGGAAGAAGAAGGTGAAGGCCATGAAGGATCTCGAAAACGCATGCCCGTGGTCGCGGCCGGCACGCCGGCGAGCCCACGTGGGAGATTCTGGCGGGCAAACATCCGTGGGGTGTCGAACAAACGTAGGTTTGGCCCATTCGCCGTGCAACAGACTGACGGGAACATGCCAGAACGGCAGAAGGACCCGCCTGGCAGGGGACCGCAGTCAGGCACAGGGATGATATGTTGTGTTCTACACAGCGAATGAACTGAGGGCCGGAGAACGAGGGCGCAGGTGGGCCGGGACGGCTGGAATCGTCTGGTGGCGAGACAATCGCTATACTCGGTTGCGGACGAAATGGCCGGAGACGGCCGCTCTTCGCTCGGGGGGGCCTCCGCCTGGGGCCTTGGGGCCGTGACGATCAAGGGAGTGTGCCGTTATGGGCCGCGACACGCCAGCACCGCACGAGTTGTCGGAAATGGAATCGCTTCACGCCCAGTTGGAGCGCGAACGCGCCATTGCCACGCGGCTGTTTGGATTGGCCAACTCGTGCGACGACCTGCACGCCCTGCTGCGCGAAGCGACCGCGTTGTTGCACGAATGGTCGGGCTGCGATGCGGTCGGCATCCGGCTGCGCGAAGGGGACGATTTTCCCTATTTCGAGACGCGCGGCTTTCCGCCAGAGTTCGTTGAGGCCGAGAACTCGCTGTGCGTGCCCGATCTGAAGGGCCAGGTGGCGCGCGATTTCCAAGGCAATCCCATTCTGGAATGCATGTGCGGCAACATTCTCTGTGGCCGTTTTGATCCGGCACTGCCATTCTTCAGCCCCGGGGGGAGCTTCTGGACGAATGGCACGACAGAACTGCTGGCAAGCACGACCGAGGCCCAGCGCCAGGCACGCACGCGCAACCGCTGCAACGGCCAGGGATACGAGTCCGTGGCCCTCATCCCGCTGCGATCCGAGGGAGCTACACTCGGGCTGCTGCAGTTGAACGACCGGCAGAAGGGACGGTTTTCCGCACGATTGATCCTCGCGCTGGAGCAGTTTGCCGCGGCGATTGCGGGAGCTGTGGAGCACTGCCTGGTCTCCAGGCAGTTGACACAGACTCGCGCGCAGTTACAGGAGCAGAATGCAGAACTCGGCGAAAGCTACCGCCGTTTGGCGGGCCTGTTGGACGCGGTCGACCAGTCGTTGCTGCTGATGAGCCGCGACGGCACCATCATCGAGTGCAACCAGGTCTTCGCTTCCCGCCTTGGGCACACGCGCGAGGAGTTGCTGGGCAGCGACGTGTACTGCCACCTGCCGCCGGACGTGGCCCGGCAGCGGAGACAGCGTGTCGAGGAAGCGGCCGATTCGCGCATGGTCGTCGGCTTCGTCGACGAACAGTGGGGCAGGCGCCTCGCACACCGCATTGTCCCGATCATGGACGAGCACGGCAACGTCATCCAGTTTGCCGCGCAAGGCACCGACATCACCCAACAGAGCCAGTCGCACGAGCGATTACAGCGGAGCAACGAACTGTTAAGAGCGGTCAAGGATGTTCAAGCCTTGTTCATCTCCGAGACGGACCCCAAGCGGGTCTTCCAAGGACTCCTGAAGATCCTCGTCCAGTTCACGCAAAGCGAATACGGGTTCCTCGACGAAGTGCTTGCGCGCGAGGACGGCACGACCTTCAAACGCAACCTGGCGATCACGGACATCTCGTGGGACGACGCCTCTCGCCGCCTGTTCGATCAACTGGCCTCGGCCGAATATGTCTTCCCCAACCTGGACAATCTGGCCGGGGCGCCCGTCACCTTGGGTCGCGTGGTGATTTCCAATAACCCGGCCTGCGACCGTCGATCGGGCGGACTGCCTTCTGGACACCCACCGCTGGGTTGTTTTCTGGGTATTCCTCTCCACAGCGCAGGGAAAATGGTGGGGGTGGCCGGCGTCGCCAATCGTCCCGGCGGCTACACGGAGGAGGTGGCCGAGTTCATCGAGCCCTTGGCCGCGACCTGTGCCGGCATGATCGCCGCACTGCAGACCCGGCGGAAGGCCGAGGAGGCGGAAGCCAAGTACCGCGTTGTCGCAGACAACACCTACGACTGGGAATTCTGGGTCAGCCCGGAGGGGCACTTCAGGTACGTGTCGCCTTCGTGCCAGCGGATCACCGGGTATGAGCCGGCCGAGTTCATGGCTGATCCCGAGTTGTTTCTGCGGATCGTCCACCCCGCGGATCGCGAGGACGTTCGCCGCTACATGCAGAGTGGGTCGGCGGGTCATCGAGGGCTTGAGTTTCGGATCGTGCGCAAGGACGGGACGCTGCGCTGGATCGGCCTCCGCTGCCAACCGGTGTGCGACGCGCAGGGCCGACCCTGGGGAGTACGGGGCAGCAATCGCGACATCACCCAACGGAAGCAGAGCGAGCGACTGCTGATCATCGAACGCGATCTGGCGGCGGCCTTGAATGGCGCGCACGAAATGCACGACATCTTGCGGCATTCGCTCTCGGCGGCGCTGGATGCCACAGGGTTCGACTGCGGCGGCGTGTATCTACCCCACGGCCCTTCCGGCGAACTGCGACTGGCACACCATGCGGGCCTGAGCACTGCGTTCGTGGAAGCGGCAGCCACGTTCGGACCAGGGAGTCAACAGAGCCTCCTTGTGTCAAGGGGTGAGTTTGTTCAATTCGACGGCGAGCTGCTGGCGGATCCTGCCTTTGCCCACTTGTGGCAGGAAGGCCTGCGATCGCTGGTCGTGGTTCCGGTGGTGCACGAAGGGCGCGTGCTTGCCTGCCTGAATCTGGCCTCGCGCAACCCGGTCACGCTCTCCGCATGGAGGCGAAACGCCCTGGAAGCCCTGGCCCTGCAGATGGGAACGGCGATCGACCGCGCCGCGGCCGAAGCTGCCCTCAGGCGAAGCCAGGCGGAACTGCGCGCCACCTACGACAGCTCGCCGATCATGATGTGCGTGCTGGACGAGCAGCGGTGCCTGTTGCACATGAACCGCGCGATGCAGGAGTTCATCGGCAAGAGCGAAGACCAGTTGCGCCAGCAGCGCGCCTGTGGAATCATCGGTTGCATCAATGCACTGGACGATCCGCGCGGCTGCGGCTATGGCCCGCACTGCGAGTCCTGCTCGCTGCGGTTGGCGATCGTGGACACGCTGCAGACGGGACAGACCCACCGCGGCATCGAGCGACGCATGCGGCTGGTGATCGGCGACGCGCAACGCGATGTGGTCCTGCTGGGTGCGACGGCGCTGATCCATACCCAGGCTACCACAAATCTGTTGCTCTGCCTGGAAGACATCACCCAACGGCGTAAGGCGGAGGACGACCTGCGGCTCCAGGCCATGGTTCTGGACCAGATCGCCGACCATGTGACGGTGACCGACCTGGAAGGCCGCATCAGCTATGTCAATGACGCCCAGTGCCGGAGCTTCAATCGGTCGCGCAAGGAACTCGTGGGGCGAAGCGTGGAAGAGTACGGCGACGATCCGCTTCGGGGCACCACGCAGCAGGAGATCGTTCACGCAACGCTGCGCGACGGTCAATGGCGGGGTGAAGTCGTCAACCGGGCCGCCGATGACCGAGAGATGTTGCTCGACTGCCGCACTCGGCTGGTGGTCGACGACGCGGGACGCCCGGTTGCTATATGCGGGATCGCCACCGATATCAGCGCGCGCAAGCAAATGGAAGAGGCTTTGCGCGAAAGCGCGGAAGTCCACCGAGCCCTCGTCGAGGGGTTGCCGGACATCGTGATGCGTTTTGACCGGCAGGGACGGCATCTGTTCGTGTCCCCGAATGTCGCGCAGATCGTCGACATCCCAGCGGCCGTGTTTCTCGGCAAGACGCACAGGGAGCTTGGTTTTCCGGAGTCCCAGTGCCGCATGTGGGAGGAATCGATCCGGCGCGTGTTCGACACGCGCCTCCCCTTGGAAACAGAGTTCTCCATCGCGACGAATCGCGGGTTGACGGTGTTCAACTGGCGCCTCGTCCCGCAACTCGCGTCCAACGGCGATGCCCAATCGGTTCTGTCGATCGCGCGCGACATCACGGCCCACCGCCGGATGGAACAGGACTACGCGATGCTGTTTCAGCAAATGCAGGGCGGGTTCGCCCTGCACGAGATCGTAGTCGATGAGCAGGGCGAACCGGTGGATTACCGTTTCCTGGCGGTGAACCCCGCCTTTGAACACATGACAGGCTTGCGCGCCGAGGTGATCGTGGGCAAGACCGTGCGCGAGGTCATGCCCGAGACGGAAGAGCATTGGATCCAGCGCTATGGCCGCGTGGCCTTGACCGGCGAGCCGATCAGTTTTGAGGAGTACGCGCAGGGTTTGGGCAAGTGGTTTGCCGTGACGGCGTTCAGGCCGGGCCCCCAGCAGTTCGCCTGTAGTTTCAGCGACATCACCGAGCGCAAGCGGATGGAAACCACCTTGCGCGGCAACACGGCAATGCTGGACCACGCCGAAGAGATCGCCGATATGGGGTCTGCGGTCTGGGATGTGTCGGGCAACACCATCGCCTTCTCCAGAGGGGCCCACACCATATGCGGCCTGGCCGCAGGAGCGCTCGCGACGGACCTCCAGAAGACCATCGCCCAGGTCGTACATCCGCAAGACCGGGCACGCGTGATCGCAGGACTCGAAGAGCGGGGCCACGCACGCCGTTTCGACCTGCTGGAGTTCCGCATCGTGCGGTCGGATACGAGCGTGCGCGAGATCACATGCGTCGGCGAATTCCTGCTCGACTCGGCGAGAATGCCGTTGAAGTGCGTGCTGGTGTTCCATGACGTCACCGAGTTGCGTCGCGCGGAGCAGGCGCGGCTCGCCATGGAGGACCACTACCGGCGAATCGTGGAGACGGCCAACGAGGGCATCTGGACAATGGATGCGAACTACCGCACCACCTTTGTCAACCCCCAGATGGCAGCAATGCTGGGATACACGAAGGAGGAAATCCTCGACCGGGCAGTGACGGATTTCATGCCGCCGGAGGACGTGGTGGATCACGAGCAGCGCATGGAGCGCCGCCGTCGCGGAGAAAACGACCGCTACGAACGCCGCTTTCGCCGCAAGGACGGGTCGACCTGTTGGACCCTGGTCTCTTCGCAATCGATTCGCGACGAACAGGGGGCGTTTGCCGGCTCGTTCGGGATGTTCACCGACATCACACGCCACAAGGAAGACGAGAGACGCTTTCAGGAGTTGGAGTCTCAGCTCCGGCATGCCGCCCGCTTGACCACGCTGGGCCAACTCACCGCCGGGATTGCGCACGAAGTGAACCAGCCGCTGTGCGCAATCGTCAACTTCGCGCACGCGTGCAAGAATGTGGCCGTACAAGACAATCCTGACTTGGAGTCGCTGCGCCGTTGGTGCGATGCGATTGCGGGGGCGGCGACGAGGAGCGGTGATATCGTGCGGCGGATGACCGGATTCGCGCGCCGAGGACAACCGGAATGGCAGGAGATCGCGGTCCAGCAACTGATCGACGAAGCCGTCGTGCTGGTTGGCTTTGAGGCGCGCCAGAGGCAGGTTGCCATTCGGACGGACCTGGGCGAAGAAGAATTGCGGCTCCGGATCCCGCCCGTGCAGATCCACCAGGTCCTGGTGAATCTCCTGCGAAATGCGATCGAGGCCTTCCGTGATGAGCGATCCGCAAATCGGGCGGTGACGGTGCGCGCCGAGGCGACTGGCGAGGAAGTCTGCATTTCCGTGGCGGACAATGGGCCGGGCCTCGGAGAACTCGATCCCAAGGCGATCTTCGAGCCCTTCTTCACGACCAAAAACGACGGCCTGGGGTTGGGCTTGGGGATCAGCCGCACGATCGTGGAAAGCCACGGTGGCCGGATCTGGGCGGCGGCAAATGCGGAGGGCGGGCTGACGGTGTCGTTCACCCTGTTGAAGCGGTACCAGGAAAGATCCGAATGAACGTAAGCAGCAGCATGGTGTATGTGATCGATGACGACGCCGAGTTGCGCGAATCGCTATGCGCCCTGATGTGTTCCTTCGGCGCGGCGGTCACGGCCTTCGCCTCGGCTGAGGAATTTCTGGGCGGCCTTTCTCCCATGGCGCGGGGCGTGGTGGTGACCGATCTGCGGATGCCAGGCATGAGCGGCATCGAGCTGCAGCAGGAGCTTGCGCGGCGCAACAGTCATCTGCCGATCATCATTCTGACGGCCTACGCACGGACCTCGGTGACCGTACAGGCCATCCAGGGTGGTGCGGTGACCATGCTCGACAAGCCCTATCACGACGACGAACTGTGGCAGGCAATCCGCATCGCGCAGCAGCGGGAACAGACGGCCTGGTTGGCGCGCCAGAGGCGGCAGGAGATCGAGGGCCGAATCAGCAGCCTCAGCGCGGAGGAACGTCAGGTGGCCGAGTTGGTGGTCCAAGGCATGCCCAACAAGAATATCGCCAGCACACTCGACATCGGCATACGCACGGTCGAAAAACGCCGCCGCGCGATTCTGGCCAAGCTGAAGATTGACTCCGTGGCGGCGCTGGTCGAGTTGTTCGTGGCCGTGCGCGACACGAAGTGAAGGGCCCGGACCGGACTCGGCGAGATTCGCTGGCAGAATCGCGTTCACCCGCTTTCAGCCCTGCCAGCATGACTTTCCACACCCCACCAACCACAGCCGCGCATTAGGGTCTGCCGGAACGGGGCCCAAGGCCCGTTGATCGTGGGGAACGCAACGCCGCCGTGATTCCGATTTCGAGCTGCCCCCTGTCGTACTTGCGACATCCGTTCCGTGTACCAGAAATGTCGATGGCAGCTACTCTACAGAACTGCCGTGTCCACCTTGCCTAGCGGCTGATACCCTCCACCTCGTGTCATGCGGCAACCCGCAACAACGTGCGGCAACTGTCTCCACGCAAATCAGCGGCAGAGCCCGATACCACCTGTAAGCTGGATATCGCTTGGCGTTATGCCCAGGGGTGTATTCTATGAGTTCGTCGGACTCCGTCGTGTTTGTCGTCGATGACGATGCGGTAGCGCGCGAGAGCTTTGTCGCTCTGGTGTCGTCGCTGGGATTTCCCGCACGCGCATTTGCCTCCGGAGA
The DNA here is from genome assembly GCA_937889015.1 of uncultured Planctomycetales bacterium. GTDB lineage: Bacteria > Planctomycetota > Planctomycetia > Pirellulales > Thermoguttaceae > CALARR01. The sequence continues at coordinate 20,562 of CALARR010000392.1, read as the reverse complement.
GGAGTTCTTGCAGTCGGTTCCCGCCTCACAGTCAAGTTGCGCGATTGTCGACTTCCGTTTGCCGGGAATGGATGGGGCCGAGTTGCACCGCCATCTCCTGCAGGCGGGGCACCGCCTGCCGGTGATCCTGATCAGTGCCTACCTGGACGTGCGCGCTACGGCCCGGGCGATGGAGCAGGGGGTGTTTCGCGTGCTTGAGAAGCCCTGCCGGGACGGCGAGTTGACCCAGGCCGTGCACGAGGCTCTCAAGCACGACGAGAAAATCCGTGAGCAGAAGTTCTATCGACTCGACTTCGCGCACCGCATGGCATCGCTGAACGAGCGCGAGCGGCTTGCGTTGGAGTTGATTTGTGCAGGAAACGCGACCAAGATCATCGAGCGCAAACTTGGACTGAGCACGCGTACGGTGGACCGCATCCGGTCCGCAATTCTTGGCAAGATGGGTTTCTCCTCCTTTGTCGAGTTGTCGACGGCGTATGGTGCGTGCAAAGCGATTGATCCGTCTCTTGCCCAGCATCGAGGTTCAGCCGCCACAGAGGCCGTCACGGGTCACCACCCTCCGGCCGGACTGGGTTGGCCGGCGAGAAAGAGCAGGGCGGTCGATAGCCGTGATCTGGAGTTGCTGTGCTGCGATCTCCACGATGGAGTCGCGCAATACCTCGCAGCCGCTCTCATTGGCTTGCAGGCTGTCGAGGCGCGCCAAGATACGGCAGAGCCAACGCGGCGCCCCTTACGCGAGGTCCAGCGACTCCTGGGCATGGCATTGCAGGAAGTCCGGGACATTTTGGCCGGAGAAACGCCGGGCTTGCTCCGCGAGGCCGGACTCGTTTCGGCTGTCGAGAAGCTCGACGAGAAACTGACACGCCCTCGGGGAGTTGAACTGGAGTTTGTTCACAACCTCGACCAGGAACCACTGCCGGTCCTGGTCGAGGAAGCGGCGTACCGCATCCTGCAAGAGTGCTTCAGCAACGCCGTGTGCCATAGCGGGAGCAGACGAGTTCGAGTCGAATTGGGCCGGGACGCCCACGTGCTGCGGATCGAATTCCGCGACTGGGGCTGCGGATTCGATGTCGAGGCGGTGGGAGCCGATCATCGCGGTTTGCGCGGTGTCGAGCGGCGCGCCGAGTTGCTGGGTGGTACGGCGTCGATCGCATCGGAAGTAGGAAGTGGAACAATCGTGACGGTGGCGCTGCCGCTTTGCGACCAGAGACCTCTGGCAGAGAGTGCGGACGACTGACCCTAACCGACCGTTCCAGGCCATGCGGCACGCTCCATCGGCAAAAACCTCCCGGAATAGGCACGCCTGGCGTCTGCCCGGAGAATGATCCGGCAATTCAACCCCTTTCGCTCGTTGTTCGGCCTTCTGCCGGCCAGCCTCGCTGCCTTCGCCGCGCACAGGCCAAGAGGACAAGTCACGAGCAGAATAGTGGCAGGAACCTGCCGCTACCTAGGGAGGTACTGCAACCTATATCTCCCTGGGCGTTTGTTGGGTCTGAGAAAAGCAAGGCAATCCTGACGGCGGCAAGAATTGTCACAACCGATACAGGGCGACTGGGAGCCAGTCCCAGGACTTGCCGGTGCTTCGGCTCCCCTGGGGGGCCGGAGCTGACTGTGATGGTTCCGGAAAGGTCCTTACGGAAGCAAGCTCGATGGATATCCACCGCGCGAAGACGAGCCGACGGTCCTTTCGAGCCTGGATCGGCCGATCCCTGGCCGCGGCGGTGTTGTTGGCTGCCGGATTGCCGCCGGTCGGGTGGTTACTGACGGCATCCCCGTTGCAGGCAAAAACGCCGCAGCCAGCAGGACGAGCGACCTCCGACCATGCCACATCCGCGGTCCCGGCGCCTTCCGAGTTCCGCGGCCCATCACGTGAGCCGACTTCCCCGGCACGGCGGATTCGCATCGGCGCATTGGCCGATCGAGGGCGTGAACTGTGCCTGCAAGAATGGGGCCCCACCGCCGAGTACTTGACGCAAGTGCGCGATTTGCGACTCCCGCCCTACGCTCGACTCGCCGCGATCACGCCGGCTGCCGTGCTCCGGCAATACTGGCCTTGCCTGTTGGGGCTGGCTGTGGCGCTGGTGGGCGCGGTCCTTGTCGGAGTCCGCGTGTGGCGTCTCAAGGAGGCGCTGGGCGAGCGCGTCAAGGAATTGACCTGCCTGCAGCGCGTGCGCGAGGCCACACATGCCGAAGCGACTGTGCAGGATGTCTGCACGACGATTGTCGAGCAGCTTCCTTTGGCCATGCGTTATCCAGACGCCGCCACGGCGGAAATCGCGCTCGGTGAAGAGAGGTTCTTGGGCAGCGCGTGGGTGGAAGGGCTGACCCACGCTCTGCACGCCGATATCATGGTCGCCGGCGAGGTCCTGGGACGAGTCTCGGTGTGCTACCGGAAAACGCGGCGATTCCTGCCGGAAGAGCAGTCCCTGGTGGAGGGGATCGCCACGATTCTGGGCCAGTTCCTGGAACGTCGGCACGCCACCGACGAACTATGTGCCAACGAGGCGCGGTTGCGCGCCATCACGGATTCCGCCCAGGATGCGATTGTCATGATGGACTCCTCGGGGGCCATCTCGTACTGGAATCCGGCGGCCGAGTCGATTCTCGGTTACCAAGGCGGCGAGGCCATCGGGCAGAACCTGCACGCGCTGCTGACGCCGCAGCGCTATCTTCCCGCCCACCGCGCCGCCTTCGGGGAGTTCCTCCGATCAGGTCGCGGCCATGCCATCGGCCGCACTGTCGAACTGACCGCGCGCCGCAAAGACGGGAGCGAGATTCCCGTCGCGTTGTCGCTTTCGGCACTGAAGCTCGACAACCAATGGCACGCCGTGGGGATTCTCCGTGACATCAGTGCCCAGAAGCAGGTGGAAAGCCAACTCCGCGAGGCCCTCGCCGTGGCCGAGCGGCGCCGAGACGAGATCTGCTCCCTGTTCGAAGGCGCCCAAGTGGTGCTGCGCAATCAGGATTTCAAGGAGGCGGCGCGAGCCTTGTTTGATCTGTGCAAGAAACACACGGGCGCCACGTCGGGGTACGTGGCCTTGTTGTCCGAGGACGGGATGGAAAACGAGGTGCTGTTCCTGGATCCCGGCGGGTTGGCCTGTTCCGTGGATCCGTCCCTGCCCATGCCCGTGCGCGGCCTGCGAGGCATCGCCTACCGCACCGGCAAGCCGGCCTACGACAACGACTTTGCCAACAGCCAGTGGGCCCGGTACATGCCTGCCGGCCACGTGTCGCTGAAGAACGTGCTGTTCGCGCCTTTGGTGCTGGATGGACAGCCGGTGGGATTGATTGGACTGGCCAACAAACCTGCGGACTTCACCGCAGAGGATGCCGAGGTGGCCGCCGCCTTCGGCAACATCGCCGCGATCGCCCTGCTGAACAGCCAGCACCTGGCCTCTCTCCGCAGTGGCAAGCGCGAAGTGGAGGAGTACGCAACGGCCCTCGAATCGGCCAACAGGGCCTTGGAAGAGTTTCACCACAACGCCGAATCGGCCACGCGTGCCAAGAGCGAGTTCCTGGCCAACATGAGCCACGAGATTCGCACCCCCATGACGGCCATCCTGGGATTCGCCGAACTGCTCCTCGGGGAACCGGGCATCGATCAGGCGCCGCGCGAACGCGTGGAAGCCCTCTGGACCATCCAGCGCAACGGCCAGTATCTCCTTTCGCTCATCAACGACATTCTTGATCTGTCCAAGATCGAAGCCGGTAAGCTGCACGTCGAGTGCATTGCCTGTTCGCCGGTCCAGGTGCTGGCGGAGGTGGCTGCGTTGATGCGCGTTCCGGCCGACGCCAAAAACCTCCCTCTCAAGCTGGAATACGTGGGGCCGATTCCCGAATCGATTCAAAGCGACCCCCTGCGCTTGCGCCAGGTTCTGATCAATCTCGTAGGCAATGCCATCAAGTTCACCGAAACCGGCGGCGTGCGGATGATCGCGCGCCTGGTGCAGAGACTGGGCAAGGCTCCGCTGCTGCAGGTGGACGTGATCGATTCGGGCATCGGCCTGACGCAACAGCAGATGTCCAGGTTGTTCACCCCGTTCGTCCAGGCCGACTCTTCCACCACACGGAAGTTTGGTGGAACGGGCCTGGGACTGACCATCAGCAAGCGCCTGGCGGAAATGCTCGGCGGCGACATCACGGTGAGCAGTGAGCCCGGCAAGGGCAGCACGTTCAGTGTGACTGTCCAGGTCGGTGACCTGGAGCGGGTCCGATTGTTGGAGACGCCCGCCGAGGCGGCGCTGGCAACGGCCCCCGGTTGTGCGGAGGCTCCTCTCCCAGCAGCGCCGCTGGCCGGCCGAGTTCTGTTGGCGGAGGACGGGCCGGACAACCAGCGGTTGATCGCCTTCATGCTGAAGAAGGCCGGGGCCCAGGTGACCTTGGCGGAAAATGGCCGGATTGCCCACCACAAAGCCTTGACCGCGCAAGCAAGAGGCGAGCCGTTCGATGCGATCCTCATGGACATCCAGATGCCGGTGATGGATGGCTACGAGGCGACGCAAAAGCTGCGCGCCGATGGCTATCGGGGGCCGATCATCGCCCTCACCGCCCATGCGATGGAAGGCGATAGGCAGAAGTGCCTCGCTGCCGGTTGCAGCGCCTACCTCTCCAAACCCATCGATCGCCAGAAGCTGCTCAGCACCATCGCGAGCTATGTTGGCCGAGACGATCACCCCCAGGCGCCCGTTGCCCCTTCAATCGCCTATTGCGTCTCAGGTAAGTAATGCCGTGAGGCCGACCATCGGAAGGCCGGTTTTCCGGGACAACGGCCGGCACAGCGACGGCATTCCTTTTCTGACATCCAATAAGCCACTGCCAGGGAGAAGCTGCAGCGGCGTCCTGGAAACGGCTCCTTCTGCTGGAAAGACGCCACAGAAACACCGCGGGTGAGCAAGCACGTCCGCAGCGTGTGGAGGCGCAGAAGACGCAAGCCAACCTGCCGTGGCAAGCCGGGCCAGTGACCGGACCATCCGCCGGGCGCTACGCCGATTGGAAGGCACGGGACTACTGAAGGTGGCGTCTCTGGGCGGGATTGCGCGCGGGGCTTCGGTCTGCCGCGTTTGCCCCTTACCCCCCGATGGACAGCACGAAGAGCTGTATCCACTCACGACCGGGCATTTCGCGTCATTCTCTGTGGACGAAGCTGTGCCTGTATCCCATAAGGGGAGCATATACTGTGCATTTGCACCCATAATCAGACACAACCGAAGGGGCCGAGAGGCCAATCCGGCATCGTTCTGAAAGAGGCAGGCCGATCCGTAACAGATTACAGGAGAATGCCTTATGGTATTCCGCAAGCTTCCATTGCGGTAGTTGCTTTAACGACCCGACATATATTAAAATAAATGACCAGAAATTTTAACCGCCTGCAAGTTCCTCCCTAACAAGGCCGTATCTGTGGACCCGAAGCTTTTTACGAAGAGCCTCGCCGGCGAACTGGTTAAGATTCCGCGAGACGAAATCACCGGCAACGAGCACGCATTTGTGCCTCACGAATTGCCGCCCAATTGGGACTTCCCGGTGAGCCTCTGGCCCCTGCTTGGCGAGGCAATAGGCCAACTCGGCATTCTGGAAGGACTAGGGAGGAACCTCCCCAATCCGGCGATCCTCCTGCGTCCCCTGGAGGACCGAGAGGCAATCAAGTCATCGCGGCTGGAGGGAACCTACATCTCAGCAACCGAGTTATTGGTTTACGAAATGCAGCCGAGGGACTCGAAATCGGAAGACGATCCGACGAACAACCAACGGGAAGTGTTCAACTACCGCAAGGCCCTACAGGAAGCGACAAAGGACGAGCTTCCACTTTCGCTAAGGCTTATTCGGAACCTTCACAAGACACTCCTAACGGGCGTCCGTGGTCGAGATCGCACACCGGGAGAATTCCGTCGTACTCAGGTGGCCATCGGCTCCAATCACCGTTTTGTTCCACCTCCGCCCGGCGAGACGCTTACGGAGTGCCTGTATCCCCTTGAAAAGTACCTGCACGTGAAGAACTCCAAATATCATCCTCTGGTCGACTGCTTTCTGATTCACTACCAGTTTGAGACCATCCATCCCTTCAATGACGGGAACGGCCGTGTTGGCCGCCTTCTGTTGGCCATTATGCTCAAGCTGGGTTGTGGACTATCGAAACCGTGGTTGTACATGAGCGAGTACTTTGAAAAGAACCGGGACGAGTACATGCGGCTCCTTTTCGATGTGAGCGCCAGAGGGAACTGGGAGAGTTGGCTTGAATTCTGCCTGCGGGGCACTGCAGTCCAGGCAAGAGAGACCATTCAAAGGTGCGAGCGACTTCTCCGAATCAGAGAAGAGTTCATGCGAAGAGTTGCTCAAGTGGGCGGTTCGGTTCGTCTAACCCAAATCGTCGAGGGAATCTTCAACTCTCCCTTCGTCAGGATTGCGGACCTACCCAAGCAACTGGGGGTCACTTATCCAACGGCTAAATCCGATGTCGAACGGTTAGAAGCTGCGCAAATCCTACGAAGGCTGGCGAGCATTACCCCCGCAACGTTCTATGCCCCCGAAGTGTTCAATGTGGCTTATGAGGAAATGCAGTAGGTCCGAAGGGGCACCGCCTACAAGGAAACCTCCACCAAGCCGCTGCCGGCTGGGGCGAGGCTGATCGTCCGCAAGCGGCAACGACTGGCCGTGCGGAAGGGTTCTGCGCAAGAAGCCGCTGTGAGCGCATGAAAAAAGGCCCTCTCGGGCCCGATGGCTTACGCCATCCACCTCCGGTGAACCGGATTACTTGAATTATCGGCCGGGCGACGCAGAAGTCAACGGGAAGATAGCCGGAAAGGCGTATCATCCAGGGATGAATGGGCGGAGGGGAGATTGTCCACGGATGCAGGGGCGCGCCGGGACGAATCGCAGAGTTGCTGAACTCGGAAAAGCCTCTCGCGACATCGCCAAAACCCGCCATTCCCCCTCGACGGGCGTATGGCGTGCGGCCTTCAGGCGCGCGAAGATGGCCGCCGGATCCTAGGGATCTGTGCATTGCGACGGCCCTGGCCGAGCAACCAGAGGGCTCCAGCGCCGGTCTTCTGCGAGCAACCTACGCTCCGTGCCCGGCCCTCATTTCCTTGGCGATGCAGGACCCAACAGAAGACCTGCTCGGGCGCTGAATGCGGAGAGGGGGCGTCAGGGCCACATCGATGGCCGAGCGAGCCTGGACTGGCTCCAGGCTCACTGCCAATGACAAGCCGAGTTTCTTGGGGAAGGAGAACGATCGCCACGTCTGACCTCGCTCACGAAGGGAGGAACCGATGCGCTGGCCTATCTGTATCTCGATCTCTGCGGTTCTTGTGATCGGCATGCTTCGACTGGCCTTGGCTGAACCCAGCCTGCCCATCACCAATCCCCCGGTCGCAAGCCCGGGCGGCCTCACCGGCCCGATTCAAGATCCTGCTGCCAGTCAGGGGCAGTGGCTTCGTTCGCTGAGCGCCGGGCCGGGGTCACCTCCGCTCCCCGGCAGTGACTTCTCCCGCACGCACGAGTTCTACGACAACGTGCCCGGCTCCGGCGGCGGCCCGCTGGGCTCGCTGGCTATCGAGGGCGTGGTCAAGAACATTGTTTACAACGGCGCGCCGGGAATCGGCAACATCATGAGCTTCAACATTGAGGCCACGATCCGCAATGGTCCGCCTCCTGACAGCCCCTGGAATCCCGGCGCCAACAGCCACTTGGAGCAACTTGCATATCCCCAGAGCTCTGCGGGCACGCTTCTCGGGGCCCAGCTCACTGCCGAGTTTGCCTACGGGCAGAACGCCCCCTTGCCTGCGCAGTTTCTTCCTCCCTATGCCGACCAACCGCCACGCATCCGAGCCACGAATCACGAAAGCCTGGCGTGGTACTGCTGGTCACCGTCGGATCCCCAACAGCCCACCGGCGACTTCTACGTTCCCGCCTGGGATTTCGGCAACATCCCCGAAGGCGCGTCGGTCACCAAGACGCTCTCATTTGTGGTCGACGGCCTCGGGCTGGCGCCCGGATGGCCGGGCACTCCCGGCGGCGACATCCGCTACGGCGTGCTGCGCGCCAGCGAGCTGTACGGAATGGATGTGCTCTACAATCGCACCGAGGACCTGAAGATCGGTGACTGGATGGACATCCTCCTGATCGACAACGGAGTGCCCTACGGCGCCTCGTCCGCCTCCTGGCCTTGGAACCCCGAGGATCTGCCGTACTACGAGGTCTTTGCACAAGGCGGAAGTGGAAACGTTTCGGTCTTCCACTCCGTGCCGGAGCCCGCGATGTTGGCGGCCATGGCCAGCGGCAGCCTGGTCCTCGTCGGACTTTGGCGGTATCGCCGCCGGGTCTGCAAGGCCCCGAAGCCGGCCGCCCCGGAACCGTTCTTCGAGGAGTGAACGGACCTCGGCCCGCGCCGATCCAGCGCCCCGCCAGACCGAGTTCACAATCCAAGAGTGAATCGAGGCCGCCCGAGGTCAACGGGCCAGAGGCACGAAGACCTTGAAGAGACAACGCAGCCTCGGCCGCTGGCGCCAGCGTGTCGGTGGAAGACTCGCTTTTGGGACCGCACCCCCTGGAACTCCGCGCGCGAGTCTATTGCGCTACCCCTCAGTTGGGCTCCCGGCGTGCTAGCTACACCCGGGATGAAGTCGGGCCGCTGGGCGTCGTGTTCCTCTACCTTTCCGCGACGCCCGACGGCCCGCCCCATGAGAAAGGTAGGTTCTGATGGCAGCCAAGAAGGCCGCACGCGCCATCGGTACGCTACGAAACATTGAATACGAGGAGGGGCAGGTGGTTGGGTTGGATATCGCCGTCGATCGAGGCGACCTGGAGGCCCTTGTCGACACCCCGATTGTCCGCGATGCCTCGATTCGGGAGACGGACTCATGACTGAAACAACCAAGCCCCTTGGACGTCTTGAGAAGGTTGACCTGCGGGAAATTTGGAACAGCGAAGCAGGCGACTTTACGCCCTGGCTGGCTAGAGAAGACAATCTGGCAATCCTGGGAGACGCAATCGGCATCGATCTGGTACTGGAGTCGCAGGAGAAGGACGTCGGCCCGTTTCGCGCCGATATCGTGTGCAAGGACACGACCAACGACAGTTGGGTCCTCATCGAGAACCAGCTTGAACGCACAGACCACACGCATCTGGGGCAGATCATCACCTACGGGGCTACTTGCGGAAAGGGAACGTCGACCTGCAGGACCGACAGCAGTGGCCGAGCTACCACGAGTGGCTGAAGACGAAAGTCGAAGCCCTCCGCAAGGTGTTTATACATCGCGTGAGGAACCTGACTGCGGATACTCCCGACGAGTCGGAATGAAACGGGAATGGCCGGGCGCCTGTACGAATCCCACATCGAAGAAGCTGCCCTGTCCTGGTTCCAGGACCTGGGCTATGAGGCCACCTCGCGCGAGGAGATCGCGCCCGAAGCTCGGCACGCTGAGTGCGACTCGTTCGCCGAACTGGTACTCGTCCAGCGTCTGCGCGACGCCCTGTTGCCGAAACTGCTTTCGGTGAGGTAATCATGGCGAGTGCTGATGACCCCGACCGAGTTGTGGTCCACTATTTCGTCGACGAGGCCGGCACGCCCACACTTTTCCGCCGTCGTCGCCAGAGCATCGTCGGTCAGGAAGGCTGCTCCAATTACTTTATCCTGGGGAAACTGGAGGTCGATGAGCCGCCAACCCTTCAGCGACAACTCGACGAATTAAGAAGGGAACTGCTGGTCGATCCCTACTTCAAGAACGTTCCCTCGATGCAGCCGGACGAGAAGAAGACGGCCTTGATGTTCCATGCAAAAGACGATCTACCCGAGGTTCGCTATCGAGTCCTGAAGCTCCTGGCCCAACAGGCCGTATCGTTCTACGCCGTAGTTCGGGACAAGCACCAAGTCCTGGCCGAAGTCCTCGCCCGAAACCAGGCCGACGAGAGCTACTGGTATCGGGAGAACGAACTCTACGACGAGTTGGTAGGCCACCTGTTCAAGAGCCGGTTCTATCGAGGCGACCACTTCGAGATCTGTTTTGCTCGCCGAGGAAAGAGCGATCGAACCGAGGCGCTCAACCTGGCCCTCGACCAGGCGCGGCGCACCTATGAGCGGGACATGGGCGTGGCGTGCAACGTCTCGATTGCTATCCGTGCCGGTACGCCTCGTGAATTCGCCGGCCTGCAAGCCGTCGATTACTTTTTGTGGGCGTTGCAGCGGCTCTACGAGCAAGACGAGGACCGGTACTGGGAGACCATCCGGTCACGGGTGAAGGTCGTTTACGACCGAGACGACATCCGCAGGGCATCCTACGGAGTCTACTACACCCAGGAAAATCCTCTGACACGAGCCGCGCGCGCAAAAAAATAGCCAGCGGATATAGGGTCTCGTCAGGCCACAGCCCGACGACCACACGGCATGGAGCCGAATTTCATCCACCAGCCACTTTAACTATACTCTTCGACCGCCAAGATGGCAAGAATGGTGAAATGACCGACCTCCCCCTCCCCGATGGGATGCTGCCATGCGAGTCGAGTTCTTCGACCCCTACCCATACCGTGCGATCGAACCCGGCCTGAACGCCCTGGCTGCTGGCACACATCGGGTCAATGCCGCCGTAGCCTTTGTCACCCGGCGCGGGGTTGCCTTTCTCCGCCAGTACCTGAAAGCACACCCTGCCGGCAAGGCCCGGCCTGTAACTAGCTGAGTCGCGAGGCGGCAAGGAGGACATGCGGCTGAAGCAGTCGTTTACCAGACTCTGGGAACAAGGGACGCAGTACACCGACCCCGGGCAGTTCCAGGAACGATTCACCAGCAAACAACTCAAGGTCAAGACCAAGAGCAACAACATTGCCGGCCTGCAAATCTGCGACCTCCTGGCCCATGCCAGCCGGCAAGAGATCCTGTGGGAGAACCACCTCGTGGACCGGCCACCAGCGGCGTTTGCCGAGCGGGTCATCTGCATCCTTCAAGAGAAATATGACCAACGTGGTGGTCGAATGCTGGGGAAAAAGTTGCTGTGAGCGCATGAAAAAAGGCCCTTTCGGGCCCGATGGCTTACGCCATCCACCTCCGGTGAACCGGATTACTTGAATTATCGGCCGGGCGAGGCAGAAGTCAACGGGAAGATAGCCGGAAAGGCGTATCATCTAGGGAGGAATGGGCGGAGGGGAGATTGTCCGCGGCTATAGGGACTCGCCGGGGCGAATCGCGGCTCTTGCCGGCCGCTTCCGGCAGGAGGGCAAGCCAGACGGCGGAAACTTTCTTGGGCAGCCTATTTGCCGTAAGGTCAACTCCTGTAAACACAAAAGGCCCGCTGAGCATTGCTGTCAGCGAGCCTTTGCGAGTGGGCGCTAGTGGGCTCGAACCACCGACCCCCAGCTTGTCGAGCAAGGGGACCAGCGACGCAAGTGAAGCCGGCAAAGAACTTGCGTCGACGCCGCCAGCCGTTTGCACCAGCGTTTGCACCAGCCAAGCCGAAAACGCAAACGCCGGCACCACCGACGCCCACCAGGGCACCGAAGGCGAAGGGACCGCCTCGGCTGCCGCTTCGCCGGGCGCTGGGCTCGCTGAACTGGCCGCTGCCCTGCTGACCCTCTCGCCGGCCGACCGGGCGCGGCTGGCCGCAATCCTCACGGGAACCGCGACGCAAGGCCAAGGAAGGGACGCATGAGGCCGCATGCCCCAGATCGTCGAGGCGCTGGCCACGTCTGTGGGTCGCTCGCTGCGTTTGCTCTGCTATGTCTCGTACGGCCGATCCCCTGGGGCCCCCCGGGACCGCCGGAATTTGAGCCAGACCCCCGGGGCCTTCTGGCCAGCGGGACTCCGGTTATCCCTCTTCCCTCGGTTCGACAAAAATGACTGTCAAAATGGGCGATCTTATCAACGACTATCAGGCGGCGCGAACCGCACTTCATCTGGACGCATACGACGAGTGGTTGGTCGAGTGCCTCGTTGGGCTACTGTGCCGCCACGACCGCCGCGTAAAGCAGCACCAGCGACGGGCAGCCCACCGCCGAAAGTCGGCCGCCATGCGAGCGCGCCAGGCCGCAGGGCGTCGCATGTCGCGGATCGCGCCGTTCGGTTGGCGTGTCGATCCGGCCTGCCCCTGGCGACTTCAGCTGCACGCCGAAGAACAACAGGTCCGGGACCTGATCCTGCAACAGGCGGCTGCCGGCCAAAGCTTTCGGGCCATCGCCCGTGGCCTGGATGTTGCCGGGATCCGTTGCCGCACGGGCCGTGGCTGGTCTCACCAGTGTGTCGCCGCAATTCTTCGTCGAACCGGCTGGGTGCTTGGTAAGAAGGTGGCAGACCGGGCGGGGCAGATGCCTCCCAACAAGCTGGGAAAGGCTGCGAGGGGCGTTCAAGGGCAACCGTGACCCCGGGGGTTATCTGACTCCGCTCTCGGCTCTCGCTTTCCAAGGAATTCCTTCGCGCAGGCGCGCGCACGAGCGAGCCCTCCGCAAGGGCTGGGCGCCGCATCGGCCGGCGCGGAGACCTTGAAGAGACAACACCGCCTCGGCCCCTGGCGCCAGCGTGTCGGTGGAAGACTCGCTTTTTCGGCCGCACCCCCTGGAACTCTGCTTGTGGGTGTATTATGCTACCCCTCAGTTGGGTTCCCGGCGTGCTAGCTACACCCGGGATGAAGTCGGGCCGCTGGGCGTCGTGTTCCTCTACCTTTCCGCGACGCCCGACGGCCCGCCCCATGAGAAAGGTAGGTTCTGATGGCAGCCAAGAAGGCCGCACGCGCCAAGCCGGCCAAGACCAACGGCAACGGGGCCAATCTCGGTTTTGAGCAGACGCTCTGGCTGGCGGCGGACAAACTCCGCAACAACCTGGACGCGGCCGAGTACAAGCACGTCGTCCTGGGCCTGATCTTCCTCAAGTACATCTCCGACGCCTTCGCCGAGGTCCACGACCGGTTGCTGGCGCAGCAGGACGATGGGGCCGACCCCGAAGACGCCGACGAATACCGGGCCCAGAACGTCTTCTGGGTCCCGCCCGAGGCCCGCTGGGCGCACCTGCAAGCCAAGGCCAAGCAGCCCACGATCGGCAAGCTGGTCGACGAGGCCATGGACGCCATCGAGCGGGACAACCCTACGCTCAAGGGCGTGTTGCCCAAGCAGTATGCCCGGCCGGCACTCGACAAGCACCGGCTCGGCGAGTTGATCGACCTGGTGGGCACCATCGGCTTGGGCGACCGCGAAAACCGCTCCAAAGACATCCTGGGCCGGGTCTACGAATACTTCCTGTCGCAGTTCGCCAGTGCCGAGGGCAAGAAGGGGGGCCAGTTCTACACGCCCCGCTGCGTGGTCCGCGTGCTGGTCGAGATGCTCTCGCCCTACAAGGGGCGCGTGTTCGACCCGTGCTGCGGGTCGGGCGGCATGTTCGTGCAGAGCGAGCGGTTTGTCGAGGAGCACGGCGGCCGGATCGGCGACCTGTCGATCTACGGCCAGGAGTCGAACCCGACCACCTGGCGCCTGTGCAAGATGAACCTGGCCATCCGCGGGATCGACGGCGACCTGGGCAGCGAGCACGCCGACAGCTTCCGTCGCGACCTGCACAAGGACCTGAAGGCCGACTTCGTGCTGGCTAATCCGCCCTTCAACGACAGCGACTGGGGCGGCGAGGGGCTGCAGGAAGACGGGCGCTGGAAGTACGGCGCGCCGCCCAAGGGCAACGCCAACTTCGCCTGGGTGCAGCATTTCGTACACCACCTCTCGCCCAAGGGGCGCGCCGGCTTCGTGCTGGCCAACGGGTCGATGAGTTCCAACCAGTCGGGTGAGGGCGAAATCCGCCGCGCGCTGGTCGAGGCCGATATGGTTGAGTGCATGGTGGCCCTGCCGGGGCAGTTGTTCTACTCCACACCGATCCCGGTGTGCCTCTGGTTCCTGTCGCGCCGCAAGCCGCCGAACCGGGAAGGGCAAACGCTGTTCCTCGACGCGCGCAAGCTGGGCACGATGATCGACCGGGTGCATCGGGAACTGACCGACGAGGACATCGCACGCCTGGCGAAGACGTTCCGTGCCTGGCGCGGCGAGAAGGAGGCGGGCAAGTACAAGGACGTGCTGGGGTTCTGCTGCTCGGCTAAGACCGATGAGATCGCCCAGAACGGCCACGTCTTGACCCCGGGCCGCTACGTGGGGGCCGAGGAAGTCGAGGACGACGGCGAGCCGTTCGACGACAAGATGCGTCGCCTGGTGACCCAGTTGAACGAGCAGTTCGCTGAGTCGCGCAAGCTGGAGAAGGCCATTCGCTCAAACCTGGAGGGATTGGGGTATGGCCAATCGTGAAACGACGATCGGAAAGCTCGTCGATGAAGGATTACTGTCGCTCTTTACAGGGCCGTTCGGCTCCGTCCTTCATGCCCACGACTACACGAATACCGGCGTACCCGTTGTACCGACAGAGGCTATCGGTCGTCGGTTCCTCAGCACCACGAATATCCCATGTATATCGGAGAAGACCGCTGCGCGTCTACAAAAATACCGGATTCGCCCTGGCGATATCTTGTTTGCTCGCCGGGGAGCACAAGCGACGGGTCTATCGGCTATCGCTCTGCAAGAGCACGAAGGTTGGATCGCGGGAACGGGGACTATTGTCCTTAGGGTTCACGATGCTGGAATACATCCTCACTATCTTTCGTTCTGGTTGTCCTCAGAGAGTTCCTTCAGGTGGCTTCGTGTACACGCAGTCGGAGCCGTGATGCCGAACCTTAACGGTGAGGTGATCGGCGGGCTGCCTGTTCGCCTTCCACCTGTTGCTGACCAGAAAGCCATCGCCGACATTCTCGGCACGCTGGACGACAAGATCGAGTTGAACCGGCGCACCAACGAGACGCTGGAGGCGATGGCGCGGGCGATCTTCAAGAGTTGGTTCGTGGACTTCGATCCGGTGCGGGCCAAGGCCGAAGGCCGCAAGACCGGCCTGCCCAAACCCATCGCCGACCTCTTCCCCGATTCCTTCGTGGATTCCGAATTGGGCCCGATCCCGAAGGGGTGGAGGGTGGTAACCATCGGTGACATGGCTATCGTGACAAGCGGAAAACGCCCGGCCGAGAGGTTTTCGGAGCCGACGCCCGGTGCGCAGGTTCCTTTGTGGGGTGGGAATGGTCCGATGGCGTACGTGTCTGCGCCGCTCTACGTTCAGCCTATTCTACTGACAGGCCGAGTCGGAACGCTGGGATCGGTTTTTCGTATCGCGTCCCCCTGTTGGCCGTCAGACAACACCTTGGTGCTGCTCGCCAATGAACAGCAGTCTTATGAGTACCTGTTCCTGCAATTGGAGCGAGTGGACTTCACCTCGCTCAACAGAGGTTCGACACAACCTCTATTGACGCAATCGGATCTGAAATGTCAGCCTCTTGCGCCGCCGCCCGAGTCGTTGCTCTTCCACTTTCATGCGATTTCCTTTGCTCTCTTTGCCCGAAGTGCTGCGTTGACCGCCGAATCCCGCACCCTTGCCGCCCTGCGCGACGCCCTGTTGCCGAAACTGCTTTCCGGGGAGATCCGCGTTGCCGACGCCAATCGCATGATGGGGAGGGCCGTGGAATGACCGACGCAGTCAACATCTACTGCGACGAAAGCTGCCATCTGGAACACGACCGGATTCCAGTGATGGTCCTTGGCGCGGTCTGGTGTCCTGACAGACAGGTGCCTGAGATATCAAGGCGAGTTCGGGAGTTCAAACAGAAACATGGCATCCTGTCGCAAGAGGACCTTCGGGGGCCGCGACGGGAGCAGTTCGAGGTGAAGTGGACCAAGGTCTCACCGGCCAGGCTCTCGTTCTACCGCGATGTGATCGACTACTTCTTCGATGACGATCATCTGCACTTCCGAGCAGTGCTGATCGACAAGACCGCGCTGGACCATGACGGATGGGGACAATCGCACGACGACTGGTACTACAAGATGATGTTCCGGTTGCTGGAGCCGATCATCGCTCCAGAGTGTCAGAACCGCGTCTATTTGGATATCAAAGACACCCGAAGCGAGCGGAAGCGGGCAAAGCTCGAAGAGGTCCTGCGAAACGCCAATTACGACTTCGACACCAGCATCATCGACCACGTTCAGCAGATCCATTCTTTCGAGTCGGAAGTCCTCCAGTTGGCCGACCTGTTGATCGGTGCCGTCGCCTACCACCACCGGCGCCGGCACGGCGATCTGCCCCGGTCCAACCGGCCCCTGAGCGAGGCCAAACTAGCCCTGGTCCGCCGCATCCAGCAGCGCTCGGGCAAGTCGCTGGAACGCACCACCCTCCTGCGAGAATCGAAGTTCAATCTTCTCTGCTGGAGGCCGCGGGAGAACCTGCCATGAAGGAGCCTCCCGGCGAATTGCCCGCCTTGCTCTGCCTGACGGATTACGGTGGGGATTGGGACCGATACATCGAGAAGGTGTTCTCGGTGTTCTACCGGGATTTCATCGAGAGCCAACCCAAATTCCTGAACCGGTGGGTGCGATGCCGTCGCGACCCCATCTGCCGTGGAAAAGAGGCCGGATTCTGGCACTGCGTCTCGGAGGGGCCCACGGAGAACGATCGGACGCCGGACTTGCGCCGCTGCGAACGCATCGGCTGGGTGCGGTTCGCGATCGAGCATGTCGGCCGCGCGGGCGTGGACCATTGGACCAACACCCGTCACGGAGAAACCCGCCACCTAATCTGGCTTCGGGAAGAATTCCTGGTCATTCTCGCCGAGCGATCGCGTGCCAGCGACGGATTCGCGTACCTGCAACTCATCACGGCCTATTGCACGGCCGACGAGCATCGCAAGAGGAAAATCAGAAAGGAAAGAGACGGGACAAGAAACGGCTGACGCCGTCCCCTCTTTTGAAGGGCACGGCGTCGGTACTCCTTCCACGCATGGTGGATGAGCTAGTGAAATAATCGGCCGAATCGGCCAGCGTGTCAAGGGGGTTTTCGCGTCGCTGCGATAATTCGTGGACAACGCGTGCCGGAAGAGATGCTTTTGGCCCATAAGGTGGGGCTTTTAGCCTGTCCGACTGGTGAGAATATCGCCAGCGGGCGGGTGGGGGGAGGGATTGGGGGCTCAGGAGAAGCTATGACCAGAAAAGGCCTTACCGAATCGGCCCTCGAAGAAGCGGCCCTGTCCTGGTTCGAGGACCTGGGCTATGCCGTGGTCTCGGGCGAGGAGATCGCGCCCGAGGGGCCGCATTCGGAGCGGGAGTCGTTTGCCGACGTGGTGCTCGTCCAGCGTCTGCGCGACGCGATCGACCGGCTGAACCCGGCCCTTCCCGACGAGGCGCGGGAAGACGCACTGCGCAAGATCCTGCGCCCGGATCGGCCCACGTTGATCGCCAACAACCGGGCCTTCCATGCCATGCTCCGAGACGGGGTGGAAGTCGAGTATACGGCGGGCGCGGGCCTGGTGCGCGGCGACCGCGTGGCCCTGGTCGATTACGACTGCCCGGAGAACAACGACTGGCTGGCCGTCAACCAGTTCACCGTGATCGAGGGGCAGCACAACCGCCGGCCCGACGTGATCGTATTTCTGAACGGGCTGCCGGTGGCCGTGATCGAATTGAAGAACCCGGCCGACGAAGACGCCACGATCTGGACCGCCTTCAACCAGTTGCAAACCTACAAGCAGCAGATCCCGCGCCTGTTCGCCTACAACGAGTTGCTGATCGCCTCCGATGGCTTGCAGGCCCAGATCGGCTCGCTGACAGCCGGCCAGGAGTGGTTCAAGCCCTGGCGAACGGTCGAGGGGGACGCGGAGGCCGCGCCGAGCGTGCTGGAACTGGAAGTGCTGCTGCGCGGCGTGTTCGATAAGCAACGGCTGTTGAAACTGCTGCGGTACTACATCGCCTTCGAGCAGGACAAGGACCACGACCGGATCATCAAGATCCTGGCCGGCTACCACCAGTTCCACGCCACCGAGCGCGCCATCGCCGCCACGATCGAGGCCATCGGCCCCGGCGGCGACCGGCGCTGCGGCGTGGTCTGGCACACGCAAGGGTCGGGAAAGAGCCTGACCATGCTGTTCTACGCCGGCAAGGTGATCCTGCACCCGGCGATGGAGAACCCGACGCTGGTCTGCCTGACCGACCGCAACGACCTGGACGACCAGCTTTTCGGGCAGTTCGCCCGCTGCAGCGAGTTGCTGCGCCAGGAGCCGGTCCAGGCCGAGAGCGTGGCCCATCTGCGCCAGCTCTTGCAGGTGGCTTCCGGGGGCGTGGTCTTCACCACCATCCAGAAGTTCCTACCCGACGAGAAGGGCGGGCGCATGCAGCCCCTGTCGCAGCGGCGGAACATCGTGGTCATCGCCGACGAGGCCCACCGCAGCCAATACGACATGATCGACGGTTTGGCCCGGCACCTGCGCGACGCCCTGCCCGGCGCGTCGTTCATCGGCTTTACCGGGACGCCCATCGAGAAGAGCGACGCCAACACGCGGGCCGTATTCGGCGATTACGTGAGCGTGTACGACATCGAGCGCGCCGTACGCGACGGGGCCACGGTGCCCATCTACTATGAAAGCCGGATTGCCAAGCTCTCGCTCAAGGAGGACCTGCTGCCGCAGATCGACCAGGAGTTTGAGGAAATCACCGAGGAGGAGGAGGAGGACCGCCGGGAGAAGCTGAAGACCAAATGGGCGGCCCTGGAGGCCCTGGTGGGCGACCCGAAGCGGATCGAGGTGATCGCCCGGGACCTGGTCGAGCATTTCGAGAAGCGGCTGGACGGCATGGACGGTAAGGCGATGGTGGTCTGCATGAGCCGCCGGATCTGCGTGGACCTGTACAACGCCATCATCAAGCTGCGCCCCGGCTGGCACGACGAGGACGACGAGAAGGGGCGGATCAAGATCGTGATGACCGGCTCGGCCTCGGACAAGCTGGACTGGCAGCCGCACATCCGCAACAAGCCGCGGCGGCGCCAGTTGGCCCACCGGTTCAAGGACCCCAAGGACCCGTTCCGGATGGTGATCGTCCGCGATATGTGGCTCACCGGGTTCGACGCCCCCTGCCTGCACACGATGTACCTCGACAAGCCGATGCGCGGCCACGGGCTGATGCAGGCCATTGCGCGCGTCAACCGGGTGTTCCGCAACAAGCCGGGCGGGCTGGTCGTCGATTACCTGGGGCTGGCCGACCAGTTGAAGCGGGCCCTGGCCACCTACACCGAGAGCGGCGGCCGGGGCCAGCCGTGCATCGACACGGCCGAGGCCGTGGCCGTGATGCAGGAGAAGTACGAGGTCTGCTGCGCCATGCTGCACGGCTTCGACTGGTCGAACTGGACAAGTCCACGCGCGGCCGAGCGGATCGGCCTGTTGCCGGGCGCGCAGGAGCACATCCTCGCCCAGGAGGAGGGCAAGGCGCGCTGGGGCAAGGCCGTGACCGACCTGTCGCAGGCGTTTGCCCTGTGCGCGGCGTCGGACGAGGCCACGGCCATCCGCGACGACGTGTCGTTCTTCCAGGCGGTGCGCGCGGCGCTGGCCAAGCCGGCCGGCCAGCGCAAGACCGACGAGCAACTCGACGCGGCCGTGCGGCAGTTGGTGTCGCGCGCCGTGGCGGCCTCGGACGAGGTGATCGACATCTTCTCGGCCGCCGGGTTGAAGCGGCCCGACATCTCGATCCTGTCCGACCAGTTCCTGGAAGAGGTCCGGCACCTGGAACACAAGAACGTGGCGGCCGAACTGCTGCGCAAGCTGCTGAGCGACGAGATCAAGACCCGGGCCAAGCGAAACGTCGTGCAGGCGCGCGCCTTCTCGGAGATGCTCAAGCGGGCCCTGCTGGCCTATCAGAACCGGGCCATTGCCACGCACGAGATCATCGAGGAACTGATCAAGCTGGCCAAGGACATGCGCCGGGCCGCGCAGCGCGGCGACGACCTGGGCCTGAACGACGATGAAGTCGCCTTCTACGACGCCCTGGCCCAGAACGCCAGCGCGGTGCAGGTGATGGGCATTGACCAGTTGAAGGTGATCGCCTGCTCGCTGGTCAAGCAGGTGCGGGAGAGCGTGACGATCGACTGGACGGTGCGGGAGAGTGCCCGAGCCAAGATCCGCGTGATGGTCCGCCGCATCCTGCGGAAGTTCGGCTATCCGCCCGACCTGCAGGCCGAGGCCACGAAGTTGGTCCTGGAACAGGCCGAGGCGCTGTGCGCGGATTGGGCGGCGTGAGGGAGGAAGAACGGGAACACTGGAAGATTGATCGTGCGGGGGATCTCCCATGTCTGCGAAGGGACTTCTGAGTTTCTGCTGCCCCAATTGTCGCGAAGTGATACAGGCAGCGCCGCGATACGCAGGGCTGGCTCTTTCTTGCAGCCGCTGTGGAACCTTGGGCAATATTCCGTACGAGCTTGACAGGGGGGTCACACCTGTCATTCACGCGGTTGGTGATCCTCCGTTGTCGAGCGGTTCCTTCCAATGCCCAGACTGTCAACAAACGCTCGGGCACGACCCGGATCTTGCCGGGGTCTTCGTCCTCTGTCCATTTTGCGGCACTCAGTTTCGAATGCCGGATGCGGAGTACTCGCAACCGAATGAGTTGTTCGGGCTGCCGGGACCTACACGCACACTACAGGGGATACGAAAACAGATTTTACAGTCAGGCAGTACATTTTACGTCTATGCTTTATGCAAG
>CALARR010000391.1 GCA_937889015.1 uncultured Planctomycetales bacterium | reverse complement strand
AATCCCCAATCCCCAATCCCCAATCCCCAATCCCTAATCCCCAATCCCTAATCCCCAATCCCTAATCCCCAATCCCTAATCCCTACTCCCCAATCCCTAATCCCCAATCCCTAATCCCTTCCCCTCACAACCCATACTCCTTGATCTTGCGATACAGCGTCCGCTCGCCGATGCCCAGCATTGTGGCCGCTTCCTCGCGGTTGCCCGCCGAGACCCGCAGCGTCTCCTCGATGAACAGCCGCTCGATCTCCGACAGGGGCTTGCCCACCAGGTTTCCCAGCGAATTGACCGTCGGCGCGGCGGTCGCCTCGCTGTTGTCGGCCAGCTCTTCCGGCAGGTCGTCCAGGTCCAGCAGGCCGTCGCAATCCACCACCACCATGCTCTCGATCGCGTTGCGCAACTGCCGCACGTTGCCCGGCCAGTCGTAGGCCAGCAGCCGCCGCCGGGCCGCGGGCGACACGCCGCGCACGTGCTTGTCGTGCGCCTTGGAGAACTGGCGGATGAAGTGCTCGATGAGCACCGGAATGTCCTGGCTCCGCTGGGCCAGCGTCGGCAGGCGGATCGTGACCACCTTCAGCCGGTGGTACAGGTCGGGCCGGAACGTGCCGGCCGCGATGCCCTCTTCCAGGTTGCGATTGGTGGCCGAGAGGATCCGCACGTTGACCTTGAGCGGCTCGTTCGAGCCCACGCGCGTGATCTCGCCGCTCTCCAGCACGCGCAGCAGCTTGATCTGCGTGGCCAGGGGCATATCCCCCACCTCGTCCAGAAACAAGGTCCCGCCGTGCGCGTATTCGAACTTGCCTATGCGATCGGCCGAGGCGTCGGTGAAGGCCCCTTTCACGTGGCCGAACAGCTCGCTCTCCAGGATGTTCTCACTCAGCGCCGCACAGTTCAGGGCCACGAAAGGCTTGTTCTTCCGCGGGCTATTGTGGTGGATGGCCTGGGCCACCAACTCCTTGCCGGTGCCCGTCTCGCCCTGGATCAGCACGCTGGCATTGGTCGGCGCGATCCGTTTGAGCCGTTCGATGACCTCGCGCATCTGCGCGCTCTCGCCCACCACGCCCTCAAAGCCGAACCGCTCGTCCAGGCGCCGCTTCAGTTCCAGGTTGTCCTGGTGCAAGCGCGAGCCTTCGGCCGCCCGAGCCGTCACCGCGCGCAGTTGGTTCAGGTCCAGCGGCTTGAGCAGATAGTTGAAGGCCCCCTGCTGCATGGCCTCGACGGCCGACTGCACGCTGCCGTGGCCGGTGATCAGGATCACGCCCGCGTAGGGCTGCTCCTTCTTGGCCTTGTTGAGGATCTCCAGGCCGCCCACGTCGTTCATCACCAGGTCGGTGATCACGACGTCGAAGGGCGATTCCTCCAGCAAGCGGGCCCCTTCCGCGCCGGAAGTCGCCACGCGGCAGTGATAGCCCACGCGCTGCAGCGCTTCGGCCACCACCTCGGCGTGCGACTGATCGTTGTCCACCACCAGCACTTCGACCGGCGGGGGATGGTTTTCTTCGTTGGCGCTTGGCGGCGGTTGTTTCATGGCAATGTTCGTCCTTTTCCCAGCGCGGCGGCTCATCCCCGACCATCGGCCGGCAAGCGTGCCAGCGTGGGAAGCTTAATGGTGAACTGCGTTCCCCGGCCGACTTCGCTCTGGCAGGTGATCTGCCCGCCGTGGGCCTCGATGATCTTCTTCGTGGTGGGCAGCCCCAGGCCCGAGCCGCCGCGGCGCGTGGAGAAGAAGGCCTCCCAGATCTGGGCGCAGGTCTTTTCGTCCATCCCGCAGCCCGTGTCGATCAGGTCCAAAGCCACCCCGTCGGCCACGAGGTAGGTGCGTGCCACCAACTGTCCGCCCTTGGGCATGGCCTGTTCGGCGTTCAGCACCAGGTTCAGCAGCGCGCCGTGAAAGGCCTTGCGGTCCAAGAGCACCGTGGGCAACGCCGAGGTCAGGTAGTCCACCACTTCAATCTGCGCTTCGCGCGCCTTGGGGCGGAAGAACTCCAACACCTGCAGCACCTGCTCGTTCAGGTCCGACGGCTCCAGGGCGAGTTTCCGCAGCTTGGCGAAGTTGAGGAAGTCGTCCAGCACGCCTTGCAGGCGCAGGCATTCGCGCTGCACGACCTCGACCCGCTTCAGCACGCGCCGGTCGCGCGGCGAATCCGATTCGGCCAGATCCTCGGCCAGCAAATCCATGTTCAACCGGATCGTGGACAAGGGATTCTTGATCTCGTGGGCCAGGCCGCCGGCCAGGCGCGCGATTTCGGTGTACTGATCGACGAGCTTGCGTGTGCCTTCGTCGCTGGTTGCGGAGCTAGGAGTCATGACGCCTCGCAGGCCCGGAGGGCAGGAAAGGCCGGCAAGGCCGATCGCGAAGCGGACTGCGCGATCGGCCTGCCGGCCCTGTTCTCGATCGATTCCAGCTCAGATCAGGAGCGACGACCACGATCCCGGTCGCCCCGACCACGGCCCCGGTCGCGGCCACCCCGGTCGCCCCGGTCCCGGTCGCGCGGCCGTTCCTCGCCGGCCGGAGCCGGCTCTTCGTCGACTTCACCCTTCTCCGCACGCAGCACCGCCTTGCGGCTGAGCTTCACGCGGTCCTGGTCGTCGATGGCGATCACCTTGACCTGCATCGTGTCCCCCACCTTGCACACGTCGTTGACGTTGGCCACGTACTGGTCGGACAACTCGCTGATGTGGCACAGGCCGTCCTTGCCGGGCAGGATTTCGATGAAGGCCCCGAAATCCTTGATGCTGATCACGCGCCCTTCGTACAACCGGCCCACCTCCACCGAAGCCGTGAGGGCTTCCACCCGGGCCATGGCCTGGCGCGCCCCGTCGGCCTCCTGGCAGGCGATGGTCACCGTGCCGTCGTCTTCCACTTCGATCAGGGCGCCGGTCGAATCCTGGATGGCGCGGATCGTCTTTCCGGCCGGACCGATCAACAGGCCGATCTTCTCCGGGTCGATGTGCGTCCGCAACAAGCGCGGCGCCCAGTTGGAGATCTCTTCCCGCGGCCGGGAAATCGTGGACAGCATCTTCCGCAAGATCTCGATCCGGCCCGCACGCGCCTGCTGCAGGGTCTTGCGCACCACCTCTTCGCTGATCCCGGCGATCTTCAGGTCCAACTGAATGCCCGTCACGCCGACCTGCGTGCCGGCCACCTTGAAGTCCATGTCGCCGTAGTGGTCCTCGTCGCCGATGATGTCGGTCATCAGCACGTAGCGGTCGGACTCCTTGACCAGGCCCACCGAGATGCCCGCCACCGGGTTGCTGATCGGCACGCCCGCGGCCATCAGGCCCAAGGTCGCCCCGCACACGCTGGCCATCGAGCTGGAGCCGTTCGACTCCAGGATGTCCGAGATGATGCGGATCGTGTAGGGGAACTCTTCGCCGTCGGGCAGCACCGGCTTGACGCTCCGCTCGGCCAGCGCCCCGTGCCCCATTTCGCGGCGGCCCGGGCCGCGGATCGGCCGCACCTCGCCCACCGAGAACGGCGGGAAGTAGTAGTCCAGCATGAACTTCTTGGAGTACTCGTCCACCAGGCCGTCCACGCGCTGCTCGTCGCGCACGGTGCCCAAGGTCACCGTCACCAGGGCCTGCGTTTCGCCCCGTTGGAACACGGCCGAGCCGTGCACGCGCGGCAAAACGTCGACTTCGCACTCGATCGGCCGGATGGTCGTCATGTCACGACCGTCGGGCCGCGTGCCGCTGAGAATCAGGTCCCGCACCACCCGGTACTCCAGGTCGTGCCAGGCCTTGTCCAACGCCGCCGCCTCGATGGCCCCTTCCGCCTTCGGATCGGGAATCATCTCCGCCACGGCCCGTTGCTTGAGTTGCTCGCAGGCCTCGGCCCGGGCTTGCTTGCCCTCGGTCCGCTTGGCCTGGCAGAAGGCGTCGTAATACTTCTGCTTGAGCGTGTCCAACAGGCTGTCGGCCGCCGGGATCTCGAAGGCCGGCTTCTGCGCTCCGGCCTTCTCCAGCAGCTCCAATTGCATGTCGCAAATCTCCCGGATGTGACCGTGGGCGATCATGATCGCCTCGGCCATCTGCTCCTCGGGCAATTCGCGCGCGAAGCCCTCGATCATCAGCACCGAGTCCTTGTTGCCCGAAACGATCAAGTCCAGATCGCTGGCTTCGAGCTGCTCGTGCGTGGGGAAGACGATGTACTGCCCGTCGATCAAACCCAGCCGCACCGAGCCGATCGGTCCCTGGAAGGGAATCGGCGCCTTGCACAAGGCGAAAGAGGCCCCGATCATGGCCAACACGTCCGCGTCATGCTGCCGGTCGCTGGCCATCACCTGGGCCATGACCTGGATCTCGTCGCGGTACCAGTCGGGGAAAGACGGCCGGATGGGCCGGTCCATGAGCCGTGCCGTGAGCGTTTCCTTGAGCGTCGGCCGGCCTTCGCGCTTGATGAACCCGCCGGGGAACTTGCCCGCCGCCGCCAACCGCTCGCGATAATCGCACGTCAAGGGAAAGAAATCGCCGCTCGCTCGCGGCGGACCGACGGCCGAGGCCACCAAGGCCACGGTTTCGCCATACTGCACCAGGCAACTGCCTGCGGCCTGTTTGGCCAGCACTCCGGTTTCGAGAGAGAGAGTCCCGGCTCCAATCTGCTTTTCAACACGTACTTTCAATGGAATGTCCCTAGTCTGGCTTCCTGCGGAAGATTGAGCCAAACACAGGCAGGGGGCGGACAAAGAGAACCAAGACACCCGAACGGGCAAAGAACCCGTGGGCGGATAGTCCCCGCGGAACGGGGCAACGCATCGCTTGGCAGATGATTCGGCCTGGGGTGAATTCCGCCTACTTGCGGAGTTCCAGGCGGCGGATGATGTCCAGGTAGCGCTGCGGATTCGTCTGCTTGAGATAGTCCAACAGACGCCGGCGGCGACCAACCAGCATCAGCAGACCGCGCCGGCAGGCATAATCTTTCTTATGCCCCTGCAGGTGCTCGGTCAAACCGTTGATCCGGCTCGTCAGGAGCGCCACCTGGATCTCGGGAGATCCCGTGTCGTTCCCGCCCCGCTGATACGACCCGATCAATTCTTGCTTCCGCTGTTTGGTAATGGTCATCTGCTACCGCGACTGCTCTACCTCGGTCGGCTGGGTATGCTTCCCTTGAAGCACGCTCCTCCCACCGTGTTTGCTGAAGCTTCCTACAACTGTGTGATACCAACGTCAAATACTGAAACCGCTAGTTTATCACCTGCCAAGCGATTTGCAATCCGTCTGGAACCCGCTCCGCAAACCTTTTGCCCCAGAACCACCCCCGCAGGAGTGTTTCGCACTGCCCGACACAGCCCAGCCAACCCGGCTGGTAGTGGGTCAGTTTGACCGCGCGGATTTTCGGAGCCCGTCTTGCTGGGGGTTGATGAGCGGGGTATGATTAAGACATGCCTAAACGCTCAAGCAAGCAGAAAGACACCCTGGAATTGGCCCGGCGCGTTCTTAATGCCCTTGTGCCGGATGCGGAGCCGCCCAACGCTGAGGCGCCCAAGCCCGAAAAAAACCCCGCCGCAGTGGCCTTGGGCCGACTGGGTGGGAAGAAGGGAGGGAAGGCCAGGGCCGCGAAGCTCACCGCCGAGCAACGCAACGCAATTGCTAGGAAGGCGGCAGAAGCTCGCTGGAGACAATCTTCTGATCGGTGACTAACCAAAGTGACTAACCAAAGTGACTAACCAAAGATATCACCTGAGAACGCTGATACTTCGTATTGGGGCTAGCTAGTTCGCGATGCTGAACTACAATTTCGTTAGCTCACGGTGACAAAAAACGCGACCGGCTGATTCGTGTCTTACAAGTGGGCCCACGGTCGAATATAATCGCGGACATCGCTTACTCCAGTAGCCAGCGGATAGAGCATGAACGATTTTTCTTCATTCCTTTTTGCGAGGCCCTCCCTTGCAGAGGGAGCCGCTCGCATTCTAGATTTTGCAGACCTGCTCTCTGACTACAACAGTTCACTGACTCCTGCGCAGGCAGACGATCTAGCGCTACGTGCGGACTGGCGCGCGATTGGCGATGACGTGCTCTTCGCCATCACGACGGATGGTGGAGCATATGTCGAAGCGGAATCGCAACCGAAGTAAGGCTGTTGCTGCGCAAATTGCTCCGATACCACCACTTGTCGGAGCGCCGGGAGCGGGGGCATTTTCGCTCTACCCCGCCGCCGCGGACGCCATGCCTAGGCATATCGTGGCATCCAAACAAGAGATCAGCGTTTCTTATTCTGGCCCCGTTCCTGCGCCGTGGGTTTTGAAGCAGTACAATGATCTAGTCCCCGGATCGGCCGAGAGAATTCTTGCGCAAGCAGAACAGCAAACCACCCATCGAATTGCCCTCGAAAACAAGGTCACGAGTTCTAGTATTCATCGGTCGTATTTAGGTCTTGCGGCCGGATTTGTCGTGGCAATGACTGCCATTATTGGGGGTATCTCGCTTGTCGCCTTCGGGCATGATGCTGCCGGCACGACGATAGCGGGTCTGGCGACTAGCGGTTTGGTTGGCGTCTTCGTCTACGGAAAAGTGAGCCAAAGCAAGGAACGTAAGCAGCGGGTGGAGTTGATGACGCAGGCTCCCAAAGAATCGCATCCCGGGCAATCGCTAGCCAAGCCATAAAATCTGTTGCAAAATCCGAGCCGAGAAGATCACGACAAAGCAGAGGGCCGAGATTGCGAGGAACATAGACCGGAAGCGGTGGTCTAGCTAGTCCATGTTGGGCAAACTGTCGAA
>CALARR010000390.1 GCA_937889015.1 uncultured Planctomycetales bacterium | reverse complement strand
CCCAGATCGATGAGGGCCAAGGGCCGGAGCAACTTCGCGGCTTGCTCGCGAGACACGTCGGCGCAGCCTCCCAGGACCAACAGCCGCTCAACAGCCTTGGGCCGGAAAGCCTCGATCGGCAGATCGGCGACCGCGGTGACTGCGGCGGCCGGCGCCTTCTGGCCGAGCATGGCGTCGGGCGGGACCTGGAACAGGCTGTCGGAGGTGAACTGCTGCTCGGGATGATAGGTCAGGCTGCGCGCGGCCTGGTCGGCCTTGGCCCAGGCCGCGGGGCTGTCTTCGGCGACCGGCAGTTCCAGGGTGTACTCGACGATCGGGAACAGGCCGCTCTCGGTCTTGGCTCGATTGGGATAGGGGCCGGCAAAGGCCGGCTCGATCGTGCGGCTGCGCAGGCCCGGGGCCTCCAACGCTTGGCCGCCGATCACCACGCGCTGGAAGAGTTGCTTGCCGGCAGGGAAGGGGCGGAACTGGGCCCCGGCCATGCGTGCCACGACGGCGCGTTCGGTGGCGTCGATGATGGTGCGCGCGAGCACGGCCTGGCGTCCGGCGCGGTTGGCGATGACCATGCCGCAGGGCTTGCCCTGCGCGTCGTGCAGGACTTCGGTTGGATAGCTGTTGTAGAGATACTGTACGCCGGCCTTGAGCAGGGCGTCGTCGAGCGTTTGCTTGATGTGCATGGGCCGCGGCCAGGGGCGGCCGGCCGCGGAACTGGCGGCCTCGGTTTGCGGCTTGTCCGCCGCCGGAGCGACCAGTTCGATCTCGCCCAGCAGCATCCGTTCGGTCTTGGGCTGCTTCTGCACAAACAGCTTGAGATAGCGCACGCGCTGCCCCAGCTTGGCGGCCAGCTTGACGCGCGATTCCCAGGAGTCGGAATCGTTGCTGATCTTGGCCAGCTCTTTCCACTGCTTTTGGTCCTCGCTGGCGAAGACGGTCAGGCGTCCGACCCGATAGTGACTGGTGGACTGGAAGGCCCACAGCCGGATTTCGCCCACCTCTTTGGGTTCCTGCAGGTCGAGGATGATGTTGACGTCGTCGTCGTATTGCACGCTTTCGCTGCGGACTTCGGTGAACTTGCGATCCGACAACAGGCTCGGCGGCTTGGTGTCGCGATGTTTAGCGCTGGCCTCGCGATCGGTCTGATAGGTGAAGCCGAGGGCATGCTGCGTGAGCCCGGCCGGCGAGTTGGCGTCGTTGAACAGCTTGCGTGCCAGGGGCGCGACGGGTTTTTCGCCCTGTTCCAGCCAGAGGCGGAGCGTGGCGGTCATGTCGTCGCCCAGGTAGGGTCGCGGGGCGGCAAGGAAGACCTTGGCCCCGCGATTGGCGGCCTCGGTCGCTGCCGCAACCGCGCCCGTGCTGCCGCCCACCACCAGCACGTCGACCGAGTAGGCCACGGGGATCTGCCGAGCCGATTCGCGCACCACTTCCTGGCTGGCGTGCAGGGCGCCGCTCCACGGCAGGACGGTCATCAGGACGGCAAGCAGACGCAGGTGGGCTCTCTTGCGTCTCAGGTAGGCAATGCCGCGAGGCTGACCATCGTGAGGCCGGTTTTTCAGGGCAACGGGCGGGACCGCTACGACATTGCTTTTCTGACATCCAACAAACACGTTGGGACTCCTTGGCTAGGGAGGTTGGTCGGCGCGTGATATCAGGCGTGGGCGATAAGGGCGAGTACAGGCACAGAACATACGCGGAATAAGGGAAAACAGCAGATTCCAGTCTACCTGGCCAGTTCGCGCCAGTCGACCTGGGCGTCAAAATCCTGGGCCCCCCAGTCGACTCCGACCAGCAGCGGGGCAACGCAACGTGCGGCCAGTTCGTGGCGATTGCTGGCCACGCTGGGGTCGTTGTGGCCTGGTTTGGGCCCGTTCAGCACCACCCCGGCGATATCCAGGGGACGGTGAAAGGTGGTGGCCGCGATCAGCGTTTGCAGGGTCATGTTGATGGTGCCCAGGGCGTTGCGTGCTACGACGACCAAGGGAAAGCCCAGGTCAGCGGCGAGGTCGGCCACGTATCGGGTTCGGCTCAGGGGGCACATCAGGCCGCCCACGCCTTCCACGACCAGCACGTCGCTGCGGCTGCGCCAGTAATCGAGACCCTGGGCGAAAGCCTCTTCGTCCAGCCGTGCGCCTTCGGCCGCGGCGGCCAGGTGGGGAGCCAGCGGAGCCAGGAAACGCTGGGGGCAGACGCGGTGCAACTCGCCTGGCCGGCCAGCCGCCTCCCACAGCGCGAGGGCGTCGTCGGAGATGATCTCCTGGCCAGACCGCCGGCAGCCGGAGGCCACCGGCTTGTACACGCCGACGCGGTATCCGGCGCGCGCCAGATGCCGGGCGATGAGCGATGCGACATAGGTCTTGCCCACGCCCGTGTCGGTGCCAGTGACGAACAGTCCGGGAATGTGTGGCATAGGAAGCTGGCTTTTGCGGAAGCGTTTCGCCCGGGGGCATTCACAGCTTCGCACATCCTAGCACACGGGTGGCCTAGTTTGAGAGGCACAAAGGCACAGAGGCACAGAGGCACAGGGGCACAGGGGCACAGGGGCACAGGCACAGGGGCACAGAGGCACAGAAGCACAGGGGCACAGGGGCAC
>CALARR010000389.1 GCA_937889015.1 uncultured Planctomycetales bacterium | reverse complement strand
TTTTCCAGCTTCTCGATGCTCGCCGGCGGCAACTCGGCCAGCCGCAACAGGAAGTCGCGGCGGTACGCGTACAGCCCCACGTGCTGATAGAAGTGCGGCGGCTCGGACTCCAGGAGCCGGTCGTCCCAATCGCGCGGATAAGGGATCGGCGCCCGGCTGAAATACAGGGCCCGGCCGCGCTCGTCGAACACCACTTTCACGCACGACGGGTCCAAGAACTGCTGCCGGCTGCGGATGGGCGTGGCCAAGGTCGAGATCACGGCCTCCGGGTGTTCTTGCAGCAACTGCACGGCCAGGTCGATCGAACTGCCGGCAATCTCCGGCTCATCCCCTTGCACGTTCACGATCACGTCCACCTGCGCCATGCGCCGCGCGACCTCCGCCACGCGATCCGTGCCGCTAGGGCAGTCGGGGCTGGTCATCTGCGCCTCGCCGCCAAATCGCAGCACCTCGTCGCGGATCTCTTGCGCATCGGTGGCCACGCAGATGCCCGACGGCAGCCGGGCCGTGCGCGCCGCCTCATACGTGTGCTGGATCAGCGTCTTGCCCGTCTCACGCAGCAGCAGCTTGCGCGGCAAACGCGTGGAGGCCAATCGTGCGGGAATGATCACAGTGCTGGTCAGTGGGGTCGTCATGACGCGTCGCTCGCCTCCCATCCCAGGGTCGTGAAGGAAACTCGAACTGGTATAGGCCCAAGCGTCTTTGCCCGCAAGCTCGTTTGCGCGTCGCGGCCGGTATTGCGGCGCAACCCCATCTGCAGCGGGGGCAAAGACTCCGCCCACAGCACTTTTCCGCGTTTGGCTTCCTGCCCCTCTCTGCTAGACTTCTTTAGAACGAGTGTGTCCTTGTCCCTGTGGGAGGGGGTATGTGCGGCATCGTTGGGTATGTTGGCTTTCGCGACGTCACGGAGTTTCTGGTCAGCGGTCTGCGCCGACTGGAGTATCGAGGCTACGACAGTGCCGGTGTGGCGGTGGTGGGGCCTGACGGTCGCCTGCTGGTCCGCAAGTCGGCTGGCCGCATCGACCAACTCGAGGCTCGGCTGGCTGCCCAGCCCGTTCGCGGCTGCACCGGGATCGGTCATACGCGTTGGGCCACGCACGGCCGTGCCACGGACGAGAACGCCCATCCGCACCTGGGTGGCGACGGACTGCTGGCCGTGGTGCACAACGGCGTGATCGAGAACTTCGAGGTCCTCAAGCAGCGTCTGCAGGACGAAGGCTACACCTTCCATTCGATGACCGACAGCGAGGTGATCGCGCATCTGATCGCGCGCGGCCTGGATCAAGCGCCCGACGACGGTCCGCCCGGCGGCGTGGATCGACTGGTCAAGGCGGTGCAGTCCGCATTGCGCGAGTTGCGTGGCACCTACGGGCTGGCGATCGCCTTTCGCGGCTATCCCGATCTGCTCATTGCGGCCCGCCTGGGCAGTCCGTTGGTCCTGGGGGTTGGCGATAACGAGCACGTGATTGCCAGCGACAGCTCGCCCCTGGCCGGCTACACCGACCAGGTGGTCTACCTCAAAGACCACGAACTGGCCGTGGTCCAGGCCGACTCGCTCCGTGTGCTGCACCGCGACGAAGGACACGTGCGGCACAACGTGCAGGTCCTGGACCTCGGTTCGCAGCAGCTTGAGTTGGGCGAGTATCCGCACTACATGCTCAAAGAGATCTTCGAGCAGCCCGACACGATCCGCAACGCCATGCGCGGCCGGTTGGACCTGGACGAGGCGACGGCCAAGTTCGGCGGGCTGAACCTCACTCCGCAGCAGCTTCGCGCAGCCAACCGTTTGGTGCTCACCGCCTGCGGCACCAGTTGGCACGCCGCGCTTGTGGGTGAGTATCAGATCGAGGCCCTGGCACGCATTCCCGTCGAAGTGGAATACGCCAGCGAGCTCCGCTACCGCAATCCGCCGCTGGACAGTCAGACGCTGTTGTTCGCCATCACGCAAAGCGGCGAGACGGCCGACACCCTCGCCGCCCTGCGCGAGATGAAGCGCAAAGGGCATCCCACGCTCTCCATCTGCAACGTCGTCGGCAGCACGATCGCCCAGGAGGCCGACGGCGGCGTCTACTTGCACGCCGGGCCGGAAATCGGCGTGGCCTCCACCAAGGCCTTCACTTCGCAATGCGTGGTGCTGGCCTTGTTGGCCCTGCACTTCGGCCGACTGCGCCATCTGAGCTACGACGCCGGGATGAAGATCATCGGCGAGTTGCAGGAACTGCCCGACAAGGTCCGCGCGGCGCTCCAGACCAACGACGAGGTGCAACGCATCGCCCTCAAGTACGCCGATTGCGACAACTTCCTCTACCTCGGCCGGCAGTTCAATTTCCCCACGGCCCTGGAAGGCGCCTTGAAGCTCAAGGAGATCAGCTACATCCACGCCGAAGGTTACCCGGCGGCGGAAATGAAGCACGGGCCCATCGCCCTCGTCGATGAGTGGACGCCCAGCGTCTTCCTCCTGCCCCAGGGCGGCGTCTATGACAAGGTCATGGCCAACCTCCAGGAGATCAAGGCCCGCGGCGGGCCGGTCATCGCCGTGGTGGGCCGGGGCGACAAGGCCGCCGCACGCCTGGCCGACGCCATCATCGAAGTCCCCGCCGTGCCCGACTACTTGCAGCCCATCGTCAGCGTGATTCCGCTGCAATTGCTGGCCTATCACATCGCCGTGGCACGCGGCTGCGACGTGGACAAGCCGCGGCACCTGGCCAAGAGCGTCACCGTCGAGTGAGCCGTCCGCCCTACGCGCGACGCAACAGTCGGAGGCTGGACTGCAAATAGCGCCGGCGACGGGTCCGAGTGGCCTCCGGCTGCTCGGACCGTTGCTCCTTCAGGTCTTCCAGGTTCGCCAGGCAACAGCGGCAGCCCACCACTTCCAGATGGAACCGCACGTAGTCGATAGCCTCGGCAGGCATGGCCCCCAATAGAAAGCTGCCCAACTGCTGCCGCGAAGGGCAGCTCATGCGATGCCGGCGCCAGATCGCCCCCAAGGCATGCTGGCCCGCGTCCCGCCGCGCGCTGGTGTCCGACAAACGCTTCACCAGCTCCGGATCGGCGCGCAGCGCCTGCTCGATCCGCGCCATCTCCTCGGCGGGCAACGCTTCGTCCAGGTAGGCATCCAGGTCGGCGTATCGCATGCAGTAGTCCGGGGCTCTGGTCTCAGGCCAGGTCTTGGATATCCACCTCCAAGACCCAGGCCCAAAGACCGAAGACGTCACGTCTCGTACAGTTCCGGAAACACCTCCCGCGGCAGGTCTTGCTCGCGGACCGCGCTGCGGAGTCGCGTGATGAACTCGAACTTGTAGTTGGCCACCGCCTGTTCGCTGATCGCTAGTTGTTGGGCCACTTCCTTGTTGCCCCAACTTCGCACGAACAGCAACTCGGCGCACTTCAACCGTTCCCATTGGCCCCGCGCACGCCAGTGTTCGATCTGCTCGCGCAGGGCGCGCACCAGGGCCGTCTCTTCCAGGCCGTGACGTTCCTCGCTCCGCGCCATACTGCTGACCGCGCGCGCCCCGCAAGCCGGCTCCCAGGCCGCTCCGCTGGAGTCGTCGCCGGGCATGGGCAGCGCTGGCCGCCGCCCCTCGCGCCGCAAAGAATCCGTCAGCTTGTGCGCCGCGATCGAAAACAGGTAGCCCTCCAAGGGCCGCCGCCGATCGTAGTTCGGCAGACTGGTCAGAAAACCGATGAACGTCTCCTGCACCACGTCCTCGGCCGTCTGCCGCGATCGCACGCGACCGCGCACAAAGGCCAGCAACCGCCCCTCGTAGCGGCCGATGAGTTCGTTCCAGGCCTCCTCCTCGCCGTCGCGGATCCGCTCCACGAGAAGCTCGTCGGACTGGTTGGGCACGGCGTTCATCAGATGCCACCTCGCACATCCGAAGTCCGCGATGCCGCGCGCCGCGCCACGGCCCAGGCCGCGCCGATCGACAGGAGCACCAGCCCACTCACGGTGGCCGCGATCATCAGCCGCCGGCCGACGATCGCGGCACGCAACTGCTCGTCCAGCCAACGATTGAGCTTCTTGCCCAACAGCAGCCGCGCGTGAAGCTGCTGCATCGGCCCCACGGAGGTCGTGATCGTCTCGCGATGCGTCTGTGCCATCAAGTCCGGATCGGCTGCCAGAAATCCGTCGGGCAGCAGCGGAAGCTGTCTCCACTGCGCACCGAGGTAAAGCTGGGCATACTCGGCCACGGCCTCCTTCACACGCTCCGGCAAAGCGTGCTGGCATTCCATATCGGTGGTGTACGGCCCGGCCGTGACCACCATCTGGTATCCCTTGTCCGTCAGCTTGGCCGGCGCCTCCACCCACGTGGGCCGGCACGCGCGCTCGGCGGCAGACATCTCCACCTGGACCTTCGCCTTCTTGGCCGGTTGCTGCGGCTCTGGCGCGGTTTCGGTCGTCGCCGCCACGAGCGACGTCTCGTCGGCCGGGTCAGAAACCGGCCGCGACACCACGGCTCTGCGCACCGGCGCCGTGGGCTCCAGGTGGACCACGGCGGGTGCTACGGGGTCTTCACGCGCGCGGTCGGCGTCGCTCCGCGGAAGAGGCTCCATGTGAACAATCATGGGACTGCCGCCGAAGTCGCTCCGCATTTGGCGGATGCCGAGAAGGCTCACATACCCGGCGGATGCCAGGACCAGCAGCCCCAGTCCCAGCAGTACGGCGAGCGTGCGCCAACAGCGGAACCAGATCAGTATCGCGCTCAGCACGGCAATCCCCAGTCCGACCGTCAAGAACAAGACCAGCAGCAATAGCGCCACGCTCATGACCGCACCTCCCGCATCGCACGCCGCCGGCGGTCATGCGTCGCCCACCAGGGGCTGGCCAACTGCACGGCGGCCGAGATCGCCGTCGCGGTCATCACCAGCCACGGTTGCGGAAAATCCCAGGCCGAGGCCACCACGGCCGCTACCAATCCGCAAACCGCCGTGGACCACAGGCTGAACCGGACTGGCCGCAACACGTCGGCCTGACGCCACCAGCGAATCAGGAGAAACAACGTGCCGAAAGCGGCCAGATAGGCCAACAGCCGCGGCGTGCCGTCGACGGCATAGAACCTCGACGGCCAGTGTTCGCTCCACTGCCGGGGAAAACTGGCATCGGCCGCCAAGAACGAGCTCTCCAGCGGCAAACCGACAGTCAATCCATAGGCCACGCCATAGGCGGCCAGCCCCAGGCCCAGCCCCAGAACCATCATCACAAAGCGACGCAGCGTGGCGTCTCCCCGCGTGCCCTCCCAGAACGCCGAAGCGGTCAACACGGTCCACGCCCCCAACGTGCTCACCACCAACAGCCAGGCGATTTCCTCCGGCCGCGGCAAGGGCGAGTGATAGCCCTCCACGAGCATCATCACCAGGCATACCACCAGCACTACCGCCGCAGCTACCAGCAACGAGCCGAGCCACTGCGCCATGCGTTGCCCAGCAGGCTGCAGCACCAGCGCCGGTGCCGCCCGCTCCCACGCCGCAACCGGACGCGGCCTGGGAGCAGCCGGCGGCACGACCAAGGAAACGCCCGCTCCCAGGGGCGCAACAGGCTGCCCCGCCGGGCCACTTCTACCCGACGATACCAGCAACACCAGCTCGCGAATCATGCGGTAGAACAGATACACCAGTAGCAGCGGCAACACCAAGGGAAGCCACGCCGAGGAGGTCATCGCCAGGGCCAATACCCCCACGACCAACAGCACCGTCCGCGTTTGCGGAGTCCCTCGGGCCTCGCTCCACGCCCTGCGTTGCTGGTAAATGAACTGCCGCACGCTGTGCAGGATCGGCTCTTCGGGCCTGACGCTGACCGGCTGGACGGACGATGCTGGAATATGGACCGCACGGAACGCTCCGGGATACAACGCCGGATCGCCCGCTGTGGCCAGCGGCGGGGCGGGCAGCCCGGCCAGCATCTCGCCCACCGAGCGAAACCGCCGCGCCGGGTCCTTCCGCAGGGCCTTCGCCACCACCGAACGGAACGGCTCGGCGAGCATCGACACGTCCGCCTCCGCGGTCAGGTGCTTCATCAGCACCTCGCCCACGCTCTCCCCTTCAAACGGCACGCGCCCAGTGAGCATCTCGTAGAGAATAATCCCCAGGGCATAGATGTCGATTTCCTTCCCATATCTTCCGTTGGCCACCTCGGGCGCCATGTAGTGTACGGTGCCGATGCTCTCGGTCTGGCCGCTGCGCCGGCTGCAGGAGATGAACTTCGACAGCCCATAGTCGCCCACCTTGACCAGCCCTGCGTCGGCAAACAGGTTGCCCGGCTTCAGATCGCGGTGGACGATCCCATGGTCGTGCAGATGGGCCACGCCCGCGGCAATCCCGTGAAACCAGGCCAGGACCTGCGGCACGGGCAGACCCTGCGGATGCGCTGCCAGCAACTCCTCCAGGCTCTGGCCCGTCACATACTCCATCACCACCCACGTGGCGTCGTGTTCGTCCTGGCGGATGTCGTACAGCGCGACCAGGTTCGGGTGCTTGAGGTTCAGGCACTGGCGGATGCCGCGCAGCTCGACTTCCAGGTGCTGCCGGATGAGCTTCAGGGCCACTTCCTTGCCGGCATCGCTCACCGCGTAGTAGATCTCGCCGAACCCGCCCGCCCCCACGCCCCGTTTGATCGTGTAGCCTGCCAGCGGCTTGGAACCGCAAGCGTGCACAAACCGGATCGCACCCGCCGGCCGCGCAGCTTCCGAGTCGACCGCTTCCACGGGAACAAAGGGCGACCTCTCCTGACCGTTCGGCTTCACGGCAAGTTCCGGCTGATCCATCGTTTTACGGGACCGTCGGTCGACGTAGACCGGCGGATACCGCCTCCCCCATTGTAACAGGAACATACCGACTGCCGTACTACCGCTGCGGCGGGGCACGATCGCCGGCAGCGTCGGCCATTGCCTCGCGCCACCTGCCATCCATAGCTCTAAGCGAGCGGCTCCAGACTCATCGAGAATCCATCGCCCAAGATGCGCGAATCGCGCCGCAGTGCCCCTTCATTGCGACGCGTCACCCCGTCGATCTCCAGAGTACCCGTGCAACGGCAGTACAACTCCTCGCCGTAGCGATACAACACGACCTCCCGATCCCAGTGCCGACACACGATGTGGCTGCTGGGGCCAGGCCCCAGGATGCAGCTATCGGCCATCAGCAACACCGCGTCGGAAGAGGGGTGCGTCCGATGCGGACTCTCGAAATCCAGCCGGGCCGTGGCGCTCAGCGCGTGAGGACGACGAAACACCAGACGCACCCGCTGTCCAAGCTGGATCCGCTGTCCGTCCTCCAACGCGCGCGCCCCGCGCAACAACCGATCGTCCACGCGCACTTCCCGTATGGGATCGATCACGTAGCCTTCACCGTCACGGAGGATTCGGGCGTGCTGGCCGGAAATATCCGCCATGATCGGCACCCGCCCCTGGCCTCCGCGCACCGGTTGTCCCAGTGTCACCACATCGGCCAGGCATACCCAGAAACCGCCCACCGCATCGACCCAGAGCATCAAGTTGTCGCAGGCCGATGACATCGCGCTACCTCTCAGCAACAAGTCGACATAGTCGCGGACCCGTGAGCCGCCCCCAGCCGGGGCCGGCGGGTCGCTCTCTCCGCTCCACCCAGGCTGGCTGGGAGGGTTCCAGAAGTGGTTCTTGGAGATCATCGTACCTCGCGCCATGACGGGTCGGGAAGTGGCCCGCACTTCCCGCCGCGCGTGTTGCACCAATTCCTCGCC
>CALARR010000388.1 GCA_937889015.1 uncultured Planctomycetales bacterium | reverse complement strand
CCGTGGCGGGCGCATCGAATCCGACTGCGGCGGGAAGCGAAGTCCGATCGGCGTAGAGTTCCAGAGACTGCAGACGCAGCCAGGCGAGCGAATCCTCCGTGACCATTTGGACCACCGCTTCGCCGGCACGCAGCGCCGTGCTCAGCTTTCCCACCAAGACGTGCGAGCGCCCGTCGTTCACGATGGCCTGGCAGTCCAGCAATGGGACCGCCAAGGCCTTTCCTTGTGAGTCCTGGCCGCGCAGTTCCAACACGGGGTAGGGGGTGTGCTCACGCGCGATGCCCGTAGCTCGATAGCGAAGACGGAAGTACTGCGCGGCGGGGGGCTGGGGTTTGGCCAGACCTGCCTGCCAGCGCATGCTGCGTTTTTCCGACGCTTCTCCCTCCAGCCGGAAATCAACTTCTCCGCCGGTCAAGGCAGACCTGAACAGCCTGGCGTCCGGGGCGTTCTTGCCCAGGGAGCCTGGCGGTCCATCGATGCGGATCGTAGGCAGCGGCTGTTCGGCATCGCGCACCGGTCCAAGGGCCTTCCAGGCGATTTTGCCATCCAGAATCGACGGTCCGGCCAGACAGTTCAGGGGAAAGACGACAAGGACACATGCAATCGTTTGCGGCCAGCACGTGGCGATCCTCATCAGCCAGGTTCCTCCTGTTCCCTCAGGGACCGGCGACACGCAGTCCCTACGACACCCATGGCGGCCGGCCATTCGCACACAGGCGGCTCGAGCCAAAGCGACCTTCACAGGATAACAAAGCTGCCGGTGGCTTTCCAGAAGGACCCTCAGGCGGGAGAACCCGACGCGCAGCGCGTGCGGTAGCAAGTGGTTGTCATTGCTTTCATGTGGCGGGGGTCGCTGGGGCCGGTTCCTCCCCACTTGCCTCACGCGGAGCGTGAGGAGTACGATGGGGCCTGCCACGGGATGCCCGGGTTCGCGAAAGACACCACCTTTGTCCAGAGACTGTATGGCGCGCCATTGGATTTGCTTGAGCTGTTTACTGGTTGTGTTGGATTCTGCGCCGGCATGGGGTTTCGATCCGCCGGTGGAGACCGCAGGGCCGCTCACGGTGCGGATCGTGGGACCGGAGGCCGTAGCGCAGCGCGACACGCCTTTGGACGTGCAGGTCGAATTGACGAACAAGGGCGAGTCGGCGGTGGAAGGCGCGCTGCAAATGCAGGGGATTGACACCTGGCAAGTGGAACCGGCCGAGGCCGTGTCCTTTTCGGTTCCAGCCGGCGCATCGGTGACGAAGGCCTATCGGGTGACGGCCGGACCCAACACGTCTCGGGGGCATTACCCGATCCATGCCTGGGCCCGATTTCGGCATGCGGGCCAGGAACTGGTCGCGCATCCGATCCTCGTGCTGCAAACGAAGCTCGATGCGCAGCCCTGGCCGCAGTATCTGGAGTGGAAGGCGTTCGAGACGCCGGCCCAAGGCGCGTTGGGCCTGTGGTGGCTGGGGCTGCGCAAGGCGGCTGTCCATAGTGAAGGCCAGCCGGCGGTGGAGTTGCCCATCGGCTGGCAAGGCAGCCATGCGGAGAGCAAGGCCTCGCTGGCCGTACGGAGCGTGAACCTGGCAGGCCAGGCGCGCGAAGCGATCGTCATGCACCCGCCCTGGGCTGCCGGCCACAGCGGCAGCATTCTGTGCGAATTTCCGCTGCAACTGCCGGCCGGAGGGCCGCTGCAACTGAGCTTCTGGAATGGCGTGCGGCCGGAAGGCAATGGCGACGGGGTCACGTTCCGCGTGCGCGCCGCGGCCTGGGACGCGCCGAGCGATGCGTTGGGAAAGGTGGTCTGGGAACAGCATGTCACCGCACGGCAGTGGCTGCCCGGGACCGCAGACCTGACGGCTTTCGCCGGGCAGGCGGTCCGGCTCCAATTGGAATCGCATCCGGGACCGAAGAACAACACGAGTTTCGACGAATCGTACTGGGGCGAGCCGACCCTTTTGGCCGGCGCGTCAGCCGGTGGTGCCGCAGACGCGTCGACGGTGGCCGCCTTTCCGCCGGACGATGCGCCTGGCTGGTGCGTGCTGGGCACGATCGAACAGGGTGGGCGAAAGTGCGCCGTGCGGCTGCTGCCCGGACGGCGCGGGCTCTTGGACGCGGTGGTGGCCTTGGGCACCGGGGCACAAGCGGTCTGTTTCCGGGGCTTCGAGGCGCGTGTGTGCGGCGCGGCGCTGCACGATCCGCGCTCGCCGGTCGTGTTGAAGGAGGCGGTCGAAGAGAGTGTGCCGGGATCACTGCGGGTCCGCCATCGGTTCCGCAGTCTGCAGGGCGAGTTCGACCTGGTGGGGCGGCTGACGGTGGATGGCCAGGCCTTGCGTGCCGCGTTCTACCTGGAAAACGCGCCTCCGCCGCGGCCCTGGCAGACGGTGCACCTGGAGGACGTGGCCGCCGGCCCGTGGAGCCGGCCGGTGCAGCAGGTCTATGCCGGGGTGGGCAACGTGATCCGCGAGCCGGAGGCGTTTGACCTGCCGCTGGACGGGCACCGCCTGGCCACGTCGTTCGTGGGCTTCGATTTCCAGGGCGGCGGATCGCTGGTGCAAGGCTGCGACGTGCCGCCGCACAGCTTGCGCGTGCGCCCGGCCGAGCGGCACTACTCGCTGCACGCGCCCCACCGGCCAACGCTGAGCTTCATCCCGGCCGAGACTGTGTGGGAAGGGGCCAAGACGTGGCGGCAGATCAACGCCTTGCAGCCGGCCGGCGGGGTGAAGAAGCTGGCCGGCCGATTCGTGTTCGACCTGTGGGGCGGACGCTACGGCCGGAGTGCGGAAGCGCTGCGACAGGCCTTTCGCTACGGCCTGACCGATGCGGCCGTCGTCTGGCACAACTGGCAGCGCTGGGGCTATGACTACCGCCTGCCGGACATCTGGCCGCCCAATCCCCAGTTCGGCACGCTGGAGGAAATGCAGGAGCTGGCGCGAACCTGCAAGCAGGCCGGCGTGCTGTTCGCCCCGCATGACAACTACATTGACTTCTATCCGGACGCCGAAGGGTTCTCGTACGATCAGCAGATCGTCTTCGCGGCGCCGGGCCAGCCGGTGCGCGCCTGGTTGCACGAGTCGCGGCAGGCGCAGTCCTATCGCTATCGAGCCGATCGGATCGAGCCCTTTCTGCGGCGCAACGTGCAGTGGATTCGCGATGGCCTGGCGCCGACAGGGTTCTTCATCGACGTCTGGTCGAGCGCGGGGCCCTATGACTATTGGACCGTGGACGGCCAGTTCGTGGACCGGATCGCGACACGCGACACGTGGGGCCGGCACTTCGCCTGGATCCGCGAGTGCCTGGGAGACGATGCCCCGCAGATCTCGGAGAGCGGCCACGACCAGTTGATCGGCTGGCTGGACGGGGCGCAGACGAATCATCTGCGAGTGGGCAAGGCCCCGCCCGGAGTCCATGCCTGGTGTGCCTGGAACATCGGCTGTGCCGATGCGGAGCGCGTGCCCTGGCTGGATGCGGCGCACCACGACCGGTTCGTGCTGCACGGGGCCGGCTACCCGGGGCGTTACGAAGGCGGGCTTGACCCGCGCCTGCACGGGATCTACAGCGACGACTACATGGCCAGCGAGGTGTTGACGGGGCATCCGGCGATGGTCTCCCAGGCGTTTAGCCGGGACGTGGTGCGCAAGTATTGGCTTTTGCACGCCCTGGGCCGGGCTCTGGCCCTGCGCACGATCGAGGGGGTGGAGTTCGCCGGCGGCGACCTGCACCGGCAGCACGTGCGCTGGAGCGGCGGCGCGGAGACGTGGGTCAACCGGGGTCAGACCGATTGGAGCGCGGCGGGGCAGACGTTGCCGAGCTTTGGTTTTGTGGCGCGCGTGCCCACCGGCGAGGGGCTGGTGGAGGTGGGCCTGGTGCGTCGCGAGGGGCAGATCGTGGAGTGGGCGCGCTCGCCGGAGGAGTGGTACGTGAATGGCCGGCAGCTGATGGGCGGGCCGGCCTGCGTGCGTTTGAGCGTGGACGAGGCGCGGCTGGCGGGCCGGCAGTTGGAGTTGACGCTGTGCTGGCAGATCCAGGACCGCGTACCGTCCGAGTGGCGGCCCTTCCTGCACTTCGTGCGCGAGGATGGCGAGATTGTGTTCCAGGCCGGTCAAGCGCCCGAGGCGATCACGCCGGCAACCCAGGGCGAAGTGCGAACCAAGGCTGGCTGCACACTGCCCGACGCCCTTCGGCCCGGCGAGAGCTACGAGTTGCGTTACGGTTTCTACCGGCCGGGCGATGGCCAGCGTCTGACGCTGGTCGGGCCAGACGATGGGCAGCGTCGGGTGGGCATCGGCGCGCTGCGTCTGCACGGGACCGGCGAGCATGTGGAGTCGGTAAGTTGGACGCCGCGCGCCGAGGAACCGGATCTGCTCTTGGCGCGGCACAACCCGGAGGGGCGGCCGGTGGATTTCGACGTGATGCTGACCGCGGCCGGATGCCGGCTGAGCGTGGATCGCGGCGCGTTGTTGGTGGTGCCCCTGCCGCAGCCGGCCGGGGCGAAGTTCACGGGACGGATTGCCTGGGACCGCCTGCCCTGGAAGCTGCCGCTGCCAACGCACGTGGAACCGTTGGCCGCAACGGGCGAGCCGCTGGCCCGGAAGGCGGTGGATCGCGCCGGCCAGGCGGTTCTGGTGCAGATTCCGGGCACGGAGTTCGGCTGGCGCCTGGTGTGCGAGGGGCCGTGAGTGGTCTGCTCTGAAGCTGTTGGGAATCGGGTCCGGGTTTTGTTCCGAGAATCGCCGAGTCTGGCTTGGACGGAAGTGTAGGAAGGGGAAAAGGAAGAGGGGAAAAAGGGAAAGGAATGCGCGGAGAAGACCAGTCGCGCGGCTGTTTCGTGGCGACTTCATCCGAGACCGCTGGAACCAGAGCGCGCCACCGCAACGCGCGCCACCGCAACGCGGTGGCCATCTCCCAGCCTGGGGTTGGCCGCGCAGCGGCTACCCCGGGACCACGAGCCGGCGCCAAGCCGAAACCCTGTCAGGGTTTCATCCGCGGACCGGATGCAGTGTCATTGCGGCATTCAGCGCGGTGTGGCCTCCGCGAACAAGCTACAATACAGAACGACGCTTGACAGCTACGCAGGTACTCTCATGAATGACCCAGTCTGGTCCCGGTCCTACTGGACTGTCATGCTGCTGGCGATATTGTTAGTACCGGGGGGCACCTACGTGGCTGTCATGACCACGC
>CALARR010000387.1 GCA_937889015.1 uncultured Planctomycetales bacterium | reverse complement strand
CACCGAGATCTACACTCTTTCCCTACACGACGCTCTTCCGATCTCTCGACAAGTACGGCATGCAGTGCTTTGCCATTAGCAACCACCTCGTCGGCCAGGCCGTGCTGGACGTCATCGACCAGCGGCACAAGTCGATTCTCCCTCCT
The DNA here is from genome assembly GCA_937889015.1 of uncultured Planctomycetales bacterium. GTDB lineage: Bacteria > Planctomycetota > Planctomycetia > Pirellulales > Thermoguttaceae > CALARR01. Next base: position 10,282 of record CALARR010000387.1, on the reverse strand, counting down.
CACGTGTGGGGCAACGGCGCGCCGGAAGAGGTGAACCAACGTGCCGCCGACGAGTTGATGGACACGGCGCGCGCCGCCCAGAAGTTCGGTGTGGGCGTAGTCAACGGCTTCACCGGCTCGAGCATCTGGCCCTACCTGTACTCCTTCCCGCCGGTCTCGCCCGAGATGATCGACGACGGATTCCAGCTCTTGGCCGACCGCTTCAACCCGATCCTGGACGTCTTCGGCGAGTGCGGCGTCAAGTTCGCCCTGGAAGTCCATCCCACCGAGATCGCCTTCGACCTCTACACGGCCGAACGGGCCTTGGAGACCTTGAAGTACCGTGAGGAGTTCGGCTTCAACTTCGATCCCAGCCACCTCATTTGGCAGGGCGTCGACCCAGTGCAGTTCATCCGCGCCTTCCCGGATCGCATCTATCACGTGCACATGAAGGACGCGATCGTCAAGCTCGACGGCAAGACGGGCATCCTGGCCAGCCACCTCAACTTCGGCGATCCGGCGCGCGGCTGGGACTTCCGCTCGCTAGGCCACGGGGGCGTGAACTTCGAGGAGATCATCCGCGCCCTGAACGACGTGGGCTACACCGGCCCGCTCTCGGTCGAATGGGAAGACAGCGGCATGGACCGCGACCACGGCTCCCAGGAGGCCTGCCAGTTCGTGCGCAAGGTCGATTTCCAGCCCAGCCGGCTGGCCTTCGACGCCGCCTTCGACAAGGCCGAGCAAAAGAAGGCCTGACCGCCTTCCGGTCCTCCACCGACAGTTCGCAGGGCCAGCCACCCAGGCCCGACGAACCGCCAACCGCAATCCAGATGGGCCAGGCGCAACCCTCGCGAGGGGGAACAGCAGCCCGGCCCTCTTTTTTTCTTGCCCGTCCCCCAACTCCGGCCGCCGACTCCCAGCCCAAAGCAACCAAGTAGGTTATGCTTCAACATAACCCGGCTTTGTTCCGGGATTGACCGCCCTTCCGCTCCATCACACCCCGCTTGCGCCCAGCAGCGGCCGGACGGCCCGATCCCTGTTCCACTATCCCCCGACTCGCGGCCCAACAGCATGCGGCAGCGGAAGATTGCATCCCGTATGACACCGCCCGGCCGCACGCGTGCGCGCCAACGCCTGCCACTGCTGCTGTGCTCTGTTCTGGCATTCTGCGGTCTCACCCGCGCCTCGCGCGCGGCCGACGAAATCGGCCCCGCCGTGCAACAAGCGCGTGCCAGCTTTGCGGCCAGCCTGGAAGAACTGGCAAAGTGGTGCGATGCCAACGGCCTGCCGCCAGAGGCGGCCAAGACCCGCGCCTGGTGTGGGCCGCGCGATCCGTACAAGTTCTACCTGGCCCAACTGCCCAAGCTCATCGGCCCCCCGCCGCCGCCCCCGGACGCCTCGCCCCAGGCGATCGAGTGGCACGCGCGCTTTCAACGCCTGCGCCAGGATCAGGCCAACACGCTTTACGAACTGGCGCGCAAGGCGATTCGCGCTCAGCGCGCGTCGTTGGGCTATGAATTGGCCCTCAACGCCGTGCGCGAGAATCCCGACCACGAAGCCCTGCGCAAGCTGATGGGCTACCAGAAGTTCAAAGACCAATGGTGCACGCCCTACGAGTTCCGCAAACTCCGCGCCGGCCAGGCCTGGACCAATCGCTTCGGCTGGCTGCCTGCCGCCCAGGCAACGCGTTACGAGCAGGGCCAACGCTTTAGCCAGGGCAAGTGGGTCAGCGCCGAAGAGGACGCACGCCAGCACCGCTCGATCGACAATGGCTGGCAGGTCGAGACCGAGCACTACAACATCGTCACCAACCACAGCCTCGAAACGGGCGTGGCGCTGGGTGTGAAGCTGGAGAAGCTCTATCGCGTCTGGCAGCAGTTGTTCGTCCGCTTCTATGCCACGCAGGCCCAGGTCCTGGCCATGTTCGACGGCCGCCGCCCGACGCCGACCGAAACGCCTCGGCACCAGGTAGTCCTCTTCCGCGCCAAGGAAGAGTACCAGCAGGCCCTGCGCCCGCGCTTCCCCAACATCGAAATCACCGTCGGCGCCTACGTGGCGCAGACCAAACGCGCCTATTTCTTCGTCGACAATCCCCAAGACGATCGAACCCTGTTCCACGAGGCCACGCACCAGTTGTTCCACGAGTCGCGCCCCGTGCCCAAGGACGTCGGCCTGCGGTGCAACTTCTGGGTCATCGAAGGCATCGCCATGTTCATGGAATCGCTCCACGACGAGGACGGATTCCACGTGCTGGGCGGGCTGGAGGACGAACGCCTGGTCGCCGCACGCTATCGACTCCTGCACGACAATTTCTACATCCCTCTGGCCAACTTCACCGGCTATGGCATGGAACGCCTGCAAAAGGACAAGAACGTCGCCACGCTCTACAGCCAGGCGGCCGGGCTGACCCACTTCTTCATCTATAGCGATGCGGGCGAGCACCGCGATTCCCTGGTGGCCTATCTGAGCACCGTCTACAGCGGTCGCGATGAGCCCGACACCCTGGCGCGCCTGGTCGGCAAGCCCTACCCAGAACTCGATCGCCAGTACCGCCGCTTCATGCAGGAAAGCCTCAAGCACCTGCCGGCCACGCCTGAGGTCCAGCCCGAACCAAAGCCGCAACCGGCCGCCACGCCCCAGCCCAAGCGCTCGTCGCCCAACCCCACCACCCGGTCGAACCAGGGCCGCCGCTAGAGCGCGTTTCGGGCACCTGCAGCGGTCTTTTCGCTTTCGGAATCCAGGCGAACGCTGCCGGGAACGCTACACGTGGGTGCGACACGCACTAGCCCTCACCGCGAGTTCTGCCGCCGGTACCACTCCGGCGTGCCGAACCAGTCGTGCATCTCCCGGGCGAACGGGGCGACCACCTTTGGTGGTTCCGGCCACTGCCCCCGGTCGCCCGTCTCCACAATCCACGTCTCCAGCGCGGCGCGCAGCCGCGTCAATGCCGCGCGATGCTCCGGCCGTGTCGAGGCCGCGAGATTCGTGACCTCGTGCGGATCATCCTGGGTGTCGTACAGCTCCTCGCCAGGGCCGCGCATCGCCATCAACGCCGCTGCCGGCCCAGCCAGCTCGCCCCGCGCCTCCATTTGCCGCATCACGGGAAGGATCGGAAAACACTTCTCCTTGTAGCGGTTCAGCGAGGCGAACGTCGGCCCGGCCGTGAAGTTGCGGATGTAATGGTACCGTTCCTCGTGCACCGAGCGGACGCGTTGCACCGTCTCGTCGATCCGATCCCGCGCCGCAAAGGCGAATGTCCGCGGCGCGTCCGCCTGCGGTCCCAGGAAGATCCGGCTCTGCATCAGCGGCGGCCGAGCCACACCGGCCATCCACAAGGTGGTGGCCGTGATGTCCAACAGGCTGATCACGCGCGAATCGACCGCGCCCGGCCGGTATTGCGCCGGCGGCGGCACGCCTTTCGGCCACTTCACGATCATCGGCACGCGCAGGCCGCAGTCGTAGCACCAGTGAATCCCGCGCGGCTCCAACCGCCCATTGTCCGCAAAGAAGACCACGATCGTGTTGTCCGCCAGGCCGTCGGCCTGCAACTGCTCCAGCACCCAGCCGATGCGCCGGTCCATGCCCGAAACCGAGTTCAGATACCGGGCCCATTCCTGGCGCACCACCGCGTGATCCGGATAATACGGAGGCGGCTTCACCAGCTCGGCCTTGGCGTACGGCACGTGCTCCCGCTCGCCCACCCACTCCACGCGATCCTTCTTGGCGCTCTGCCGATCGTAGATGTCGTATTCGACCTCGTGCGAATTCACCACGGCGAAGAAGGGCTGCCGCGACTTCAGCGCCGCCCAGTCGTCCGACTGGTAGATCGGCCCTTCCTGCACGAAGTTCAGGTCGAGCTTGCCCGTGCCCACGCTCCGCTCGCCAATCATCTTGATGTTGGCCGTAAAATACCCGGCATCCTGCAGCCAATGCGTGATCGGCCGCACGCCCGGCGGCAGGCGAAAACCGTCGTCCCGGTGCGACCGCATGGGGTGCGTGTCGGTCGTCGTCTGGTACATGCCCACGAAGAATGCCGAACGGCTCGGCGCGCAGGCCGGGTTTGTGGCAAACACGCGCGCAAACCGCATCCCGTCCGCCGCCAGCCGGTCCAGGTTGGGCGTGTGTACGTGCGCGGTCCCATAGCAGCCCAGGTCGTGCGACACATTCTCGCCGATCAGCCACAGGATATTCGGCCGCGACACCGCCCCCGACTCGACGCATGCCGCGTCATCAGCCAGGCCCAAGCCCCACATCCCCATCGCTACCACGACCAGAAATCGGCATCGGCTGTTCATAGCCCCCTCGTTTGTGCTTGGCGTCTTGCGGGCGGCTCCCGACTATGAAACAATTATTAACCCGCAGAGGAACAATGCAACCCGGGCGATCGATGTGGGATCCCGGTTCCACGCGGCCAACGCCACCCTCAGATTGCATTCCTGTTCTGCACGCCAGTATATCCGCGAGTCCCGCCCATCACGGAGCCCCTTCATGCCCAGATTCTCGAAACACCTGGCCGCGATCCTTCTGGCCATGACGCCCGCCGCCTGGGCCGCCCCGCCCAGCCCCGAACCGCGAACGGCCCCGCTGGACGGCCCCGGCGCCGAGATCCAAGTCCGCGGCGAACATGAACTCGACACCTTCCAGCCCGGGGCCCTGCTCTTCACCGATCGCAAGTACACGGTCAAGGACTGCCCCGATCACCTCCGCGGCAAGCCCTTCCTGCGGACCAGCATCGCCGCCATTGAGTTTCGCTGCACACGTCCGGGGCTCTTGACCTTGCTCACCCCAGATCCGGGCCATCCCCGCGCCTCCACCCTCTACCGGCAGTTGGAGGAACAGGGCTTCGTGCGCGTCCTTGCGCCGGATCTCTTCCAACTGTTCGGGGCGCAACCGTTCGATGTCGTGCGCACCTATCAGAAACAGATGAAGGCGGGCGAGCGCATGCGTCTGCGCAAATGGGCCGTCATCGTGGGCCTGGCCAAGGCCGAACCCTGGATCGTCGTCGATCGGCCCTGGAACGAAAACCAGGGCCAGTTGCTCTACAACGGCATCCGCCTGCCTGAAGAGTGGCCTCCGCAGGAAATCGACCCTCGCAATACCGAGCCCATGCGCGTGCCGTATCTCGAATCGCCGCCGGCCGTAATCCCCATCGACGTTGGCCGGCAACTGCTGGTCGACGACTTCCTGGTGCAACAAACCGATCTGAAGCGGACCTTCCATCTCCCCACCAAGTACGAAGGCAACCCGATCCTCAAGCCCGAAACCGAACTGGAACTGAACCCCAAGGGCACAGCCATTGCCTGCCCCAAGAGCGGCGGCGTGTGGTGGGATCCCGACCAGCAACTCTTCCAGATGTGGTACGAAGCCGGCTGGCTGAACACCATCTGCTATGCCACCAGCCGCGACGGCCTGCACTGGGACCGGCCCAACCTCGACATCGAACCAGGCACCAATCGTGTCTTGCCCCTGGACATGCGCTGCGATTCCTGGACCGTGGTCCGCGACTTCTGGACCAAGGACCCCAAGCAGAAGTACAAGATGTACGTCCGCGCCCCCGGCGCGCAAGGACCGGGAATCAGCATCGTCTCCGCCGATGGCATCCACTGGACCGATCGCGTCCAGAGCGGCCCTACGGGCGATCGCAGCACCATGTTCTACAACCCCTTCCGCCACAAGTGGGTCTACAGTCTCCGCGCCGGCTTCCGCGGCCGATCGCGCTGCTACTGGGAGTGCGATGACTTCCTCGCCGGCGCGCGCTGGATGGCCGCCGATCCCGTCATCTGGGCCGCCGTCGATCGCCTCGACCTGCCCGACCCGGAAATCGGCGTCCCCGCCCAGTTGTACAACCTCGACGCCGTGGCCTACGAAAGCCTCATGCTCGGCATGTTCGAAATCCATCTCGGCCCGCCCAACGGTGAGTGTGCCAAGGTCGGCCTGCCCAAGATCACCGAGCTGAACTTCGCCTACAGCCGCGACGGATTCCATTGGGACCGCCCCGACCGCCGGGCTGCCATCCGCGCCGAACGCCGCGACGTCTGGGACCGGGGTTACGTCCAGTCGCTGGGCAACGTCTGCTGCGTGCGCGGCGACCGCCTCTGGTTCTACTACAGCGGTTTCCAGGGAAATCCCGAAAAGAACACCAAGCCTGGCCCCAACGGCATGTACGACCGTGGGTCCACGGGCCTGGCCTTCTTGCGCCGCGATGGATTCGCCTCGATGGACGCCGGTCCACAGCCCGGCACGCTCACCACCCGGCCGATCCGCTTCACCGGCTCGCGCCTCTTCGTCAACCTCGCCGCCAAGCAAGGCGAACTCCGCGCCGAGGTCCTCGACGAGGCCGGCCAACCTATCGAACCCTTCACCTCGGCCAATTGCCGTCCCGTCACGGCCGATAGCACGCTCGAACCCGTCACCTGGACCGGCAGCGATCTGGCCACACTCCGCGATCGGCCCGTCCGACTGCGATTTACCCTCCGCAACGGCTCCCTCTACTCCTTCTGGATCAGCCGCGACGCCTCCGGCCGCAGCGACGGCTACGTGGCCGGCGGCGGGCCGGGCTTCACCGGCCCTACCGACACCGTGGGATTCGCGGCCCTCAAGGCGGAAAAGAAGAAATAGCATGCACCACGCAATCCACGCGCTACGCCTGTGCCTGATCGTTGTCCTCTGCGCCCTGGCCGCCACCCAGATCTGTGCCGCTGACGCTCGATTCGACGTCCGCGCCCACGGCGCCACCGGCGATGGCACGACGCTCGACACGGCGGCCCTGCCAAAGGCCGCCAATGCGAGATTCGACGTCCGCGCCCACGGCGCCACCGGCGATGGCGCGACGCTCGACACGGCGGCCCTGCAAAAGGCCATCGACGCCTGCGCGGAGGCCGGAGGCGGCCAGGTCGTGTTCCCCAAGGGCCGCTACCTCACCGGATCGATCGAGCTCAAAAGCGGCGTGCACCTGGTCGTCACGCCCGAGGCGGTGATCGTCGGCAGCCGCGCCCTGGCCGACTACGCCTCACGCAAACTGATCCACGCCAAGGAAGCCCATGACATCTCCATCTCCGGTGGTGGCACGATCGATGGCCAGGGCCACACCTTCTGGGAAAAACGCGACCCCTACCAGGGCCCTCCCTACCGCGGCACGGCCCAGTTCGAGTACCGGGCCCTTTCCCGCCCCCAGTTCATCCACTTCCTCCGCTGCCGCAACGTGCGGATCGAAGACATCGCCCTCAAGGACTCGCCCTCCTGGACCGTGCATCTGCAGCGTTGCCAGGCCGCGCGCCTGCAGAAGGTCACCGTCCGCAACTTCCTCTACGGCCCGAACACCGATGGCTTCGATATCAACTCCTGCGTCGACGTCCTGATCCGCGACTGCGACATCATCACCGGCGACGATGGCGTGGTGCTCAAGAGCACCGAGCCGGGCCACGACCACCCCTCGCGCAACATCACCGTCGAAGGCTGCCGCATCTGGTCCGCCTGCAATGCGCTCAAGATCGGCACCGAAACGCACGACAGCTTCGAAAACATCACCTTCCGCAAATGCCACCTCTATTGCGATTCGGACAAATCGCTGGAACGCCCCCTGTCGGGCGTGGCCATCGAGTCGGTGGACGGCGCCCACCTTTCCGGCATCACCGTCGAAGATATCACCATGCACAACGTGCGCGCGCCGCTCTTCGTCCGCCTCGGACACCGCGGCGGCAACAGCCCGCGCACCCAACAGGTCGAACCCCGCGTTCCTGGCAAGATCCAAAAGGTGCTCATCCGCAACGTCACAGCCACAAAATCCATGTTCGAATCGTCGATCACGGGTATTCCCGGGCACTACGTGGGCGACGTCACGCTGGAGAACGTCCGACTAGAGTACGAAGGCGGCGGAAACGCCGACTGGGTACTCGCGCGCGTGCCCGACGAGTCCCGCATCCGCAGCTACCCCGAGGCCCAGATGTACGGCCACCTGCCGGCCTGCGGCCTATACTGCCGCCACGCCGGCCAGGTCACGCTTCGCGACCTGACAGTCACCTGCCTCACCCCCGACCCGCGTCCCACGCTCGTTTGCGACGATGTCCAGAACCTGACGCTCCAGCGACTCACGGCCTCGGCACCCGCCAGGGGCTTGCCCGTGATCTGGCTGCTCAACGTCCCCCAGGCCCTGGTGCAGGACTGCACGGCCCCCGCCGGCACAGACCTCTTCGTGGCCGCCGAAGGTGCTCCCGAAGCCCTGACAGGAGTGCGTCTGGAGGCCTGCGACACGCGCCGCGCAGCCACCCCCCTCGCCCGACTGACGCCGGGAGGATTGCTCGATGCCAGTCTGCCCCTGCTCGGCGAACTCGCGTCCGCGCCCCTGCTCATCGAGGCCGAGGCCATGCGTCTGCTGGACCCCATGACGGCCCAACCCGACGCTGGCGTGCCCTCGGGCCGCTGCATCGTTGTGCCCTTGGCCGGCATGCGCGATCGCGGCGAGGCGGCCTGTCGCTTCCAAGTCTCAACGCCCGGCGACTACGCGATCTGGGCGCGCACCTTCAGCCCCTCCGGCGAAAGCAACAGCCTCTACCTCTCGGTCGATCACGGCCCGCGCGTCTTGCTGGACCTGAATCGGTTAGGCGCGTGGAATTGGGACCGCGTGCGCGACCGCACCACAGACAAGGCCGCTGCCCAGAAGCCCGCCCTGTTTCGGTTGGACCGCGGCGTACACACGCTGTGGGTCACCAACCGCGAAAGCGGCACGCGGCTCGATGCCCTGGTGATCGTCCGCGCCGACAAGACCTTCGATCCCGCGCGCGACCTGCCATCGCCGTGAATTGGCGTTCCGATCAGGCTACGGCCGCGCGCGCTCCGTCTTGATGCTCGGCGCGGCCACGTACACGATCGGCATCTCGCCGTCTTCCGAGGTGAACCAGGCGATGTGGTAGATGCCGCAGCGCAGCTTGCCGCCGCCCGTCGGGTCCACCTGCTGCCACCCCTTGCCCTCGCTGTAGTATTCGGCCCATACGTGTCCCGAGGTGCCGAACAGCCACCCGGCCACCTGGCGGCAAGGAACTCCCGCGGCGCGGCACAAGCTTACAAAGCAATCGGACGAATCCCAACAGTGCCCGAACCGCTGCTCCAGGACCTTGACCACGCCCCACCGCGAACCCGTTTGACCCGCAGCCCGCAGGTTCTTGTCCGGCGCCAGCCATTCCAGGATCGCCAACGCCTTGGCATCGTTGCCCTTCTTGCCCTGCGTGATCTGCCGGGCCAGGGCCTGAATCTGAGGAGCCTCTACAGGCCAGTAAGGCGTGGCCGCGCACAGCGACTCCGACGGCGCATTCTTTTCCCGGCACAAACCGCTGTCGTCCACCGGGATCTCCAACGTGGCAACGACATACGGCACACCCTGCCGCGTCCGACGCCCGTCGAACGAATAACGCATCGTGGGCCCGGCCTCGACCGCCCTGGCCGCGTCCGGTTGGAACCGATGCGTGGCCGGCTCTGCGCCCAAGCGCGGGCTTCGCAGCACCAGGGATCGGCCAAACGTGAATCGCTTCGCCAGGTCCGCGATCTGTCGAACCGCGTCTTCTTTGGCGTCTTGGTTCAAAGCCAGAAACTGATTGAACAAAGGGGTGCATGCCATGTAGTCGGCCTTGTCGATGGTGGCCAACTCGGCAACCACGCGATAGCGAACCTTACGCGGCTTCTCCACCAACCCCAGTTCGTAGGAAGTCTTGATCGCCAAGGCGTCGTCAATGCCCCGGCCCGTGTACTCGATCACAGTCCGGCCCCATTTCAGACAGAAGGGATCGGGCTTGATCCGCAGAAGCCCCTTGTGAATCGCCTTCGCGCTGGCCTCATCCACCGCGGTCAAGGCGTTGATCTGAATCGGCCGACCGTGTACCGAGAGATTGGAGTTCGTGACACGCGTCACTTCTCCACCCAACTTCCGGCCGATGGCCTTGGCTTTCTCCATCGGCACCTCGGCGCTGTTGGTCAAGACCAGCCCCGGCGAAAGCCTCCGCAGAAAGGACTCGCTGGCCTCCGCGCCCATCCCACGCGAGGAATCGATCATAGCCATCGCCAGAATGACCAGAACGGCCTGCCCGATTGACCCTCGCACGGCGAATGGACTGAGGCCGACCAACGGGAGGCCGAAAGAAGAGCGTAACACGTTGACCTGCCGGGCCATTCTCAGCGCTGGCGCCAATAGTCGCATTCTACCCTCCCGGCCAGTTGGCGGTTGCGGCCCAAGGCAACGAAACGGTGACAGCCATCAGACCTTCTTTCCGCGTGTCTGGTTTTGATTTTCGTCGAATTCCTGCACCGTGGCAAG
>CALARR010000386.1 GCA_937889015.1 uncultured Planctomycetales bacterium | reverse complement strand
GCGAAGCCGAAGTTGCCCAGTGCGTGGCCTTTTTCGAGCAGGTATGCCAAGAGCTAGTCCATTCCGCATCGCAGCCGCCGACGTGACTCGCTCCTCCGGCACCACCCGGAAGAACATCGAGGATTTAGAGCCGGTCTCAGGACGTATCGGCAACTCAGTTTCGCTGGGCCGCCCGGTCTGGCTGGGGTAGTTCTGGGATAGGTTCTTACTACCACCCTTGGATAATCACCGACCATGAAACGTGCAATTCTCTTCGTTGTATCTCTCAGCGTTCTCGGCGTTCCTTGTCATGCTGTCGGAGGGGCTGCTCCCAAGATCCGCGCCGGGGTAGCGGAGGTGGATATCACGCCCAAGGAGTTTCCGATCAACATGCCGGGCCTGTTCACGGCCAGACCGGTGGAAAAGGTGCATGATCCGCTCCACGCCCGGGCCATCGTGTTCGATAACGGCACCACGACCCTGGCCATGGTTCTGGTCGACAATCTTCATGTCCCGCGGGAGTTGATTGACGAAGCCAAGGGCATCGCGTCGCAGCAGTGCGGCATCGCCGTGGACAAGATGCTGGTGTCCTCCACCCACACCCACACCGGTGGCACCGCGAATATCAAGGGCCGACCGCCCGAGGTGGCTTACCGGAAGGTCCTGCTGGCCGGAATCGCCGAGTCGATCGTGCGCGCGCACGCTGCGCTGCGTCCCGCAAGCGTGGGCGCCGCCGCCAGCCCCTTGCCCGAGGAGGTCTTCTGTCGCCGCTGGTATCTCAAGCCGGGCAAGATGCCGCTCAATCCGTTCGGGGCCATGGACCAGGTGAAGATGAACCCCAGCAACAGTCCCGACGTGCTCGATCGTCCGGCCGGCCCCACCGACCCGGACATCACGATCCTCTCGGTCCACGATGCGAAGACGCGCCGGCCGTTGGCCGTGTGGGCCAACTATTCGTTGCACTACGTCGGGAACACGCCCGAGGGGATGATCTCCGCCGATTATTTCGGTGAGTTTGCGCGAATCATGAAGTCGCATGCCGGTGTGGACAAGGACTTTCTCGCCATGATGACCAACGGCACCTCCGGCGACGTCAACAACATACCCTTCCTTGCGAATCGTCCTCCGCGCAAGCCTTTCGAGCAGATCGAGATCGTGGCGCAGAAGGCGGCGGACACGGCGTGGCGCGCCCACGGCACGATCCGGGTCCATCGAGAGGACGCGCGCCTGGGGATGATCCAGCGCGAGGTGACGCTCAAGACGCGTCGTCCCACGAGCGAACAGATCGCGGCGGCGAAGGCGGTGCTGGCCGTGAAAGACCAGGACGAGCTCGACAAGCTCCCGCGTTTGGCCATCGACTACGCGCGGCGCACGCTTTCGATGGCCACGTCCCCCGAGACGGTGAACGTGCAGTTGCAGGCGCTGCAGATCGGCGATCTGGGCATCTGCACCCTTCCGTTTGAGGCCTTCGCCGAGATTGGCCTCGCCCTGAAGAAGCGCAGCCCCTTCCGGCGGACCATGGTCGTCGATCTGGCGAATGGGGCCAATGGCTACCTTCCCACGCCGGAGCAGCATAAGCTGGGGGGCTACGAAACCTGGCTGGGCACCAATCGCGTGCAGGAAGACGCCTCGGTGATCCTCACCGACAACCTGCTGGAAATGCTCAACGAGTTGAAGAAAGACCAAGGAGGTGCGCCATGAGCGCCGTGCGTCCCAGCCTGATCACCCGACGTGAAGTGCTCAAGAACGCGGCCGCCGTCTCGGCGTTGGCGGTTTGCGGCGACCGTGCAAGCCGCGCCCTGGCCGCCGAGCAACGCGCGGCCGGCCCAAACGTGACCCAGCAGGAGAACGCGCGCGAAGGCGCAACCGACTGGCAACTCACGCGCGTTCGCGTGGACAAGGCCGACGGCTGCCGCTCCTTGGCCATCGAAGGCTACTGTTCCAAGCAGAGCCTGGCGGCAGGCGAGAAGCTGCAGATCATGGTTTCTACGCAGCCGGCGGCGAAGTTCAAGATCGAGATCTTCCGCACGGGCTACTACGGGGGGCGCGGAGCGCGGCTCATGAGCACGCTCGGTCCCCTGGAAGGCAAGCCGCAGCCGGTGCCCAAGACCAACGAGCGGACCCTGCACGAGTGCCGCTGGGAGCCCTGCGCCGAACTCACGATTCCCGCCGATTGGCCCAGCGGCGTGTACCTGGGGCGGCTGACCACGCTGCCGGACGCCGTCGACCAGCCCTACTGGCAAAGCTACGTGATCTTCATCGTGCGCGATGATCGTCCGGCCGACGTGCTCTTCCAATGCAGCGACAACACCTGGCAGGCCTACAACGGCTGGCCCTACAAGTTCTCCCTCTATACACACCCCAAGGGCGGCCAGGGCCCCTGGGCCGACGTGAGCTTCGATCGGCCGTACGGGCGCGAAGCCCAGTATACGGGCATTGTCAACGATCCGCTGTCGGTCGGGTCCGGCGGCTATCTGACGTTCGAATTTCCCCTGGCCTACTGGCTGGAACAGCAGGGTTGCAACGTGAGCTATTGCTCCAACAGCGATCTACTGACGCCCGATCGCGGGCTGAAGTGCAAGATGTTCATCAGTGTGGGCCACGACGAGTACTGGGACATTCGGCAGTACGAAAGCGTGGTGAAGATGCGCGATGCGGGCGTCAACCTGCTGTTCCTTTCCGGCAATGCCGTGTGCTGGGTCAGCCCCTTCAAGCCCAGCGGCGACGGGCGGCCTAACCGGATCATCTTCCGCGGCGGACCGTATGGCGGTTCGAACCAATGGTACGCACTCCGTTCAGAGAAACACGGCCCGTTCCCCGAACACGGCCCCGACGAGGGCTACTTGATCGGCGCGCGGAACTCGCGTCCCATCAACGGTGGCGGCGACTGGATCTGTGTTCAGCCGGAGCACTGGATCTTCGCCGGCACAGGCATGCAGCGCGGCGATCGAGTCCCGGGGCTGATTGGCTGGGAGTACCACGGCGACCCACCGACCGACCTGCCTGGGCTAGAGATTATTGCGCAGGGCACGGCCTTCCAGGGCGGCGTGAATCCTTCGCCCTGGGCCGCCACCATCTATCCTGGCCCCAAGGGAAATTTCGTGTTCAACGCAGCCACGATCTTCTGGTGCCAGGGATTGAGCATGCCACCGGGACACACGCTGCCCTGGTCCCACTGGAGCCGGCCTCACGGCCCGGATCCGCGCGTGCAGCAGATCACGCGGAACCTGCTGCAACGTGCCGGCTGCCTGCCGTGAGAAGGTGGGGGACTCCACCGCTGGCCATCGAGAAGGAATCGCCCGTGAGAGAACTCCTGACGCACCGTGCCAACGCCCGAACGTTGTTCCTTCGCCTCTCAGCCATGCTGGGCATGGCGCTGGCCGGTGTTTTTCCAAGCGGGTCGACCGATGCTGCGGAAGCTGAGCCCCAGGAAGCGAAGTACATCCTCGACAAAGATATCGCTTACATTCCGCAAAGCGATCCATCGGCGTCCGAGTATGCGCAGAAGATGTGCCGTTTGGATCTCTATCGTCCGGAAGCGGTCCGCGGGTTTCCGACGGTCGTGTTCTATCATGGCGGTGGATTGAGGGCCGGGAAGCGAAGCGTCCCTCCCTCGTTGACCCGCCACGGCTGGGCCGTGGTGGGCGTCGGCTATCGGCTGCACCCTGAGGTCCAGCATCCGGTGTACATCGAGGACGCGGCGGCAGCCCTGGCCTGGACGTTCAAGAACATCGAGGCGAAGGGGGGCGATCCGAAGAAGATCTTCGTCACGGGCATCTCCGCCGGAGGCTATCTCACGGCCATGGTCGGACTCGACAAGACCTACCTCGCCAAGCACGATGTCGACGCCGATCACATCGCCGGATTGATTCCGGTAACCGGCCAGATGATTACCCACCAAACCGTGCGCAAGGAGCAAGGCATCGAGCCCAGCCGGTTCCGGCCGACGATCGACAAGTACGCGCCCTTGTACCACGTACGCAAGGACACACCGCCGGTGCTATGCATCACGGGTGGCTGGGGGGTGGACTTGCTCATGCGCGCGGAGGAGAACCTGTACTTCGTCTCCATGATGAAGCTGGTCGGGCACAAGGCCATCCAGCACGTCGTGATCGAAGGCGCCAATCACGGACGATGCGGAGCGGAATGCTGGCCGCACGTCATCGCCTTCATCGAAACCAGGCTCGCGGAGTTGGATGCAGCCGCACAGCCGGCCGTGGCCCCGGATCCCAATCCCCTTCAGACAGGAAACACACGGTGAGTTCATTCTCCGCTGCGGCGGCACTGGTTCACATTGGGCTGACAAGTCTGCTCGTCCTTTCGTGGCCGGCCCAGTTGGCCTTTGCCCAGCAGGCAGACAACGCACTGCGGCCCAAGAGCATGCGATACGAAAAAACGATTCTGGCCTTTGAGGCTGCCGACAAGGCCAACCCGCCTCCACAGAACGCAGTCCTTTTCACCGGCGCCTCGAACATCGTGGGCTGGAAGACGCTGGTCGAGGACTTCCCGGGGCTGGCCGTGATCAACCGCGGCTTCGGCGGCTCGCATATCGCCGACTGCGTCTTCTATGCCGACCGGATCGTCACTGTTCACAAGCCCCGCGTCGTGGTGCTGCGTGCCGGGGGAAACGACATCAACGCCGGCAAGACGCCCGAACAGGTGGCCGCCGACTTCAAAGCCTTTGTCGAGAAGGTGCACGCCAAGCTCCCCGCTACGCGGATCCTCTATTGGTCGATGACCCCTTCCGTCAAGCGCTTGGCGAACTGGGAACGTGAGGAGAAGGGCAATGACCTCATCAAAGCGTACATTGCCGCGGGCAGGAACCTGGTCTATATCGACGCCACCAAAACCACGCTGGGCCCAGACGGAAAGCCGCGCCCGGAATTGTTTACGGACGGTCTGCACTTCAACCGCGAGGCCTACAGGATCGCTGCCAAACTCATCCGCCCTTACTTGGAGTGATCGGAAGTCCACGAACCGGGCGGCGCCGTGACCCCGGGCGGGAATGCCGTAGTTCTTCCACTGAGAAATCCATCCATGTCCGGCTGGAGAATGCCACAAGTTAACCCATTGCTTTCGTCTTCCGGCCTCCCGTGGCTCGGATTCGATTCATTCGCCGTGCTGCGGCCAAGCATGGGCAGGCGTGTTGAAGGCATTGCCCCATCACGGCAACGACTTCGCGTGCTGTTGGCAGCACTGCTGGTGATGCTGACCTGCGGCGGTCACAACCGCGCATGCGGCGACGACGCAACGCCCGTGGCCAAGGCGATTTCCACCGCCGCGCAGCAGGAGATCGACAGCGGGCTGTTTCCGGGAGCGGTGGTTCTGGTGGGGCGTCCGGGAAGGGTGCTTTGGGAAGCTGCGTTCGGCTATGCGCGCGTCGTCCCCGACAAGGTGCCGATGCGCAAGGACTGCATTTTCGACCTGGCCAGCGTGACCAAAGTGGTGGCCACCGGCACCGCGTTGGGGATCTGCGTCGACGACGGGCGGCTGCGGTTTGACATGCCCATTCGTCAGGCGCTGCCTGAGCTTTCCGGCCCGAGCATCGATCCCGTCACGATCACGCACCTGGCTACCCACACCTCCGGCCTGGAAAACGCCAAGTACTACCAACGGGCACAGGGAGAGGCCATGCTGGACCTGATGCTCGGCATCTCGCCCCGGTGGCAACCAGGAACGCGCTACTGCTATTCGTGTCTGAACATGATCCTTCTCGGGCGGATGGTGGAGCGGGCCAGCGGTCAGCGCCTGGACACATTTTGCCACGCGCGCATTTTCGGCCCGTTGGGCATGCGCGACACGGCCTTCGGACCATTGCCCTCGTCGTCGCGCGTGGTGCCAAGCGGCGCGGCGAAACTCGGCCAGATCGAAGACCAGCAGGCACAGGTCGCGGGCCGTCCGGTGGGCAATGCCGGCCTGTTCAGCACCGCCAGCGACCTGGCCCGGTTTTGCGACATGATGCTGGGAGAAGGACGACTCGGAGATATCCGCATTTTGTCGTCACAAACGCACCTCTGGATGACGCGCAATCATCTTGCCCCTCCGCTGCCGGCTCGCGGTCTTGCCTGGGATATGGACGTGGAGGCATCGCATCGGCCCAAGCGGCTGTCGCCAAAGGCCTATGGTCATAGCGGCCACACGGGCCAATCGATCTGGATCGACCCGGAAAAGCAGGTCTACGTCATCGTCTTGACCAATCGCAACCATCCCAAGATGGTCAGCGGGGATCGCAAGACGCAGCAATACCAGGCCCGGGCTCGTATCGGCGATGCCGCACTCGCCGCGTTGGGATACTGACCTCTTTTCTTGGCGCACAACGGTCTTCGGGAGTCCTGGATGCGAATACACAAACTCTGCCTGCGACTAAGAACCTATCCCAGAACCACCCCAGCCGCGTCGGGCGGCCCAGCAAGACCGAACTGCCGACGGGCTTTCGGACCGGTGCTAATAGGGATTGGGCTGTCCGTGGCCGTGCTCCTGGCCAGCGCGATGGGCGTCATGGCCAGCGAGACGGCCGCCCCGGCGACGGAAAAGACCTTTTCCTTCCCAGCGGCTGGCCTGACGTTCGACGCGGAGTTTCCCGGCGCGCACCTGGACGATTGTACGCCAACCGGCGAGGGCCAATACCGGGTCCTCATCCGTCCCGAGACGACTCCCATCAACAATAGCGCCTGGTATGCCTTCCGTGTACGGAGTGCCGCGCCGCAAACGATCGAGGTGGAACTGGTCTACCAGGGCGGGGGCCACCGCTACCGGCCCAAGTTCAGCCGCGACGGCAAGTCGTGGACAGCCCTGACCGGCGAGTCCTATCGACAGGACAAGGACCGGCCACCCCGGCTGCGGCTGGAGGTCGGTCCCGCCCCCCTGTGGGTGGCCGGCCAGGAATTGCTCACCAGCGAGGACCTGTACCGCTGGGCACGACAGGTGGCCACGGCCACGGAGGCCGCCGAGAGCGTGTTGGGGCAGTCGGTGGGCGGCCGACCGTTGCGGATGTGGCGGCTGGGCAGCGATTCCCACGCCCCCTTGGTGGTGATCGTCGGCCGGCAGCATCCGCCCGAGGTCACCGGCTCGCTGGCCCTGATGGCCTTCGTCGATACGTTGGCTGCCGACAGCGACACGGCGCGCCGCTTTCGTCAGCATTTTGCCCTGTTGCTCGTCCCGCTGATGAACCCCGACGGCGTGGAGTCGGGCAACTGGCGCTGCAACCTGAACCGCGTTGACCTGAATCGCGACTGGGAGCGCTTCATCCAGCCCGAGACGCGCGCCGTGCGCGACGAGATCCAGCGACTGGCCTCGACGGGGCAGAGCCCGTGCCTGCTGCTCGATTTCCACTCCACAGGCCATGACGTGTTCTACACGCAGCGCGACAGCGACCAGACTGTGCCCGAGGACTTCACCCGGCGTTGGCTGGGCGCGGTGCAGGAGCGTCTGCCCGAATATCAACTCCGCCGGGAGGGATCGCACGGGGGCAAGCAAGCCACGTCGAAACGGTGGGGCTACGCGACCTATCGCATCCCGGCGATCACCTACGAGGTGGGCGACAACACGGACCGGGCCTTGATTCGCACGGTGGCCCGCGCCGCCGCCGAAGAGATGATGCGGATCCTCTTGAACGACGCTGCAGACGGCCGTCTTTCCCCCACTCGGTGAAGGAGACCCTTTTCATGAAACGTATGCTTCCTGTCTTCGCCGCGTTGGTCGTTTTCTCTCTGAACGCACACGCAGAGGATATCCGTCTGCAGCCCTTGAAGGACTTGAACGGTTATTTTCCCTTCGCTCCGCCGGCTTCGCTCAAGGACTGGAATCTGCGCAAAGAGTACGTGCAGCGGCAGATCCTGGTGGCGGCGGGCCTGTGGCCCATGCCCACCAAGACGCCGCTGAACGCGGTGATCCACGGCAAGATGGACCGCGGCGAGTATACGATCGAGAAGGTCTACTTCCAGAGCGCGCCGGGACTGTTCGTCACGGGCAACCTGTATCGCCCCAAGAACATCCAAGGCAAGGCTCCGGGGGTCATGTTTGCGCACGGCCACCGGGAAAACGCGAGGCTGCACCTGACGCCCGAGGACAAGCTGCGCAAGGACATCGCCGACGGCGCCGAACGCTTCGAGCGTGCCGGACGCAGCACGTATCAGTCCATGAGTCGCCAGCTTGCGTTGATGGGCTGCGTCGTCTGGCAATGGGATATGCTCAGCGATTCGGACTCGATTCAGCTTTCGCGCGAAGTCGTGCATCGCTTCGCCAAGCAGCGGCCGGAAATGAACACCACGGCCAACTGGGGCCTGTACAGCTCGCAGGCCGAGGCGCATCTGCAGAGCATCATGGGCCTGCAAACGCTCAACGCCGTGCGCGGCCTGGACTTCCTGCTCAGCCTGCCCGAGGTGGACGAGAAGCGGGTCGCCGTCACCGGCGCCAGCGGCGGCGGCACGCAGACGATGTTGCTGGCGGCGATCGACGACCGCATCCAACTCTCATTTCCCGTCGTGATGGTCAGCACCGCGATGCAGGGGGGCTGCACCTGTGAAAACGCCAGCCTGCTGCGCGTGAACACGGGCAACGTCGAGTTCGCCGCGTTGTTCGCCCCCAAGCCGCAGGGCATGAACACGGCCAACGACTGGACGAAAGAGATGGCCAGCAAGGGCTTTCCCGAGTTGCAGCAACTCTACGCGCTGTACGGCAAGAAGAGCCAGGTGTTCTTGCAGCGCGGTGAACACTTCCCGCACAACTACAATGCCGTCACGCGTTCGGCCTTCTACACTTTCCTGAACAAGCACTTCAAGCTCGGCTGGACATCGCCCGTGATCGAGACGGACTTCGATCCCTTGCCGCCCGAGCATCTTTCGGTTTGGGACGACAAGCATCCTGCTCCGCCGGCCGGCGATCCGGAATTCGAGCGCAAGCTGCTTACATGGTTCACCGTCGACGCGGACCAGCAGCTCCGCGCTGCCGCAGCCACGCCGGAGGGTGTGCGGAAGATCCTCCGCCCGGCGGTCGAGGTGCTCATCGGCCGTACCTGGGCCCAGGCCGGCGACGTGCAATGGGAACCGAAAGACACACAGGACCGCGGCAGCCACCTGGAAGTGACGGCCACACTGCGGAACAGGACGTACGGCGAGGAAGTGAGCGTCGTCGGGCTGTGTCCGAAACAATCGCGCGGCCCCGCCGTTGTGTGGCTGGATGACCAGGGCCGGGCCGCGCTGCGCAACGCCGACGGCAGCCTCAAGCCGGCGGTGCTGCAACTAGTGCAGGGCGGGGCGACGGTGCTCGCCGCCGATCTGTTCCTGCAGGGGGGCGAACCCGTGCAGCAAACGCGCGTCGTCGCCAATCCGCGCGAGTTTGCCGGCTACACCTTCGGCTATAATCACGCGCTGCTGGCCCAGCGGACCCACGATGTGCTGACGATCGTCAGCGGCTTGCGCCACGTCAAGGCGGGGTTGCCAACGAACGTGAAGTCCGTGGCCGTTGCCGGCTGGGGCGGCACCGGACCGATCGTCATTGCGGCGCGTGCCTTGGCGGGGCAGGCCATCGACCGTGCCGCGGCCCAGACCTGCGGTTTCCGCTTCGGCCAGTTGCTCGACTACCGCGATCCGATGTTCCTGCCCGGTGGAGCCAAGTACCTCGATCTGCCCGGCATGATGCTGTTGGGCGCCCCTTATCCCCTGTGGCTCGCGGACGAAGGCCAAACGCCCCAGATCGTTTCGGCGGCGTATCGCGCCTCTTCCCGAGCCGATGAACTCAGTTGTTTCGCCGGAGAAGCGGCGCAGAAGGAAAGCTCAGCCATCCAGTGGCTGCTGAAATAGCCGTCGTCGCTTCACCACCCATCGTCCCAATTCCATGAAAGCGGTCGCATGAACGCCACCACACTCCATTGTTGCCGACGCGGCGCGCCGTGGCCGGCGGCGAACTGAATGAGCAGCCCTTCACCAACTACAGCGCCACCGTGATGAACAACTCGGTCGGCCCGGAGGGCGGGCAGGTGCTGGTCGATCGCACGGTGGAAGAGATCCAGGCGTTGTGGAAAGCCACGGGAAGATGACCTCTCGACATGTCAGGAGATGCCTCATGAAGACCTTTGCAGCCTGTTTCTTCGCCGTCGTCCTGACGGCCACGACTGTGCCCGCCGCCGAGCTGTGGATCGGCGCCGCCACCACGAGCATCACGCCCGATCAACCGGTCCCGTTGGACGGCCACCGCAACCTGCGGGTCTCGAACAAGGTCGAGTCGCCGGTCACGGCGACCGCCCTGGCCTTGGAGTCTCGCGAGGGAGAGAAGGTGCTCGATCGGGCGATCAGCGTATCCTGGGACCTGGTGGGCGTCCGCCAAGGCATTTTGGAGAAGGTCCGCGAGAAGGTGCAGCCGCGGCTGCCGGATTTCGATGTTAACAAGCTGTTTCTCAACGCCACGCACACGCACAACGCGCCCGTGACCCTCGAGGGCCGTTACACGCTGCCGGAAAGCGGCTGCATGAAGCCCTCCGAATACACCGAGTTCATGACCACCAGGGTCGCGGAGGCGATCGTCGAGGCCTGGCAGAAGCGCAAGATCGGCAAAGTCGCCTGGGGGCTAGGCCAGGCGGTGGTGGCCCAGAATCGCCGTGCCGTGTATGCCGATGGCACGGCCAAGATGTATGGCGCCACGAACACTCCCGAGTTCCGCGGCATCGAAGGTTATCAGGATCACAGCCTGGATGTGCTCTTCTTCTGGGACGCGCAGGATCGGCTCATCGCCACGGTGATCAATGTGCCGTGCCCTTCGCAGGAGGCTGAGGGCGGACTGGCGCTGCACGCCGACTTCTGGCACCCCGTGCGCGAGATGCTCCGCCAGCGGCACGGACCGGGCCTGTGCGTGCTCGGCTGGGCCGGTGCGGGCGGAGACCAGACCTCGCGCCCCATGTACCGCAAGGAGGCCGAGATGCGGATGCGCAAGCTGCGCGGACTGACGGGGCTGGAGGAGGTCGCGCGGCGCATCGTCCGCGGCTGGGACGAAGCCTATGAGTGTGCCAGCAAAGACGTCCGCCAGGACGTCGTCTTGCGCCATTGCGTGCAGCAGATCGAGTTGCCCTATCGCAAGGTGACCGAGGCCGAGGTGGCCGAAGCCCGGCGAGAGGCGGCCAGGTACGCCGACAATCCCGCGCAACGTTGGAATTTCCGCTGGCATCAAGCCGTGGTGGAACGCTATGAGGCTCAGCAGGCCGGTACCGAAGGGGCCTTTACCATGGAACTGCACGTCCTGCGCCTGGGCGACGTGGCGATCGCCACCAACACCTTCGAGCTGTTCACCGATTATGGCGTGCAGATGAAGGCGCGCAGTCGCGGCCTGCAAACCTTCGTCATCCAACTGACCGGTTCCGGCGGTTACCTGCCCAGCGAGCGCGCGGTGCGCGGCGGCGGCTACAGCGCGGTGATCCAGAGCAGCCGGATCGGCCCCGAGGGCGGCCAGGTGCTCGTGGACCGCACCGTCGAGGCGATCAATGCCCTGTGGCCCGAAGCGAAATGACGCGCACCGGGCAGGCGTCTCGCGATTGCGTCTCAGTAGGGCGTGCCGAGCGGAGCGAGGCCCGCGGCTTGCAACGCGCGCAGGCGGGGCATGTGACCAGATGACACGCCGCCTGGCCCTACGTTGCGCCGCGCCACGAGAATTGCCAGGCGTCGGCGGAGGCCTGCGCGTCCGGTGGCCGGACCAGCCTGGCTTGGCCGACGAGTTTCTCTCCCGTCAGCAGCACTTCCCAGGCATCGTCCGTCTGTCGCAGGATCTCGTACGTGCCTCGGTCCCAGCGCGTGACGCGTCCGCGTCCGCCGGAAACCTCCCCCTCGTAGTCCAGGTAGTGCAAGCGATGGTCGGGCAAGGCCCGAGCAAGGGCGCAAGCCGGGTCGTCGGGCGCACAATCCAAAGCCCACGTCTTGAGCACGTCCTGCGACTGGAGCATGAAATCCCAGTGCAGGCCCGTGGGGGCATCGTGTTGCAAAACGACAAACGGCGGCACGGCTATTGGCTTTGTGTTCCGTTAAGCGGAGTTCCGTGTGATGCGGGGCGGATGGCTAGCCCGGCTTATTCATGGCCCAGGATGTGTTGGCGCAGAGTGCGTAATTGAAGCCCGAAGCGCAAGCGAGGGTACCCCCCGACTCGCCTTCGCTTGCGATTCAGGCTTCAATAGTGGCATGAATAATCCGGGCTACGGAGCGAAGACCTGGGTCTTTTCTTCCACGCTGATCGGCTGGCCGAGGCCCTGGGCCGAGACCTCCACGCGCAAGGCGACGTTTCCAACCTTCTCGGCGCGCGCACGCACGCGGTAGGTCAGCGTCTCGCCGGGGGCCATTTCCGCCACGGGGTCGAAGCGGACTTGCTGCCGATCGAGTTTGGTGGCCGTGGGGCCCGAGGTGCCCAGCGCCACCGGCAGCAGTCCGCTCTCGGCGCTGGCCACGATGAGCACGTCGCGGAGCGAGACGCTGTTGGCGTTGGTCACACGGATCTCGTAGGTCAATTCCTTCCCCTGCGGCAACGGATCGCGCAGGTCGGCCACGCTCAAGGAGAGCTTGGACGCCAAAGGCCTGGCTTCAGCGGAAGGCTTCTTCGCGGCAGGCGCTGGGCTGCTGGTCGGAGGCTTGGCCGGGGTGGTGGTCATTTCGGGCCTGGTCTGGGGCAGGGTGGCCGATCCGGCGGAAACCGGCCGGACTTCCAGGCAGGCCTCGGTTTCGGCGGCGGCGCCCTCCTGGCTCATCACCGCCGCTCGCGAGCAAACCTTGGAGTCCACGCGTTGGCAGGTGTAGTGGACATCCATGCGCAAGGTCTGGCCGGGCGCCAGTTCGTTGTAGCGCCAAATGAGGTTCTTGCCCTCGCGCGCCCAGTTCTCGGTGGCTTGTTTCGGCGTCAGGGAAGGATCGAACTGATCGACGATCTTCAGTCCCGTCAAACGCTGGGAACTGGTGTTGGTGACGAGGATCACGAATTCGGCCGTTTCGCCCACGGTCGCGGCGCGCGGCCCCTGCTTTTCGATGCGCACGGCGGAGGAAGCGGTGCGTTTCTCAGGCTCGGCCGGGGTGGTGGCAGCGGCTGGGGCGGCGTCGACGGTGACACAAGCCTGTCCCTGGGCGCGCAATCCGCCCTGGCCCGTGATCTGCACGCGATGGCACAGTCTTCCCGCGCGCGTCGCCCGGAAGGTGACCGCAATCCGTCGCGACTGGCCGGGTTCGATGTTCTTCAGATCGCGTTCGATGGGGCTGGCGTGCTTGTCATGTTCCAGGCCCGGGTCGAACTCGTCGCGGATCAGGAGCATCTCGCCGGTGGGGGCTGAGCCGCGATTGGTCACCAGCACCTCGAAATTGACGGTGCCGCCCAAGGGCACGCGTTCCGGGCCGCTGAACTTGAGTTCCAGTTGGGCGGCGCCGGCGGAGAAGTTGGTGGTCAAGCACTCGCGCGCGCGCAGACCACCGGCGGCCGTGGCCTCGGCGCAGGAGGCGACCGCCCCGGGGCGTTCGCCGCGGAGGTTGACGTTGAAGGCACGCGTCTCGCGCGCGGCCAGCCGGCCCACACGCCACTGGACCTTGCGGCCCACGGGTTCGCCGGGCGGATCGCTGCCCACAAGCCTGACGCCGTCGGGCAACTCGTCGACCAGCAGGACATCGTCGGCCGGCAAATCGCCCGGATTGCTGAGCGTGATCTGGTAGCGGATGTCGCTGCCCACATTGGCCGCGGCCGGACCGGTCTTGCGCACGGTGATCTGCGGAGCGGTCCAGGTCTTCAAGGTGCTGCCGCAGGCGATGACCAGCGCGCGGCCGCCGAAGGCCACAGCATCGGCGGGGCGTGTGATCTGGATCTGAATCCGATTGGTGCCCGGCGTCGCCTGCGGCTGCACGATCTCGGCGGTGGCTTGTCCGTGTTGATCGGTGGGCACCTCGATGCTCTTCGCGCCCGTTGGACCAAAACCGGCGGCGGGACCGTCACAGATTTCGTAGGCCACGCGCCAGCCTACGCAGGGCGTCTGGTCGGACTGACGCACGACGCGCGTGGTGAACGTGTCGCGCGAGCCGGCGTTGCTGATGGTCGGGGGCGGAAATTGCCATTGGGCATCCAGCCAATACACGGCGGCCGTCTGCTTGTTGCGGTCCCAGCCATGGGCGCCGGGGGCAAAGGCCGTGACGTAGCTGGCGCCCTCCACGGGCGAGGTCAACGAGACCCACGCCTGACCCGACAGCACGCACACGTCGTCGGAAGTGGTGGGTGTGCCGCGCGTCAAACGCAGATAGCTGCGCGAAGTGGTGCCGATCACAAACGTGTTGTTGACCTTGCCGCGGCGAAAGACTCCAAACAGCCAATCGCTAATCCCGTTCTGACCCACGCCCAGGAAGTAGCCCGCCCCGCCCGGTGCGATCGACCACTCGATCCGTTCGTTGGTTCGCAACGAGCCATCGGGACCGCAGACCGAGGCCACCAGCACGACCTCGCTGCCGACGGGGGCCACGATCGGATTGGGCGTGGCAAAGCGCAGGGAGACGGCATCGCTGCCCCAGAAGGGAGGCGTGTCAGGCTGATAGACAGGCGCGGGGGCGGCCGGATTTGCGGCGACGAAGACGCTCTGGCCGCTAGGATCAATCCGTGGGCCTTGCCACTGGGCACACCCAGCCGACAGCAGTGCTAGAAGCACTCCCCAGACTGTCGACCGAATTGTCATCCGTGAACACCTCATGGCCGCCCTTGGCCCCGAGGCTCGTGAGTGTCGCACAGGCGTGCAGCGAGCGGTCGCGGGGTATTTTGTCACCCTAACTAGACAAAACCACTGCACAAGGGTGCAAAGTGGCGTATATCGTAGCGGCAAAGGGCAATTTGCCACAATAGAAGAGTAGCATACGAATCGGCAATTTGGGGTGTTTTTGCCTCATCGCACGTTGCCGCTGGGCAACACGTCGTGTCGCGCCGTCCCAAACAGCCTGCCAGCACGCCGGGTCAGCCGGAACGCGCGCGCGAACGCGAGGCCTGGGTGACCCCCTCGCCAAAAATGCCTGTCGCGTACCAGATACCATTGGCGCCGCGTTTCATGTCGTAACCATAAAGGGGGTGGTAGGCGCGTACGGCGCTCCAATGGCCCGACGACAGCCGCCAGCAGCGCACGCACTCGATGGCGGCTTCGACCAGACGCTCGCCAGACCAGCTTTCGGCGCAGACCTCGGCCGCAGTGAGCCCGCCGGGCAGTTGGGCGGAGATGCGGCGGAACCGGGTGTCCCATTGGTGGTGGCCTTGGAGGCGAATCGCGGCCTGGTGCTGGGAGTGACTGGAGGCCTCCTGGAGCAGGTAGGGGTCGGCATCGCCTTGCGTGCTGGCGGGTCGTTCGGGATGCACGCGCACGGCGTAGATCATCGTGCGTTGGGTGAGGGTGGCTGGCGGCAGGTCGAGGATTGTGGCCACGCGTTCGGGGGTGTACCAATGCTTGGCCATCAAGGGGAATTCGCTAACCACCGAGCTGTAGTAGGGGGCGTCCTTGCTGGCCCAGTCCACGATGGCCAGGCCGGGACCGCCCAGCATCTCCTGGAAGGCCTCTTGCTGCAGCAACGGCACGCGGTGGCCTTCGATACAGACTTCGGCCTGCACGGCCAGCTTCAGGCACACGTAGTTCTGCAGACCTTGGCGGACTTGGGCGTCGGCCAAGGATTCCGTCTCGAAGTGGCGGCACATGTCGCCAGGCTGCTGGAAGTAGATCAACAGCATCTTGCCCTGCTGCTCGGCCAGTCGCGAGGCGCGTGCATAATCGCTGTGCCAGACCGTGCCGGCCAGGCTTTCGCGGCGGTCTTCGGCCAACAGGCGGCGGCGGAAGCGATCCAAGAACCGCGGCCGGCCGGCCACACGCTCTTGCGTGTGCTGCTGAAGGCGCTGCGCGTAGGCCGCCGAGCGCTCCGCAAGACTGCCTGCAGGAAGGTCCAAAATGAGCCGTATCTGCTCGGATGGGATACACAGGCCGGCCGTGAGGGGATAGGCGCTGACCAGGCATTCATAATGTGGGCTGGAGGGGTCGCTGTAGTCGAGGATCGCCAGGCCCGGCTTGCGACACATAGGCTTGAAGGCCGCATGATCCAGGAGTCGCTGCGACTGGCCTTCGGCAGTGCGAATGGTCGCGCCCACGGAAAGCTTGGCGCAGACAAAGCGGCTCAGAGCCGGGGCCAGCTCCGGTTCGGAGATGACCGTGTTCTGCTGCTTGGTGGGGTACTTCATGCCCGGCTCGCCAAAGAAGATCAAGAGCATCTTCTGCTCTCGCTGTGCTTGCTCGACGGCCTGGGCGTAGTTGGAGTGCCAGCGAATGAGTGAGCGTTGCGGTTTGTTGGCCGACGCCCAGTCACTCAGGAGCAGTACGAGCACGAGCGCCGATAGGGAACCAGACAGGCGAAGCATGGGAGTCTCCGGTCACGGTTGCAGGGCAAGGGGACCTCAGAGCCGTCGTGCGAAACGAACCGAGTGTTCGCGAAGGAGACCGGCTTCCGCGACTCTTCCTGAGTCGGTGTCCGACCTTCGTTGCACGGCTTGTCTGACAGTCAACAAACGGGCCTTGTCGATCGCCCTCGGAGAAGAACGCGGCCTTCCGAATGGCCGCCTTTCGTCCGTGAAATCCGCGGATGCTAGTTCCCGATGCGGAGTTTTCCCGTTGGCACGACTATAGGGTACTGATAAACTGGCTTGAGTTGAAGGGATGGCCCGGCTTTGCCGACAAGGCAAACCACGAAGTCCCATTCTGATTGGTCGGTAAGCTGCGGTCTATTACCTGGGCGGCAGTCTTTTGACCCCCTATAGAAGGAGCTTCTCCATGAGGCGTCGCAATGAATGCTCGGTCGTAGCCTGGTGTATCGCCGTAACTATTTTGTGTGTTGATGTTTGCGTTGCAGAGTCACCCGCGGAGTCGATTGCCGCGGCGGCGCGCGCCGCCAAGGGGGCCTTCAAGAAGGTGGATAACCAAGCCCTGATTGAAGCCAAGAAGGAGCTTCAAGCGGCCGCAGCGCAGTTGGAACAGCGTTTTGTCGCGGCGGGCGCAACGGCGGCCGATTGGCAGAAATACCTCCTTTGGGGAGATCTTCAGGGTCAAATCCGACAGCCCGGTCTGCCGAACGTGGATCAGTTGCAGAAGGTCTATGCGCGTTTTGCGGCCGATCACGAAGGCCTGGGACTCGTGTGTTTTGTACGCACGCGCGATGCCTTGCGCGGGTATTTGGCCGCTGCTCAAGCCGCCGGGGATGAGAAGGCCCAGGCTCGATACGAGGCGATCCTGGACGGCTTGGCGCGGCGTTTGGAGAGCTATGTCAAGGCGGCCGATCCGGCCGACGCGGCCCGAATCAGCTCGGCGTTGCGGTGGCTGGACGACACGCAGCAAGCGACGGAGATTGTGAAGCGTGCTGACCGGGAGTTGCGGTATCCGAACCTGTTCTTGCAGGCGTCGGAATGGGTGGTGGGAGCGGGGATTGCCGAATCGGTGGATCGCGTGGAACCGGTTCGCGACTGCATCCTGGGCACCGACCTGTACGGCACGGCCCACATGGTCGGCCAGACCAACGTGACCCTGGTGCCCAACCCCAACAGCGCGATGTTTGACACACTGTTGACGGGCACGGTGCATTCGAGCAATGTGGGCTACCACGGACCGGTCACACTGTGGAGCGAGGGCTGCACCTCGGTTTCGGCGGTGAAGCGGTTGTGGTTCTCGGAAGACGGGATCATGGGGCTGCCGGCGAGCAGTTGCGCCCAGACGCAGAGCACGATCACGGCGATCTGTGCGAAGCGGGCCTTCATGGAGAAGATGGCCTGGAAGCGGGCCGGCAAGCAGAAGCCCAAAGCCGAGCAGGTCGCCTCGCGGCACGCCGAGCAGCGGCTGAACGCGCGGATCGATCAGCAGGCGGCCGAGAATCTGGATCGAGCCAACGGCAACTACCAGTCGAAGTTCCGGCAGCCGTTGGAAGAGCGGAACCTGTTCCCGGAATTGCAGTTCCGCACCTGCAAAGAAAAGCTGTACCTGACCGCCCTGGCCGCGGACGACTATCAGACGGCGGCCTTGACGGCCCCCCCGGAGCCGCTGCCCGATTCGGACCTGGCGATGCGCATGCACCAGTCGCTGTTCAACAACATTGCCAGCAGCGCGTTGGCCGGCCGGACCGTCCACGAGGCCACGGTGCAGCAGGCGGTGGTCGACTTGTACGGGAAACTGCCGGACGAATTGAAGTCGGACGAGGAAGGCCAGCCTTGGTCGATCACTTTCGCCGAGGAAGAGCCGATCACGCTGGCGATTGGCGAGAACAGCCTGAAGATCACGCTCCGCGGCAAGGCCTATGGTCGCGGAGAGAACACCTATCCGGGCATGAATGTCTCGGCGACCTACAAGATCGTGCGCGACGGCGAGGGCTTCAAGGGCGTGCGGCAGGGAAAGGTGGAGATCCTCCCGCCGGACTTCAAGCCGGGTAGCGGCCAACGGCTGTCGGGTCGACAGACCACGATTGCCAGCCTGTTGGAGCGGCGTTTCGGCAAGGTCTTCAGGGAAGAGATCGTGGGCCAGGGGCTGGTCCTGCCGGGCCAGTGGAAGCAGGCCGGCACGTTCAAGCCCAACTACCTGGCCGCAGGTGGCGGGTGGCTGCTGATTGCCTGGCGGCAAGCGGCTCCGGCGGCAGCGGATTGATTGGCCCTCCTCCGAGCGGGCCACACACGCCGGGACTTGCCGGCCGTGACATAATTCGACGTAGAACAGGCTGAGGCCGGTGATCCATGTTGCAGGGTCGTCCGGCCTCAGCCCTTTGCGGCGATGCATCTGCTCTGACGCCCGGCAGAGCCGGGAACGAGGAACCCTGTGAACCACGTAGACATCCAGTTCGACTGCCTGCCGTTGCGATCCATTCCCCGAACGGACATCCCCTGGGATGCGCCGCCGGATGCACGCGCCCGATATCAACGCGTGTTGGATGCCGTGGCCAAGCACGGGCTGCACAACACGTATTATCTCCATGACGCGCGCTGTACGTTTCACATGACCAACGATGCGCAGGTCGGGGGCATCGAGTTCACGTTTGAGGGGACGCTGCTGACCGACGAGGAGGACTGTCGAACGCGAGGCGCCGATCTGGAGATCCAGCTTGGCTGCGAGACGTGCGACTGGCTGAACCAGGCGGCAGTGGCCTGGTTGACAGAGAGCGTGCGGCGCGCGGTCATTGTGGAGTTCGACCGGTTCATTGCCAGCGGCGACCTGGAACGGACCAAGCAGCGGATCCAGCGCATGCAGGCCGCCAGCGACGCCAGTGGCGGCTTTCTGGGCATGGGGCTCTGACAGACCCCTGTCGGTTGCGTCCAACGGCGCAACGTAACGCGCAGTCCTCAGTCAACGAGGGGATCTGCGCGTTCTCTTCTTTGTTGCGTGGCGAAGCAACAACGCAACATGCAACGCATGGCATTGGGCGTTGCGTGCGCTGGACCAGGAAACGTTTTCGTAACTCTTTATTATCACGATCGTTACGACACAGGCGCGCGTCGCAGGGCAACCAGCTCGTGTGGCTGGGTTGTTGCTTCCGTTTGAGGGGTGATGCTGGGAAATGTTAATTGGGTGCGTCTAGGCAAGGATTGCCGAACAAATAGCCATTACCGATTAAGAAGAATCATGCAAGTTCAAGGAGTTTAAGGCCGATACCAACACTGCCGATTACTCCACCGAGGCGGATCGCGTAATTTGCGCAGCTTGGGTGAAGACAACCGGATGGCGAGGTGGTTCGAACGAGGTGTCCCACGGCCGTTGTCAGCAGCAAACGCTGTGGCTGGGATCGGAGATGGGGAGTCGGTCGGATTCACTGCGGCAGGTCCAGCAAAACAGGAAGTCGATCACCATGAGTCGGCAGTCACTCAGCCTCAGCGCGGTGTGCGTCTTGACGTTGGCGGTGTTCAGCGGTTGCCATCCGCAACAGCCGTTCTACTTTCACGAGGACGGCGACCTGTCTCACTACCGGGACATGGCCTTGAACATCGAGTATCCGGACGTCGATTTGCCCACGCTGGGCGACGCCGATGGGGCGATGGCTCCCTTCACGGTGGGCAATTCGGGGCCCAAGGAGATTGTGGAACTCACGCTGGAAGAGGCGGTGCGTACGGCCCTCATCAACAGCAAAGTGGTGCGTCTGCTGGGTGGGAACGCGGTGGCCATGTCGGGCGGCTCGGGGCCGAGCAGCCCGGATTACCTGCTCCGCAATCCGGCGGCGGCGTCGACGGTGTACGATCCGGCGATCGTGGAGAGCGATCCTCGCTCCGGCGTCGAGGCGGCCTTGTCGGCCTTCGACTCGCAGTTGCAGACGGCCTTGGGGTTGTCCAAGGACAACGAGCCGACGAACTACTTTTCCTATGACTACACGGACAGCGACCTCGGGCAGTTCAGCGTGGAGTTGTCGAAGATCAACGCCACGGGCGGTCGGATGAGCATCCGGCACGGGGTGAGCTACTTCCACGATCCGTACATGTGGCAGAATTCGAGCAGTCTGCGGTTTCCGACGACCTGGACCACCAATTTCCAGGTGGGTGTGCGGCAGCCGTTGTTGCGTGGTTCGGGCGTGAACTTCAACCGGATTGCCGGCCCGCTGGCCAGTGTTCCCACGGCCTTTGGGTCCAGTTCGATCGGCCAGGGCGGTTCGTATCCCGGGGTGAACAGCGGCGTGATGATTGCCCGGTTGAATACCGACGTGGCCCTTTCGAACTTTGAGGCCAACGCGCGGAACCTGGTGTACGATACGGAAAACGCCTATTGGGAGTTGTACTTCACCTATCGGAATCTGGACTCGGTGGTCAGCGGGCGGAACAGCGCGTTGATCACGTGGCGGAAGATTTACGCCTTGTACGAGGTGGGGGCCAAGGGGGGCGAGGCGGAGAAGGAAGCCCAGGCGCGGGAACAGTACTTCCTCTTCCGCAGCACCCTGGAGCGGTCGTTGAACTCGCTGTACAAGGCGGAAGCCAACCTGCGGTACATGATGGGCATCGCGGCGACGGACGGACGCCTGTTCCGGCCCAAGGACGAGCCCACGGCGGCCCTGGTGACCTTTGACTGGCACGCGGTGAACAGCGAAGCCCTGGTGCGGAGCGTCGAGTTGCGCCAGCAGCGGTGGCAAGTCAAGCGGCGCGAACTGGAAATGGTGGCGGCAAAGAACTACCTCATGCCGCAGTTGGACTTCATCGCCGGCTATCGCTGGAACGGCCTGGGGCAAGACCTGATCAACAGCGAAGGGCAGGCCAATCTCACCGACTACTCGTACAACAGTCTCACCTCCGGCACGTATCAGGACTGGAACGTGGGGCTGCAGTTGAACATGCCGCTGGGGTTCCGCCGTGAAATGGCCGGAGTCCGCAACGCCCAACTGCAGTTGGCTCGCGATCGAACCGTCTTGCAGGAGCAGGAGTTGGAACTCTCGCACCAGATGGCCTTCGCCTTGCGGGACCTGGAGGCCAATCACATCATCAGCCAGACGAACTTCAACCGCCGCATCGCCGCCGAGCGGCAGGTAGAGGCCGTGCGTGCGGCCTACGAAACGGACACGGTGACCTTGGACGTGCTTTTGAACGCGCAACGGCAATTGGCCCAGGCCGAAAGCGATTTCTACCGATCGGTGGTGGACTACAACAAGTCGATCGCCACGGTGCACTATCGCAAGGGTTCGCTGCTGGAGTACAACGGCGTGCAGTTGGCCGAAGGGCCGTGGCCCGGGAAGGCGTACTTCGACGCCTGCCGCATGGCCCGGGCGCGTGACGCCGCGCACTACATCGACTACGGCATGACCATGCCCCGCGTGATCAGCCGGGGCGAGTATCAGCAGCAGATGGGCGAGTTGCAGATGCCGCCGATGGAAGACCTGATGCCCACGCCGGCCAGTCCGGAAGTGGTTCCCACGCCGGCCCCGGCTCCGAACGTGGCTCCGCCGGCCGAGCCGATGCCGAGCGCTCCGCTGGGGCAGGGAGTCTCGACCGGGAAACCGGCGGCCAAGATGGCCAAGGCGGAGCCGGCGGCTTCGCCCGCGGCTGCCACCGCGGCCACCGCCAACCGGTACGACCTGGGGGCGATGAACTTGTCGGCGTTGGCCGGCAAGCCGACGAACGCGCCGGCCGCGGAAACGGCGGAGGTGCGTGCCACCAGCTATGAGCAGAGCGTCGCCCCGAACGCCGAGCGCAAGACCACGATCCGGGTCCGAGAGGGCGCGGGGCAGTGGGTCAGCAGCAAGGGCGGCGCCAGTGTCCAGGCGGTGGCGAAACCGACGGCGGCCAAGGACCAGTCCACGTCAGGGTGGACGCGTGCCCAGAACTGAACACGCATCACGCAGACGGGGCGTTATGGGTGCCATGGCCACGCTTGCGTGGCCATGCAATTTCGAGCTTCGGCATGCCCACGGCAAGCGGGCCCGCGCCGAGCGTGGCATGACCCTCGGCACCAGTTGGGAAAGGTGGGTGCCACTGCCGGCTTGTCCAGCAGTGCAGAACCACGAGTGGACAAGCTACCCGTGACACCCACACCAAAAGGACCTGCTCTACGGAGGCGACTCCGGTTTCAGCGGCAGGCGGTAGAGGTACAGCGTGTGCCGGGAGTTGTCCTCCTGGGAGACCACGTTCAGGGTCCGGTCGGCGCGGTAGCCTTCGATGCCATAGTCGTTGGCCACGATCCGCGAGCCGGGCCGCATCTGTTCGATCTGCGGCACGAGCTTCTTGTTCATGCTGGGCAAGAGATACAGCAGCAGGCAGTCGGCCGGCCGCAGATCGACCTTGAAGACGTCCTCCTGTTCGATCTTGACCAGAGCCTGCACGGCGTGCTTCTTGACGTTGACCAACGCACGCTCGACCATTTGGGGATCGATCTCGTAGCCCACGCCGCGGCAGCCGTAGAACTTGGCGGCCATGACCACGATCCGGCCATCGCCGCAGCCCAGGTCGTAGACCAGATCGGACGGCCGGAGTTCGGCCAAGTCCATCATCTTCATCACCAGGTCGTGCGGCGTGCCCACGTACACCGAGTCCGGTTCGCGGAATTTCTTGGCGCCGGCGGCCGCAGGGCTGGGCGTCTCGTCGGCCGGCAGCGAAGCCGCCCCGGACAAAGCAATCAAGGCCAGCAAGGCGGCGGCCAACAAACGACGGATGGATGCGCGCATGGATAGAGTTCCTTCTGCCCCTTCTCGTTGTTCAGAACGGCAATCCCACGTGGTGCGTGCGTTTCTCGGCTGAAGCCAGGCTTCCGATGGTCGCCTGCGTTGCATTTGTTGTCTGCGGGCCAATCGCGGTCAACTGCGAAAGAAGGCCAAGAGCGGGTATCGGCGGCGGTATTGTTTGACGACCTTGTCGCTCAACGGGCAGCCTTTGAGGTGGATGATCCGCAGGTTGTTCAGCGGGTCGACGTGCTTCAGGTGTTCGTCATGGACCTGACAGTGGTTGACGTTCAGCACGTTCAGCCGGGGCAGGTCCTTGAGATACTTCAGCCCGTCGCCGGTGATCCGGGTCTTTTGCAGGGCCAGGACTTCCAACGCGGCGGCGCGGCCCAGCGTCTTCAGGCCTTCGTCGCTGATCTCGTTCTGGCTGAGGTTCAACACGCGGAGGTTGGGCAGCGCGGCGAGGGTCGCCAATTGGCCGTCCGTGACGCTGGTTGCGGTCAGGTTGAGGACTTCCAGATCGCTCAGGCCTTGCAGGTTCGCCAGGGCGTCGGCGGGCAAGGGCAGATGGTGCAGGTACAGCCAGCGCAGCCGCCGGCAGTTCTTAAGCTGCCCCAGGCCGGCCGCTGTGAGCTTGGTTTGGCTGATCTCGATCAGTTCCAGATGCGCCAGCGACGGCAACTGGGCACAGACCGGGTCGCCGTCGGGCAGGCCCACGGCCCACACGGCCAGCACGCGGCCCTGGGCATCGCGATGCAGCTTGGCGCCGAGCTTTTCCAGGGCGGCGGCGGCTTCGGCTTGCCGATCGGTCGAAGGGCTGTTCTGGGCCAAGGCGAGGCTGGCCGCCAGCATCAGCCCCAAGGGGGCCACTCGCGCCAGAATAGGACTCAATCGCATAGAATCCTCCGTCCGCAGAAGACACAACCGTCCTCGACGCTCAAACCCAGCAGGATAACCTCCGCCGCAGTCGATTTCAAATGTCCTCTACTCGGGCGGCTGCTTGGCGTCGGATGAAAGGAAGAGGCGGTCGAGCTTGGCCCCGGCCTCGCGCGGCCGGATCTCCAGCCAGCAGCGGCCGGCCGGCAGTTCCAGGGGGCTGGGCTTGTTGCCCCGGTTGGCCATGAAGGGCTGCCACTGCCAGTCGGGCGCGCGGCGCAAGTGCCACTCGGCCTGCGGTGCGGGGCTGCCGGCGCCGCCCAGAATCCGCACGAAGAAGGAATCGGACTCGGTATCCGCGGCCAAGGTGCGCGCGGAAAGATAGTAGCGGCCCGGCTTCTCGACCTCCAGGGGCCACAGGACCGCGCCGAAGCTGCGTTTGTCCCCCTCGGGCTGCCAGAGGTACCGCCGGGCGGAGGCCTTGGGATCCTCGCCGACCACCAGGGGCGGGAAGCCGAAACCGTCTTCGGCCTCCCAGGCCACGCTGCGCGCGGCGGGCACGACGAGCGGTCGGCGCGGCGCCCGGTCGGCCGGCAACGAGGCCAGCGGCTCGGCCGATTCCAGCAGCGCGCGGCCGATCTCCTGGCCATCCAACTCGAGCACGCCGCGGCAAGGTGCGGGCAGCAGCGCAACGGCCCCGACGCCGAAGGGCGCGGTGGCCGAAACCAGCACCGGACCGTCCGTGCCGGGCACCTCCAGGCAGGCCTGTTGGTCGTCGAGCCGGACCTGCTTGGGCCGGGCCTGTTCGAACTGTTTGCGCCAGGCGTGGAAGGCCTGGTCGCTATTCAGGCCGCTGCCCACGCGGACCCACAGGGCGGCCGCCGCCTCGACGCTGGGCGACTCCGCGCGATGTTCGATCGTCAACCGCAGCGCGCCGTACGAGTTGCCGTCGTCAACCAGGGCAACCGAGGCGGGCCGACCGTCCTGAGCGCGCGCCGCCAGGACGCGAATGCCCACGCCCGCCGTGCCCCAGCGAAAGACGATCGCCGCATCCGGGGCCACGGCCAGACGGCCGGCCTCCTTCTTGCTGCCGGCCGGAATCCGGGCGGCTTGACCGGCGAGCCAGAGGCCATCGAACTGGCGGCGGAACACGAAATGCGTCTGCAGGTTGACGTTTTCCGGCAGGGTCAAGTCCTTGGGGCGATAGACGGCCAGGCCCACCGCGTCACCGGCGCGTTGCGCGGCGGCCCAGAAGCAAGGCAGGTGCAGGGCCTTCATGTGGCCGGCGCTGCCCGTGGCATACTTCTTGCGCCCGTAGGGATCTTCGCGCCCGTCGGGGATGGAGTAGCATCCCACGAGCTGCCGATCACCGGCCAGGTTGACCGTGAGGGGCATGTCTTGCGTGCCGTAGGCGGCGCTGGCCGTGCTGAGGGTGACGTCGGGATAGAGCATGTGGGTGCGGGACTCGGTTGGCGGCATGCCCCAGCTTTGCCGCACGAGGCGTGGGAAGCGCTGGAAGCAGAGTTCGCGCAGGCGCTCGGGGGGCGGCCAGGCGTTGAGCATGGCTTGCATCAGGTCGCTGCCGGGCAGGGCCAGGTTGCCGGCCTCGCGCGGCAGCCAGCCGGCGCGCGCCGCGTGGACGTCGATCGCGCCCAGGCCGTACAGATAGTTGTAGCTGCGGCTTTGGGCCCCGCCGAGCTTGCCCGCCGCCGGGAACCAGTTCAGGGCCAAGTCGGTCCACAGCACTTCCAAGAGGGCCTGCGCCTGGCGCCGGGCGCGCGGCTGGCGTGCCAGCGCGGCGATGAACTGCAGGCCACTGATGTCCGGGCTGTAGTAGGTGGGGCTGCAGTACTCGTGCGTGCCGAAGGCCCAGGTCCAGAGACAGATGGCATCCAGGCGGCGATGGCCTTCCTGGATCGCATCCGGCCGATCGAAGGTCTCGCCCAGAACGATCAGGTTGCCCGCGTTCATGATGGCGATGTTCGTGTAGCTGGTGGGGACGCGGTGCCGCAGGCAGCCGTCGACGGCGTAGTGCATGAGTTCGCGGAGCGTTTGCCGGGCCGGCTCGGGAATCCAATCGCGATGGGCCAGCCAGAGCACTGTGGCGTCCTGCATGCAGAACTCGACGGCGTTGGCGTCGGTCACGCCCGGATCGCGCCAGTACCACTTCAGGTTGCCGTAGCCGCGGCTCAGCGCGTCGCGGTCCTGCATGCGCGTGGCCAGGTCGAACAGGCGTGCCAGGCGCTCGGGATGCTGCCGGGTCTCGGCCAGGACCAAGGCATGGGCAAACAGCCAGCGGCAGCCGAACGCGTCTTGCGGATCGCTGGTTGCGATGCGATTCCAGGTCCGCTCGTCGCGCTGGACCGCCTCCTGGGCCAGGGCCTGGCGATCGAGTGGGGGGGCTTCGGCCGCGATCAGCCGGGCCCAACAGGACAAGACCAACAACAACGCGAAGGGGGACAGGCGGGGCATGGGATTGGCGGGAAAAGGGTACGGGGGAGGGACGGAGGGAACCCCTCCATTTCAACCGATCGGCGCGCCAGGTGCAACCCGGTGGACCGCAGGCTCCTTGACAGTCGGAACTGGCTGTCGAAGAATGGACTGCGGGTTAGATTCTGTCGGCGGCCCAGCCAAGTTGTGGCGGTTGGTGGAGAGGTCGCGACGACGTGCAGAAGGCGCACAACCCGATTTCGCTTATGTCGCGTTGGTCATACGGGTCTCAAGCGGACAGGAGCGAGAGCTTTGGTCAAGAGAATCCTGATCGGGATCGGCGGCACTCCTTTCACGGCTGTGGCCATCCGCAGGGCCGCGGAGCTCGCCGCCACCCACGGCGCCCAAGTGACTGCCGTCACGGTTGTGGACGAGGCAAGGCTTCGCCAGGTAGGCCCTGTGCCGCTGGGCGCCAGTGCGGCCGCCGGTGCGCTTCGACAGCATCGCATCGCCGTCACGCTTGAGAAGATCGACGCCGCCGTTGCCTCCCTGGAGCAGCAATGCGTCGCGGAGGCCGTGCCTTTGACCGTGCTTCGAGAGCGCGGCGATCCGTGTTCGCTGCTCAGGCAACATGCGCGCTACCAGGACCTGATGGTCTTCGGGCTCCGCAGCATGTTCGAATACGACGTATTCGCAGGCGACGACGTTGATCCGGCGACTGTGCTGAACGGCCTGGCGAAGGCCGGCGTGAGTCCTATCCTGGCGGTCTCGGAGAAGTATCGGAGGATTCGCCGGGCCTTGGTGGCGTACGACGGTTCGATGCCAGCAGCCCAGGCAATGAAGCAATTCGTCAGGCTTCGCCTTTGGCCCGACATAGCAATCCAGATCCTTGCCGCCGACGGTCAGGACAAGGAATCGCAGCAGTTGCTGGATGACGCGCGGGCTTACTGCGTGAGCCACGGAGTGGATGTCACGGCCGTTTATCGTCCGGGCGCGGCGCGCGACGAGATTCTGAGAGAGGCTTCTTCATGGGGCGCGGATCTGATTGTCCTCGGCTGCAGTGGTCGAGGCAGAATTGCGTCCACGTTTTTCGGCTCTACCGCACTTCACGTGCTACGGAACACGGACCTTCCGCTGTTTCTCAGTCAGTAGCGGCACTCTCGCCAAGGAGTCGGGAGGATGAGGCTCGTTAGACCAATCCTGGCTGCGTTGGATGTTGGACGTTGCTCCAGGTCGATCGCTGCGCGGACGTGCCCACGTTTGTGGAGTTGGCCAGAAACGACACCGCCGAACGGCTCGCTGAGTGCCATGAGCGGCTTGGAGACGCCGTGGGCGCCGAGGAATGCCGGGCCGAGGCGAGACAGATCCGCGACACGCTGAGTTGGCGCCAAGTCGAGGCGGACACCCGCCCTGAGGACCCCCCCCTGGGCGGCACGGCGGTTGACCTGGAACCAAGTCCGGGAGTCGTGCGCCGCCTCCGCAGGCTTTGAAAGGAGAGCAACTCGATGCCTGGTCTCGATGATTCCCCTGACCCACTGCTAAATGTGCTGCAGCGCGTGATTCGCGTTGCGGTGCGCGCCCTTGCGATCTTGATGACGGTCTTGATCCTTCTGGGTGTGGTTGACGTGGCCTGGATGCTGTTCCAGAAGGCGATGGGGGCTTCCCCCAGATTCGTGCTCTCCATCAGCGACATCCTGGCGACCTTCGGGGCATTCCTGGCGGTGCTCATCGCGATCGAGATCTTCGTGAACATCGTCATGTACCTGCGCGAAGATGTGATCCACGTGAAGATTGTCGTGGCCACAGCGCTGATGGCGATTGCCCGAAAGGTCATCGTCCTGGATTTCAGCGAGACCAGCGCTGATTTCGTTTGGGCTACCGCGGGCGTCATCCTTGCGGTGAGCATTGCCTATTGGCTGGTGGACAAGGCAGAGGTGGTTCGCGGAGGACAGCGCCCACAACCGTTGCCGGTGAGCCAGAGGAGTCCACCGATGCCTGCCGAACCGCCGGCAGCCGCGCCCACCGGCAGATCTGGGGCCACGGAGAATGGTTAGACTTGGCACGACCTGGAGGCCGGGCTCCACGGAGGGCCCATTCACGCGACGATTTGCACATCGAGGTGAAAACCATGCAGACGCTTCTCGGACGACATTGGCATCACCTGCCCAGTGAAGAGGTCCTCGAACTGTTGGAGAGCGACCCGACGAGTGGGTTGGACCGCTTTGCGGTGGAGGCTCGGCAAGCGCACTTCGGTCCGAATGTCATTTCGGAGAAGCGCAAACAGGGGCCGTTGGTCCGTTTTTTGCTCCAGTTCCACCAGCCCCTCATCTACATTCTTCTTGTGGCCGCCGTCGTTACCGGCGCGTTCCAGGAATGGGTCGACGCAACGGTCATTCTGGGCGTGGTGGTGATCAATGCCATCGTCGGTTTTGTTCAAGAATCCAAGGCGTTGGGAGCCATCGCCGCGTTGGCCAAAGCGATTGCGAGCGAAGCCACGGTCATCCGAAGCGACCAGAAGAGACGGCTTCCGGCCGCCTCGCTGGTGCCCGGCGACATCGTGCTCCTGCAATCGGGTGACAAGGTGCCGGCCGACCTACGACTGACGCGCACGCGCGATCTGCAAATTGACGAATCCGCGCTCACCGGAGAATCGGTGCCGGCACAGAAGGCCCACGGCGTTTTTGCGGAGGAGACGGGCCTAGCCGATCGCCGGAACATGGCCTACAGTTCGACCCTCGTCACCTTTGGAACCGGGACGGGCGTCGTGATTGCGACCGGCGACCGCACCGAGATCGGGCAGATCTCCGAGATGATCGCGTCAACTGAAGTCCTCGATACGCCGCTGATGCAGAAGATCAAGCAGTTCAGCCACTTCCTGTTGGGTGTCATTCTCGCCTTGGCGGCGCTGACGTTTCTGATCGATATCCTGCGCGGCAAGGACTGGCTGTTCACGTTCAAGGTAGCAGTGGCCCTGGCCATCGGGGCCATCCCGGAAGGGCTGCCGGCCGCCATGACGATCATGCTGGCGATCGGCGTATCGCGCATGGCGCGCCGAAACGCCATCATCCGCAGGCTTCCCGCCGTGGAGACGCTTGGCAGTGTGACGGTCATCTGTTCCGACAAGACCGGCACCCTCACCAAGAACCAGATGACCGTGCAGGAGGTCTTGGCAGGCGGTCTGCACTACGAAGTGAGCGGCACCGGATACGATCCGACGGGACAAGTTGTGCAAAGCCCAGCGGCCGGATCTGGAGGGACAATCGCCTTGAACGAATGTCTGCGCGCTGGACTTCTATGCAATGATGCGGTGTTGGCTCACAAGGACGGGCTTTGGCAGGTACACGGCGACCCAACCGAGGGTGCACTATTGGTCGTGGCTCTCAAAGGCGGCTTGAAGCAGGAGGCCGAACAGACCTCGCTGCCTCGCATCGACGCCATCCCTTTCGAGTCGCAGCACCAATACATGGCGACGCTCCATGATTCGGGCCAGGGAAGACCGCGGCTGGCATACCTCAAGGGCTCGGTGGAATCGATCCTGCCAAAATGCCGGACCCGGCTGCAACCAGATGGCGGCGAGGAGTCCTTGGACGCCGGCGAGATCCACCGCCAGGCCGATACTATGGCCGCCAAGGGGCTGCGGGTCCTGGCCTTGGCCAGGAAGACGCTGCCGGTGGAGGCGAGGTCCATCGGCCACGGCGATGTGGCCGAAGGTCTGGTGTTTGTGGGCCTGCAAGGGATGATAGATCCGCCCCGCCCGGAAGCCGCGCAGGCGGTTGCCGCCTGCCAGAGGGCAGGGATCCAAGTGAAGATGATCACCGGCGACCATGCCAAGACCGCAGGGGCGATCGCCCGGGATCTGAAGATCGATGGTGTCGACGCGGCCGATGGGACCGAGAACATCGTCACCGGCCAGCAGCTTGCCTCCCTCTCCGACGACGAGATGACCGAGCTGGCGCCGCGAACGGTGGTGTTCGCGCGCGTCAGTCCGGAGCACAAACTGCGGCTTGTCCAGGCTTTGCAGGCTCGGGGCAATGTTGTCGCGATGACGGGTGACGGAGTGAACGACGCACCGGCACTGCGTCGTGCCGACATTGGAGTCGCGATGGCCCTTGGTGGCACCGAGGTCGCCAGGGAAGCCGCGGACATGATTCTGACGGACGACAACTTTGCTTCGATC
Source organism: uncultured Planctomycetales bacterium (assembly GCA_937889015.1). Taxonomy (GTDB): domain Bacteria; phylum Planctomycetota; class Planctomycetia; order Pirellulales; family Thermoguttaceae; genus CALARR01. The sequence continues at coordinate 6,361 of CALARR010000386.1, read as the reverse complement.
GAGTCGGCGGTCGAGGAGGGTCGCGGGGTCTTTGATACCCTGCTGAAGTTCATTGTTTGGACTCTTCCCACCAACGGCGGGGAGGGATTGGCAGTGCTGCTGGCTGTCTTTCTCAACACGGCTCTGCCGCTTCAGCCCGTACAACTGCTGTGGATCAACATGACCACCGCCGTCTGCCTGGGAATGATGCTGGCCTTCGAGCGTCCGGAGCCAGGGATCATGCTCCGTTCACCGCGCGATCCCCGTGTCTCGCTCCTGACCGGCACGCTTCTCTGCCGGATCGTCCTTGTGTCGGTGCTGCTCTGCGCAGGCGCGTTTGCGTTGTTCAAGATCGAGCTCCTGAACGGAGCGTCCGTAGAGGAGGCGTGGACTGTTGTCACGGCCGTGTTCGTGTTCGGCGAGGCGTTTTATCTGTTGAACTGCCGCTCGCTCACCCAATCGGTACTGTCGGTCGGCCTCTTCTCAAATCCATGGATCTGGGGAGGGATCGCCGCGATGACGTTGCTGCAACTTGCCTTCACGTATGTGCCGGCGATGAATGCGCTTTTCCACTCAGCGCCGATCGGGATCGGATCCTGGCTTCGGGTGCTGGGGGTGGGATTCGTGATTTACGCCGCGGTTGGGTTCGAGAAGTGGCTTGTCTCTCGTTGGAAAGACCCCAGCCCCTCAGTCCGATAGCCCAATATGAAGGAGAAGCGCGAATTCAATGCCCCCAGCATTGGCGGAGCCCTTGATTGATGCCGGGGCAGCCAATGATTGCAGTTCCGTCCATTGACAGGTTCCTATTGCGTCTCAGGTGAGTAATGCCGTGAGGCCGACCATCGGTGGTTGACAGTCCCCGTGCGATGGACTAACGTCGGCATGGGTTCGCTTTCGCCTTCTCCAGCGAGATCGGCACATGCTGGTAGGTCACCCACTTTCGATTGGAGTCTCCATGCGTGTTTCCTCCCTGCTCTATCTTCCGCTGTTGGGATCGCTGACGGTGCTTTTCGTCTCCGGCGTTGGGGCCGACGACACGATCGGCGCCTATCGCCCCTCCACCTGGCTGCACGGAGTGCTCCTGCAATCCGGGCCGATGATCGGACACGTGAGCGAGTCGACGGCCGCGGTCTGGCTGCGCACCAAGCAGGGCACGACCATCACGGCGCAGGCGGTGCAGGGGGACGCTCGGTTCCCTGCGGCGCGGATGCAAGACCTGGAGAGCGGTTTCCGCATCGTACACTTTGCCGGCCTGCGGCCGGCAATCGCCACCGAGGTGCAATTGGAGCTCACGCGCGAAGGCTTTGCCCCGGAGAAGGAACAGCTTTCGTTCCGCACGGCGCCGGCGCCGGCGCGCGTGGGCAAAGTGCGATTGGCCTTCGGCTCCTGCGCCAAGATCTCCCAGTACAAGGTGGCCCCGGTGTTCGAAGCGATTGCGGACGAGCGGCCGGATTTCTCGATCTTCTTGGGGGACTATGTGTATTTCATCGTGGCGGACGGGAGCGATGTCCACTTCCGCGGCACGCCGATCATCGGGCCGGTGGGTGATTGGAACTTCTACGAGTCGATGGTTGCGCGCTGGCTGCGCACGCGAAACCATCCGGATTTGCGCAGGATGCAGCACACCGTCCCCTGCTACGCCGTGTGGGACGACCACGACTACGGCCCCAACAACGCGGACTCGCTGTTCGAATTGAAGGAGGAGGCGATGCGTGCCTTCGTCCAGGTGTGGGCCAATCCGGCGTATGGGACCGCGATCACGCCAGGGATCTTCAGTTCCTTCCGCCACGGTCCGGTGGAGGTCTTTCTGATGGATGACCGATACCACAAGCTCTCCGCGCAGCGCAACCCCGAGCTTACGCCGGAAACGGGGCGGATTTGGGGCGAAGGACAGTTGCGGTGGCTGATGAAGGGCCTGCGCGCCAGCGACGCGCCGGTCAAGGTGATCGCCAACGGCACCCAGTTCCTGTCTCTGTCCCAGAGCGGAGAGGGCCACCACCAGGAAGCGCGCGCGGAGCGCAGCGCGCTGTTGGAGTTTCTGGCGAGGGAGAAGATCGGCGGCGTGGTGATCCTTTCCGGCGACCGCCATTTCAGCGAGGCGATGCAGCAGGCCCAACCGGGTGGAACGCTCGTCGTGGACTGCACGAGTTCTCCTTTGCAGCAGGGGCAGACGGTCGGTCCTATTGCCCGTCCCCACCCCAACCAGCTTTGGAGCATGCGTGGCAACAGCTATGGGCTGGTGACGATCGATCTTCCGCGCGAGGGGGAGGGCAGCATTCGCTTCGAGGCGCGCGACGAGCACAATCAAGTGCCGGTCGTGGGCGGCGTCCCATGCGCGACCACGTGGCAGCTCGATCAACTGAGCTATGAGAAGCGGAACTATTGACCCTCCGATTGACAATGCAACGAGGGCGACCAGCGGGAGCCCGGTTTCGCGGTGCCAACGCCACCTTCGTATTGCATTCCTTTTCTGAAGATCCATAGCCTCTTCAGGTCTTCCCGCGTCCGTAGATGCTGCTGGGGGCCTCGCCCATCGGCTGTCCGACGCCCGCCGCGGCCCGGCGGAACGCATCGCTCAGGGCCAGCACGTCGGCTCCCACATTCACAAACTGATAGCCCATCTCCACCAGCCGGGGCAGGGTCTCGATCGAGCCGACCGTGCCGGCGAACTTCCCGTGCCGCCGCGCCGCTTCGGCCACCTGGCGTCGTGCCTGATCGATCTCCGGCGCCGAAAAGTCACCCGGCCGGCCGATCCCCTGGCTGAAGTCGCCCGGCCCAAAGAAGATCATGTCGATCCCCTCCACCGCCGCAATCGCGTCCAGTTCCGCCAGCGGTTCCGGGTCTTCGATCTGCACGATCACCATCCGCTCGGCGTTCGCGTCGCGCAGATAGTCGGCGATGGGAATGGCGCAATACGCCCCGTCGGCATTGCCCCCATCCAGCGGCCGCCGCCCGATGGGGTGAAAACGCGTCTGCCACGCAATGCGCCGCGCCTCTTCCGCGCTCATCAGGTGCGGGACCATGATGCCCGTGGCGTCCAGTTCCAGCGGCCGAATCAGGTCGCTGTAGCTCCCCTTGCACACGCGCACGATCGCGTCCACGTCAAAGACCTTGGCGGCGCGCACCTGGTTCTCGATGTCCCGGTAGTCGCTGGGTACGTGCTCCATGTCGACCCACACGCAATCGATCCCGCTCGCCGCGGCGATGTCCACCACGCGCGGATCGGAAAGGTTCATCTTCAAGCAGCCGGCCACCTGGCCGGCGCGCAATTTCTCCAGCACACGGCTGCGACGCATCTTCATGGTGCATGTATCCCTTCTGTCACAGAGGCTCGAGGGGCTGTCCCTGCCGCGGCAAAGGATCCAGCCCCGGGGACGCGGAGGCCCGGTCTTTCCAATCCTCCGCGCGTCGGCTGGGGGTATCGCGCGACGGCGATCGATCACCCCCAAAGCTTGACAAGCCGTGGTTCAAAGAACAAGGGGTTGCGACTCACCCCTAACGCGGGGGTGTGCTTTCGCCCTGCATGCATGGCCCTCGGCGCCGTGGTACAATGACCGGCTCACACCTAGGGATCTCTGCATTGCCAATGGCCCCGGCCGGCCAACGGAAGGCCGGGAAAACCGGGCTCCCGATGGTTGCCCCCGGTTCATTCGCGATGCAGGACCCAATTAGACGCCGGCGCGCGACCCGAGTGCGCCTCGCGCCGGCCACGCGGCCGCGGCCATGGACCGCGGCGTCCTAGCGATCGTCGGATCTGCAAGGCAGCGAGGAAGCATGAGGAGTCCGGTCTCTCGGACCACCCGCGCGGATCGCGTTGCCTTGCCGGTCTGAACCCCATCAACCCGCCAGACTTTGTTCCAACAGGAGACGCAGCATGTCGGATCCCTCCGCGGTCCTTCCACGGCGACGATTCCTCAAGACAGCGGCCCAGACCGGGGCCCTGCTCACGGTTCCGCAGTTCATTCCCGGCCGCGCCCTGGGCAAAGAGGGCGTGCCTTCGCCCAGCAACCGCCTCGTCATGGGCGGCATCGGGATCGGAAACCGGGGACGTACCGACCTGGGTTGCTTCCTCAAGGAACCCGAATGCCAGGTCGTCGCCGTCTGTGACGCGCAGGCCGATCGCCGCGAGCGCGTCAAGCAAATGATCGACGAGGCCTACGGCAATCAGGACTGCCGCATCCTCCGCGACATGCACGAACTCTTGGCTCGCGAAGACATCGACGCCGTGCTCATCACCACCGGCGATCGCTGGCACACCATGGCCTCGATCACCGCGGCCAAGGCCGGCAAGGACATCTATTGCGAAAAGCCTTGCTCCATGACCATCGCCGAAAGCCGCGCCCTGGCCGACACCATCCGCCGCTACGGCCGCGTCTATCAGGCCGGCACCCAGCGCCGCTCCTTCGATAACTTCACCTTCGCCGTGGAACTGGCGCGCACCGGCAAACTCGGCAAACTGCACACGGTGCACGCCAACACGCTCGATCCGGCCATCACCCACGAATGGCTGCCCGCCGAGCCCGAACCGGCCAAGGATGTCTGCGATTGGGACATGTGGCTCGGCCCCTGCCCCTGGCGTCCCTTCAACAGTCGCTACATCAGCGGCGGCTGGCGCAAACACTTCGATTTCCACGGCGGCGGAATCCTCGAGTGGGGCTCGCACACCGTCGACCTCTGCCAGTGGGCTGCCAACGCCGACCACACCGCCCCGGTCGAGTACGAGCCGTCGGGCAAACACGTGCTGGCCAAGTACGCCAGCGGCGTGAAACTGGTCATGCGCGACACCGATTGGCTGCCCCTGGGCACCTGCCGCGTGCGATTCGAGGGCGATGAAGGCTGGGTCGAGACGGGCGATAGCGGCCTGATGGAGCTGTCGCCGAACCTCCGCTCCCTGCACCGCCTGTTCAACGACAAGGGCACCGTGCCCACCAATCACGTGCGCAACTTCCTGGATTGCGTCAAGAGCCGCGGCATCCCCCGCGCCAGCGCCGATTGCGCCGGCCAGTCGCACATCGCTTGCCACGCGGCCTATATCTCCTGGCAGTTGGGACGCAAGCTCAAGTTCGACCCCGTAAAGGAAGAATTCATCGGCGACGAAGAAGCCAACCGCATGCGGACCCGCGCCCTGCGCGAACCGTGGCGATTCTAGCTCCCAGCACGTGGAAGCAGTTGCCGCACCCTGCTGGACTGCATGGCAACCGCCCCACGCCCCGCACCATCCCAAGATCCAAGGAGAATTGATCCATGACACGTATGCGATGCAACATCCTCGCGGCCCTGCTGCTGACGGCGGCCGCGATGCCTTGGGCCTCGGCCCAGGATGCCGCGGCGCCCTTGAACCCGCAGCAAGAGACTGCCAAGCTCGTGGCGGTGCTCGCCGGCGACGCGCCCCAGTTCGACAAGGTCCTGGCCTGCAAACGCCTGGCGCTGATCGGCACCAAGGACGCCGTGCCCGTCTTGGCCAAGATGCTGGCCGACGACAAAATGGCCCACTACGCGCGCTATGCCCTGGAGCCGATCGCCGACCCCAGCGTGGACCAGGCCCTCCGCGACGCGGCCGCCAGGCTCAAGGGCGGCCTGCAGGTCGGCGCCATCAACTCGATCGGCGCGCGGCGCGATGCCGGCGCAGTCGAATTGCTGTCCAAGCTGCTGAAGGACGCCGATCCCAACACGGCTGCCGCGGCCTCGGCCGCCTTGGGCCGCATCGGCACGCCCGAAGCCAGCCAGGCCCTGCAACAGGCCCTGGCCGCCGCCTCCGGCCAGGCCCGCGCCACGATCGCCGACGCCTGCCTCACCTGCGCCGAGCAACTCGTGGCCCGCAACCAACGCGATCAGGCGGTGGCCCTGTACGAAGTGCTTCGCAAGACCGAGTTGCCCAAGCGTTTTGCGATCGCCGCCACGCGCGGCGCGATCCTCGCGCGCCAGGCGGCCGGCGTGCCCCTGCTGGTCGAGCAATTGGGCAACGCCAATCCGGACCTCTTCGGCGTGGCCATGCGCTCCGCGCGCGAACTGCCCGGCCCCGAAGTGACCCAGGCCCTCATCGCCCACTTGCCCAAGGTGCCGGCCGAGCGTCAGGCGCTGCTGATCGTGCTCTTGGGCGATCGGGGTGACGCAGCCGCCTTGCCCACCGTACTTGCGGCGGCCAAGAGCGGCCCCCTGCCCGTGCGTCTCGCCGCCGTTCAGGCCCTGCGCCAGTTGGGCACGGCCTCGGCCGTGAGTGTGTTGATGGAAGCCGCCGCGCAGCCCGACGAGACCCTGGCCCAGGCGGCCCAGGCGACCCTGGTCGGCCTGCCCGGCAAAGAAATCGACGCTGCCGTGTTGGCCGCCTTGAGCCAGGGCGACGCGCGTCAGAAGATCATGGCCCTGGACCTGATCGGCCGGC
>CALARR010000385.1 GCA_937889015.1 uncultured Planctomycetales bacterium | reverse complement strand
GCGACCGGATCATCGCCGCCGGTGGCTTCGCACGACAGGTAACCCTGGTAGCCGATCCTCCTCAGCGCCCGGAACAACCCCAGGTGGTCCACGTTTCCCTGGCCCAAGGACGCGCGCTTGAACCGGCCCGCCGGATAGTCATGGGCCTTGTCGTCGGTGGCCGGCGCCTGGACCATGTCCTTGATGTGAACGTGGAAGATCCGATCTCCCAGCAGTTCGACGGCCTTGTCCGTATACGAATCGCCAGCAATGTGCATGTTCCCGGCGTCGTGAATCACCCCGTAGTTCGGGCGGTTCACCAGGTCGATCATCCGCCGGGCCATGGGCGCGGTCTCGCAGTACTGGCCGAAGTGGATCTCGGTGACGATTCGTGCGCCGTGTTGGGCCGCGCGGTCGCAGGCCTGGGCAATCCAGGCCGCCACAACCTTCGCCTCGTCCTCTTGAAATGCGCTGTTCTTCAGCCGGCCCGCGCCCACCTTCACCATCTTGCAGGCCATGTGATCGCCGATCGTCAAAAAGCGTTCCACGGCCTCCAGGCCTTCGGTGCGTTGTTTCTCCCCCTGGAGGACGTTGCTGCCCAACGACGGGTAGATCAGCGCGATCCCCAGATGGTTCTCGGCCGCCATGGCCTTGATTTCCTCGGCCCGCTCCGGTGTGCAGTTGACGTCCAAGTGGTCGGTCCCGTACCCGGCCGCGATTTCGATGCCGTCAAAACCGATGGCGCGAGCGGTCTCCAGGGTGGCCTTCAAGGGCACTCCCTTGAACATCCCCGAAAACAGGCAGGTCTTCAACCGCTGGCCGCTGCCCGGCTCGGCGGCCAACGCCCTCCCCAATCCCCATCCTGCCGCAGCTACGGCGGCCGACGCCTGCAGAAAATGACGGCGCGTGGTCCTGGACATCAGTCGATTCTCCTTGTGTGCAATAACGCTGCTCAAATGTCGTGCTGAGTTGTTCCAGGCGGGGGACCGTCCATTGTCACTGATCCGCCATGGCGGCGTCAAGGAGATCGCGCCGCTGGGCCCGGGTGGTCCAATTCCGTGGTTGAAGCGAGGCCACCCGGATCCTATCATGAGCAAGATCTGGAGGCGATCGTGTGGCCCGGCTCTGGCCTGCGAGGACTGCGATGCGAATTACGTCTGCAATTTGGACGCTGGCCGTCGTCTGCGGCCAGACCGCCATGGCAGCAGAAGATGGGGCGCCGGCAGTCCTGGTTCCCCTGCTCCGCGAAACGCCCCAACCGAACTACGGGGCCGCAGTCCCTGCACGGATCTGTGGCCGTGTCGCGCGGCGTGCGCAAACCAACACCGAAGGCGTGCCGGGCGTTTCGGTCACCGACGGCTACTCGGTGGTCAAGACCGATGCCCAAGGCGCCTACGTGCTCGTTCCTGATCCAAAAGCCGTCTTTGTCTACGTGACCCGTCCCAGCGCCCATGACGTACAAGGCGCGTGGTACAAGCCGCTGGCCGCGCAGGTCGACTTCCTGCTGACGCGCGCCAGCCGTGACGAAGGCGAGTATACCTTCGTGCACGTCACCGACACCCACATCTCGTCCTCGACGGCCTCGCTCGAAGGCCTCAGCCGTTTTGTGAACGAGGTCAACGCCCTCGATCCAGTCCCCCGGTTCGTGATCAACAGCGGGGACCTGGTGAACCTGAGCAAGACCCTCAGCGACCCTCCGCAGACCGGGCACGCGCTGTTCCGCAACTACGTGGGCATCATGAATCACCTGGCCATGCCCTACTACAACGTGGCCGGCGATCATACCGACTCCGCGCATCGCCTGGACCTCTTCCCGCGCGGCGATATCCGCTGCGGAAAACCCCTGTATTGGGAGTATCTCGGCCCACACTACTTCTCGTTCGAGTACGGCAAAATCCACTACGTATCCGTGGACTTTGGCTACCACCTCGGCAAGAACCAAATCCACGGCCGCGAATATCCCACGCTTGAAGTCCAGCCCATGCACGTCGAGTGGATGAAACAGGACATGTCGCAGCGCACGCCCGGCTGTGTTGTGGTGACCGCGTCGGAAAATGACCTGGCCGAGCATTGCCCCGGCTTCCTCGAACTGGCTCGTCAGCATGATGTGCGGCTCCAACTCACCGGCGACGACCATGACGTGGCCTATGAGCCGCGCGAGGTTCCCTACCGCAGCGGCGGGGCCTTGTCCGGCTGCTGGTGGAACCCCAAGTGCGCGCAGTTGTGTCCTGACCTCTCCCCGGCAGGCTATCTCATCTACCACGCGCAAGGCGAACGCCTGGAGTGCTTCTACAAAGGTCTCGGACAACGTGTGGCCGTCGTTTCGCATCGCGTTGGCGCGCCGTGGAGCGGAATGGTCACCCTCCAGGCGCACCTTGTTCACCCGCGCCCCAACGAACGTCTGGAGTACTCGCTCAACGGCGGCCCGTGGTCACCGATGCGCGCGGTCGGGCGCCCGTTCTATCGCACCTTGTACCAAGCAACCGTGGATTCGACGACGCTTCCCGATGGGCTCACAGACCTCCGCGTGCGCAGCTCCCTTACCGATGAAATGCGCTCGCAGCCTCTGGTGGTTGCCAATGGCACTGCGCCCGGTCGCTTCAACACCGACGCAACGCTG
>CALARR010000384.1 GCA_937889015.1 uncultured Planctomycetales bacterium | reverse complement strand
TGGCGAACATGCTTGCTGTCTCGCTGCGCTCGCTTAGCAAGCATGGCACCCACAAATTACCTTCCGAGTGAGACACTACACTAGTGCGCCCTCCTGCATGCCCAAAACGGCAACTACCAGTATCTGACCGACGCCTCGTGCACGATCTACACCTGCACTTACTGATGTGCGGCGGTGGCCTGGCGGATGTTGTGCTGAAGCACAACCTACGAGGGCGGCTTGGGGCGGTTTCAGGCGGAGACGCGCTTTGAGACGGCGTAGTCCTGGCCAAAGATGCGGATGGCGCGCGGGGTGACGTAGACTTCGCTGCCCAGCTCAATCGCCAGTTCCTCGAATCGCTGGTGGCTGACCTCGGCCGAGAGGTTCTCGCCAGACGCGGCCACCAATTCCAGTCGCACGCTGGCCCCGGCCGAATGGATGCGGGTCACGGTGGCCTTGAAGCAGGGATGGCCGTTGGCGCAGGTGGCCAGGTCCAGATCGTAGGGGCGAACGAAGACCGAAGCGTGCTCGCCCGAGGCGGCTGGCTGCTCGGGGGTTTCCACCTCCAGGTTGGCAAAGCGGACCTTGCCCCGGTCGAGCCGACCGTGGAACATGTTGACATTGCCCAGGAAGTGCATCACGAATTCGGTCTGCGGATTGTGGAAGACTTCGTGCGGGGTGGCGTATTGCTCGATGCGGCCTTCGTTCATCACGGCCACGCGGTCGGCGACTTCCAGGGCCTCGTCCTGGTCGTGCGTGACGAAGACGCTGGTCAAGTGGATTTCGTCGTGCAGGCGGCGCAGCCACTGGCGCAATTCCTGGCGGACCTTGGCGTCCAAGGCCCCGAAAGGCTCGTCCAGCAGCAGTACTTTGGGCTCCACGGCCAAGGCGCGGGCCAAGGCGATGCGCTGACGCTGTCCGCCCGATAGTTGGCTGGGCAAACGATCGGCGAGGGCTTCGAGCTGCACCAGGCGCAGCAGGGCGAAGACTTTGCGCTGGATGGTGATTTCGCTGGGTCGGGAAGTGCGTGGCCGGACGCGCAGTCCAAAGGCCACGTTCTCAAACACGTTCATGTGCCGGAAGAGGGCGTAGTGCTGGAAGACGAATCCGACCTGGCGATCGCCGACATCGCGGTTGACCACGTCCTGGTCGTCGAAGAGGATCTGGCCGCTGCCAGAATCGGGCTCTTCCAGCCCGGCGATCAGGCGGAGGAGCGTGGTCTTGCCGGACCCGGAGGGTCCGAGCAGGGCCACCAGTTCGCCGCTGGGCACGGTGAGGCTCACGTTGTCCAGGGCGGTGAAGCGACCGAAGGTCTTGCTCATGTTGCGGACTTCGATGCTCATAACTCACAGCTCCCCGAAAGGAAGGTCGTCGCCGGGTACCATCTGCCGAGCGGTTTTCCACTCGACCATGGTCTTCAAGACAAGGGTTACGATGGCCAGCAGGGCCAAGACCGAGGCCACGGCAAAGGCGGCGGCGATATGGTGTTCGCTGGAGCCTTCGTAGAGGAATTGGACGTGCAAGGGCAGGGTGTTGGTCGCTCCCACTTTGTTGCCGGAGACGACCGAGACCGCTCCGAATTCGCCCATGGCGCGCGCATTGCAGAGGATCACGCCGTACAGCAGGCCCCATTTGACATTGGGCAGGGTCACGCGGCGAAAGATCTGCCAGCCGCTGGCCCCCAGGGCGCGCGCGGCCTGCTCTTCCTCGGTGCCCTGGGCCTGCATCAAGGGGATCAACTCGCGGGCCACGAAAGGAAAAGTCACGAAGAGGGTCACCAGCACGATGCCTGGCACGGCGAAGATGATCTGGATGTTGTGGGCGGAAAGCCAAGGACCGAGCCAGCCGTTGCGACCGAAGATCAGCACGTAGATCAGGCCGGCGATCACGGGCGAGACGGCGAAGGGCAGGTCGATGAGGGTGGTCAGCAGGCTCTTGCCGCGGAACTCGAACTTGGCGATGCACCAGGCGGCGGCGACGCCGAAGACCACGTTCACGGGCACGGCCACGGCCGCCGCCAACAGCGTCAAACGCATTGCCGCCAGGGCGTCGCGATCGGTGAGCGAAGCCACATACACGCGCCAACCGTGCGAAAAGGCCTGGCCGAAAACGGTCAGCAGCGGCAGCACGAGGAACAGGCCGAGGAACACCACGCTCACGCCGATCAACGCCAGTCGCATGGCCAACGGTTCGTTGGTGGCCGCGGTCCGGCGGCTCAACGGGCGGCGAGTGAGAGTGGGTTCGGCAATTCCGGCCATGTCAGACTCCCCTTGTCCGCCAGCGGCGGCCCCACCACTGCAAGAGGTTGATGAGCAACAGGACCGCAAACGAGGCCAGCAGGATCACCAGGGCGATCGCCGTGGCCGAGGCGTACTTGTACTGTTCCAACTTGGTGTAGATGAGGAAGGGGGCGATCTCGGTCTTGCCCAGGATGTTGCCCGAGATGAAGATCACCGAGCCATACTCACCCAGGGCGCGGGCAAAAGCCATCACGAACCCGGCCAGGACCACCGGGAGCAACGGTGGCAGGATCACGCGACGGAAGGTCTGCCAACGGCTGGCGCCGAGGCTGGCGGCGGCCTCCTCCAACTCGGCTTCCAGGTCCTCCAAGGCCGGCTGCAGGGCGCGGACCACGAAGGGCATGCCCACGAAGGTCAAGGCCACGATCACGCCCAGCCAGGTGTTGGCCACTTTGATCCCGACGGCCTCCAGCCAACGACCGATCGAGCCGGTGGGGCCGTAGATCGTGGTCAGGGCGATCCCCGACACGGCCGTGGGCAGCGCAAAGGGCAGGTCCACGATCGCATCCATCAGCTTGCGACCGGGAAAACGGTAACGGACCAGAACCCAGGCCACGATGAAACCGAACACGGTGTTGATCGCGGCCGCGATGGCCGACGCGCCGAAGCTCAAGCGGTACGAGGCCACGGCGCGCGGATCGGAAACCGTTTCCCAGAACTCCGCCCAAGACATCGTGGCACTGCGCAGAAACAGTCCCGACAGGGGAATCAGCACCAGGAGCCCCAGGTAAGCCAGCGTAATACCGAACGTCAGGCCGAAACCCGGTAGCACACTCGGTTGTTTGAAGGTGAAGGAGAGCTTCATGGCTGGCGGATCTGATCGAACACGCCCTTCTCGTTGAAATGGATCGCTTGGGCCTTATTCCAGCCGCCGAACACGTCGTCGATCGTGAACAGTTCGATCTTGGCGAAACGATCTTTATATTTTTCGGCAATTTCCGGCAGGCTAGGCCGGTAATAATGCTTAGCCGCGATCTCTTGCCCAACCGGACTATAGAGATACTTCAGGTAGGCCTCGGCCAGGGTCCGGGTCCCGCGCTGGTCGACCACCTTGTCGACGACGGCCACGGGCGGCTCGGCGAGGATGCTGATCGACGGGACGACGATCTCCAACTCGCTGCCTGCGGCCTGATTGACGCTCAGCAGGGCTTCGTTCTCCCAGGCGAGCAGGACGTCGCCGATCTTGCGTTGCACGAAGCTGTTGGTGGCGGCCCGAGCGCCGCTATCCAGATGCGGCTCGTTGGTGAACAGGGCGCGCATGTACTGGCGGGCCTTTTGTTCGGCCTTGGCCAGGGCCTCCTTCTGTGCGGGATCGTGGACCTTCTTCAGGTCGCCCATTTCCTTGCGGAGGACGTAACCCCAGGCCGCCAAGTAGTTCCAGCGCGCGCCGCCGGAGGTCTGCGGGTCGGGAGTGACGACCTTCACTTCCTTGCGCACCAGATCGTCCCAGTCCTTGATATTCTTAGGATTTCCTTTGCGGACGAGGAATACGATGGTGGACGTGTAGGGGCAACTGTTGTGCGGCAACCGAGCGGCCCAGCCGTCGGCAAGCAGACCGCCCTTGGTGCGCACGGCATCCACGTCGTAGGCCAAGGCCAGGGTGACCACGTCGGCCTGGAGGCCATCGATCACCGCCCGGGCCTGCTTGCCGGAGCCACCGTGCGACTGTTCAATCTGCACGTCCTGGCCGGTTTGCTGACGCCAGTGAGCGGTGAAAGCGGCGTTGTACTCTTTGTACAACTCGCGTGTGGGATCATACGACACATTGAGCATCTTGGTGCCGGAACTCTCGCCCGAGCACCCCACAAACGCGGTGAGCAAGAGCGGCAGAAGGCTCCAACGACTGATCCGGCGAACACTTGCTCCAACGCTCCGCATTTCATCCGTCTCCGTGGTTTGTCGACTCGGTTTGGCCGTCCTTGTGCCGTGCGGAAACTGCGTTGCGCGGACTGCGGCCCGAAAAGTGCCTTAGCACGTTGACCAACCCGGATGCAAAGCCGGGACCAAAGTGGTATTGGAGGGGTTTTGAGGTAATTTAGGGGATTTAAGAGGCTGCAAACGGTGAATAGGCGGCCTAGGCCGTGATATACAACGGTTTTGGCCGTGTTCAGTAACGGCTTTCCCGTGATATAATACGGGCGCATGATTGCCGCTCGGCGACTTTACTCCCCTCGCACGAGTCGCAAGTTGTGTTCGTGTACGTCGGCGCATGCCAGGAATCGTCTATGCAAGGAATCGAGGAACTACTGCTGCACGTCTGGCGTGAGGCCTGTCGCCACATTCGCATCAACGAGTCGACGGCGGCGATTGCGGAGTTGCTGCTTCGCCGCATGGCGGTGGGGCGCGTGTTGGTGCGGAGCATCGACGTGGCTCGATCGTCCTTGGAGACGGTGGCGGTGGCCTTGGTGGCGACTGAGCACCGCCTGGTGGGCGTGCGCCGCGAATGCACGGCCGACGACTTCCGACGTGTTCTGGCCTGGTGCCAGGAGGGAAGTCTGCTAACGGCCGATTCACCACATGGTCCAGAATTGCTCCGTTTGGTGGCGCCGGAGGGGACTTCGGAGCATGTGCTGGCAGGGCCGCTGATGGGACCGGGAGGGCCGTCGGGCATCCTGCTGGTGGAATCGCAGGCGGCGCGGCGTTTCCGACCGGAAGATCAGGCCCTGGTTGCCGCCCTGCTGGAGCCGTTTGCCGTGGCCTTGGAGAATGACCGCCGACTGCGGGAGATGGCCGCCTTGCGTGAGGCGGCCGAGGCGGACCGCAGTTCCCTGTTGACCCGTCTGGGCCGACGTGGACTGGGCGATACGATCGTGGGGGAGGAATCGGGGCTCCGGCCGGTGATGGACCGCGTGGAACTGGTCGCCAAGTCGGACGTGCCGGTGCTGATCTTCGGCGAAACGGGGACCGGCAAGGAGTTGGTCTCGCGTGCGATTCACGTACGCTCGAGCCGGGCGGCCGGTCCGTTCTTGCGGGTCAATTGCGGGGCGATTCCGTCGGAGTTGATCGATTCGCAGTTGTTTGGGCACGAGCGGGGCAGTTTCACCGGGGCCACGGACACGCATCGCGGCTGGTTCGAGCGTGCCGACCGGGGTACGCTCTTTTTGGACGAAATTGGCGAGTTGCCGCAGCCGGCTCAGGTCCGGCTGTTGCGCGTGCTGCAAGACGGGGTTTTCGAGCGCGTGGGCGCGCAGCATCCGATCACGGTCGACGTGCGGATCGTAGCGGCCACGCACCGCGATCTGGGCAGCATGGTGCGCGAGGGGCGGTTTCGCGAGGATTTGTGGTACCGGCTGGCCGTGTTCCCCATCGACCTGCCGCCGCTGCGTCAACGGCGCGACGACATTGCGGCCCTGGCCCGGCATTTCGCGCAGCGCGCGGCGATCCGTTTCGGCCTGGCTCCGCAGATGCCCACGCCGGAGGACATCCACCTGTTGATCGGCTACGATTGGCCGGGCAACGTGCGGGAATTGGCGTCGGTGATGGACCGGGCGGCGATTCTCGGCGACGGGCATTGCCTGGAGGTCGCCAAAGCCTTGGGCGTGCCGGGCACACGGAGCAACATGGCTGAGGCACCAATTCCGCCACCGACCGCCACAACACACCCGTTGCGGCTGGACCAGGCCATGCAGACGCACATCGAAGCGGCCTTGGCCACAACCCATGGGCGGATCGAAGGGCCGTTTGGGGCGGCCAAGTTGCTGGGCATCAATCCGCACACCCTGCGCGCGCGGATGCGCAAGCTGGGCATCGACTGGAGCCGGTTCCGGGCGGGGTGAGTTGCGCGGCGAGACTTGCGGGTTTCGGGGTTGCGCGCACCATCTCTGGCACGTTGCCTCTCGTCTCTAGGTATGGTAATCGGCGTTCAGGCGCACGTATTCGGCGGTGAGGTCGGTGGTCCAGAAGCGCACGCGCGCATCGCCCTGGCTGAAGGCCAGTTGCACGAGTGTCTCACGGTTCTCACGAATGGAGCGTGAGACGGCCGCGGCGTCGAAACGAGTCGGTGCGCCCGACTGGTAGAGCAGGAAGCCGTTGACGTGCAGGGTGACCGCGCGCGGATCGAAGGGGACGTCGGCGTAGCCGGCGGCGGAGACGATCCGGCCCCAGTTGGGATCGGCCCCGGCGATGGCCGTCTTGACCAGGGCGCTGTTGGCCACGTTCTTGGCAATCCGCATGGCATCGTCGCGGTTGGCACAGCCGCTGATTTCCAGCGTCACCAGGTGCGTCACGCCTTCGCCATCGGCGGGGATGGCGCGGGCCAGTTCGATGCAGACTTCGTCCAAGGTCTTCTGGAAGCAGTCCAGGTCGGCCCCGGTCAGTGGTTCACCGCCGGCGGCGCCGTTGGCCAGCAGGAGCACGGTGTCGTTGGTGCTCATGTGCCCCTCGACGCTCACGCAGTTGAAGCTGTCGGCAACGGCACGTGTCAGGGCCTGCTGGGCCGCCTCGGGCCGCAGCGGGGCGTCGGTCAGGATCACGCCCAGCATGGTGGCCATATTGGGGCCGATCATGGCCGCCCCCTTGCACATGCCGGTGACGCGAATCTCGCGTCCGGCCAAGGAGAGCGTGCGGCTGGCCAGCTTGTGGACGGTGTCCGTAGTCATGATGCCGCGCGCCGCGGAGATCAGCGATTGTTCGTCCGATCCCAGTTGCTTGGCCGCCTGCTCGATGCCTTTGGCGATCTTTTCCAGGGGCAGGAACTCGCCGATGACGCCGGTGGAGAGGACCAAGGCGGCATCGGGCTCGGCCGCGCAGGCGAGAGCGGCCAGGCGGCCCATCTCTTCGGCGTCGCGCAGGCCGCGTTCGCCCGTGCAAGCGTTGGCGTTGCCCGAGTTGGTCACGACGGTTCGAATGCGTTGGCCAGGCGTGCGGCTGCGGTCCAGGGTAACAGGGGCGGCACAGACCAGGTTCTGCGTGTAGACGCCGGCCGCGGTGGCGGGCGTGTCGGAGACGATCAGGCTCAGGTCATAGCGGCTGGTGTCGCGCTTGATGCCGCAGTACAGTCCGGTGCCGCGATAGCCCTTGGGAAAGCAGTGAGCCATGATTGTTCGACCCTTGGGGTGAATGATGAGTGCTGAATGACGCAGCGGAATGCCAGGACGGCGGGGGCACTATGAGCCGGTCCGAAAACCTGTCGGCAGTTCGGTCTTTCAGGGCCGCCCGAGGTGGCTGGGGTGGTTCTAGGATAGGTTCTATGTTCCGCTCAGGACACAGGATCCGGACCCCCGGTTCGCGAAGCGGCCAGGTGGCCGGCTTGGGCGAGTTGCCGTTGGTCGCTGGTTTCCATCACAACTCTGCCAGATTACAAGGCCGTAGTCTCCGGATAGCCGTAGAGCAGGTTGAAGTTCTGCACGGCCGCGCCCGAGGCGCCCTTGATCATGTTGTCCAGGCAACTGATGGTCACGATTCGGCCGCGGACGATACGTGCCGTGATGTCGCAGAAATTCGTGTGGGCCGAATCCTTGGTGCCGGGCAGGTGGCTGACCACGCGCACAAAGGGTTCGTCGGCATAGAACTCGCGGAGCACGTCGAGGACCTGTTCTTCGGTCACGTTGCGTGTCGGACGCGAATAGGCCGTGGTGAGGATGCCGCGATCCATGGGCGTGAGGTGGGGAGTGAAGATCACTTCCACCCCCTTGCCGGCCGCGATGCCCAGGATGCGTTCGATCTCCGGCAGGTGGCGATGGCGGCCGACATTGTAGGCCGAAATACTCTCGTTGCACTCGGGGTAATGCGTGGTGAGCTTGGGGGTGCGGCCGGCACCGGTGACGCCGCTCTTGGAATCGATGATGATGTCGCTGGTGGCGATCAGGCCGGCCTTGAGCAAGGGGCTCAGGGCCAGAATCGCCGAGGTCGGATAGCAGCCGGGATTGGCCACCAGGTTGGCGAGTGGGATCTGCTCGCGAAATAGCTCCGGCAGCCCATAGACCGTCTTTCCCAAACGGTCGGGGTCGGCATGCTTCTGGCCGTACCAGTTGGCATACACGTCGGGGTTGTCGAGGCGGTAATCGGCGCTGAAGTCGACCACGCGGCATCCGCCATCCAGGAGGGCCGGCACCACGGCGGCACTGGCGCCGTGCGGCAGGCAGCTAAAGACGCACTCGGCCCGGGCTGCCACCTGCGACGGTTCGAGATTCTCGAGATTCAGGTCGAGCCTGTTGGTCAGAGAGGGATGGACCATGGCCACCGGCACATTGCCTTCCTGGCGGCTGGTGACGGCGACGATCTCGGCCCCGGGATGGCGCAAGAGGATTTTGATCAATTCCACCGCGGTGTAGCCGGTGGCGCCAAGGATGGCGATTCGGGTCATGGTGGCACAACTCCCGCTTATGGATTTTGGTATTGGCTGTGAGACAGTCCAAGGGATGCGGTCCCCTGGAGAACCGGAATCCCTGGGCCCGACCTGGTGTTCCTGCGATACACAACTATTTGTACAGGGGCCACTTACGGCATATCCGCCCCCGGAGGGCGGTCAGCACGAGAACGGGTTCGAGGATCGATAGTCAATATATCCCACCCCGAGGGGGCCGCCAAGAGGCGCGTGATACGGTCGATGACAGGTCGCGTGGGATCCTGGGACACAGTCGCTGCGGTGCCAGCGAAGATTGCGACGCCGATGGTGGTCCTTTCCAACGATGCGGTGGTGATGCGGATGATGTCGGAAGGTAGACTGATTGCAGGCATTGGTATTGGCACAACCGGACGCCGGCACGACCGACTTCCTGTCGCGCTCGGTGTTGGGCATCCAGGGACCGCTGTGGATCCTGGATCAGTTGGCGGCAGGCTTGTGGCGACTGGTTGAATCGGCGCCGGGTGGGTAGGAGCAGGTTAAGGGCCGGTCCCAAAACCTGTCGGCTGCTCAGTCCTGCTGGGCCGCCCGGCCTGGCTGGGGCGGTTATGGGATAGGTTCTAAAGATGAATACGCGATTGCATCTGACGTGGCGAATCGGGCTCTGGTTTGCGGTGGCAGCAGTGCCTTTGACGTCGAGCGGGAACCGGGCGTTCGCCCAAGAACGGTTGCGCGTGCTGTGCGGCACATCGATGGCCGAACCGATGCAGAAGATCGCCAAGGAGTTTCAGACGGCCCGAGGGGTGACCGTTGAATTCGACCTGGGGGGGAGCGAGACGCTGCTGCCGAAGGTCTTGAGTAGCGCAGCGGGCGACGTGTACGTGTGCCACGACCCGTTCGAGGCCAAGGTCCGCGAGGCGGGGCGCTGGGCGCACTCGGTGGTCCCGGGCTGGCTGTGCCCGATCGTGGTCGTGGCTCCCGGCAACCCGCGGAAGGTGCAAGGGTGGGGGGATTTGCAGGTGAGCGGCGTGCGATTGGGGATCGGCGACCCGCGCTACTCGACCTGCGGCGAGATGTTTGTGGCCGAGATTCGCCGCCGGGGGATCGAGGCCGACGTGATGCGGAACGTGGTCGTGCAGGCGCGCGGCCACGCGGAGTTGGCGACCGGCGTGTCGTTGGGGGCCCTGGACGCGGCCGTGGTGTGGAATTTTGTCGAGCCGCAATACGCGGGCAAGGTGGAGAAGACAGCGGTTACCGGCGAGTATGGCGAGGTTCGGGTGACGGTGATCGGCCTGAAGGACAGCCAGCAGCCGGCCCTGCGCGACGCCTTCTTGGATTGGTGCGCACGCCCGGAATCGATCCGCACCTTTGCGGCAAGCGGCTACGCACGCCCAGAAGGGGCGCAGGGGAGGAAATAGCCGCTACTGAGACCGGCGTGTTTCGGCCAGCATGGGCTTCAGTTCGTCGACGAAGTCGCGGAGATCCTTGAACTGGCGGTAGACACTGGCGAAGCGGACGTAGGCCACTTCGTCGACCTGGCGCAAACGCTGCATGACCATCTCGCCGATGACGCGGGTCTCGACTTCGGCTTCGAGGCGGGTTTCCAGTTCGTTCTCCACGCTGGTCAGGAGCGATTCGATCTGGGCATCGCTGACGGGCCTTTTCCAGCAGGCCTTTTCCAACCCTTGCTTGATCTTGACGCGATCGAAAGGCTCGCGAACGCCGTCCTTTTTGATGACCTTGATGGTCGTGCCCTCGACGCGTTCGTAGGTCGTGTAACGTCGTCGGCAATCGGAGCACTCGCGACGGCGGCGGATGGCAAATCCGTCTTCGCTGGCGCGGGAATCGATGACCCGATCGTTATCGGCCTGACAGTAGGGGCATTTCACGACGACATCCGGTCCGTGTGACGTGGACCGGCTCCAAGTCCCTGTCCTGGACTTGCTGTGGCCTGCCCGGAGTGGCCAGGAGACGCAGCCGTCGACCAAGGCTCGGACGCCGAGTCCAGGAATGCCCCTACTATACCGCAAGTCCCCCCCGCTGCGAACAGGCGTACGGTGGGAATTCGCCTCTTCGCCGTTTCTGTCAGCCGGTCCGGGCAACCCGTCTGACGACTTTGTCGGCAGGCTGGGCCGTGGCGGGCAGGAAAGTCTCTCCAAGGAGTTCCGAGCCCCCCATAGTGACAGTCCCAGCATGGAGCTTATAATGCCGCTATGGCCTATCCGTCCAGGTGGTGAGTTGGGCCGAGCTTGTCAAAACCGTTGCAACCAATGATCCCAGTTCCAGCCGTGGCCGCGGAGGGAGCATTGGTCATGCTGGACTCATCAGGAGCGGTGCCTCATGCAATGCAAACAGTGTGGTACGGAGACGGTCCCAGACGCGGTGTTCTGCCATCAGTGCGGAGCGCGGTTGAACGAAGAGGCGACGGGCCAGGGCGCTGCGTCGACGCCGAAGGAACAGTTCCAGGCCGCGGCCGCTCGTTCTGGAGCCGAGGAACCGGAGCAGGAGATTTGGTCGGGAACCTACTCGACGCGGGCCATGTTCGGCCCCTGGGTGGCCTGCGGTTTGCTGACCCTGCTAGCCCTGATCGTGGCGATCATGATCGGTCACGCTTGGGGTTGGTGGCTGGCGGTGTTGGCCATCCTGGCGGCCTGGCTGTGGTCGGCCGTGGCGTTGCTCCGGCGGCGGCTGGGGATCCAGTATCGCCTGACGACGCAACGTTTCTTTCACGAGACGGGCGTTGTGCGGCATGTGATCGATCGCATCGAAGTGATCGACATCGACGATGTGACCTGCGAACAGGGCATCATCGAACGCGTGTTGGGATTGGGTACGATCCGCATCACTTCCAGCGACCGAACGCATCCCCAGCTCATCATATCGGGCATTGAAGACGCCCAGGGCGTGGCCGGCAAGATCGACGAGGTGCGGCGGGCAGAGCGGAAGCGCCGCGGCCTGCATATCGAACAGATCTAGTGTTCCTTCAGGATGCTTTTGCCGGTGGAACAGGCCGCGTCACCTGGAACGCCTGGATGAAGTTGGCGGCAAGCACTTTCGGGAAGAGACGCATGGCTCCTATTCCTCATCCTCTGCGTCGTCGGCAGTTGAAGCGGGCGTCGCTGAGCCTTGGGCGGCATCGGCCGAGGTCCATTGGCGGCGCTGGCGCGAGCTGAGGATATTCATGGCCTTGCGGTACTTGGTCACCGTCCGGCGCGCGACTTTGATGCCGTGTTTGGCCAGTTCGATGACCAGGTCTTCATCGCTGAAGGGCTTGGAGCGATCCTCGTTATCGATGATCTCTTGAAGCTTGATGCGCACGGCGTCCCAGGCCATCTCTTCGCCGTCTTCACGCACGGTGCCGCCGCAGAAGAACCGTTTGAGGGGGAAGATCCCGCGGGGCGTCTGGATCCACTTGTCATCCACGGCGCGGCTGACGGTCGTCACATGGACCCCGACTTTGTCGGCGATTTGCTGCATCTTCAGGGGCTCGATGCTCTCCGGCCCCTTGCTCAAGAACTCCTGCTGATGGTCGACGATGGCCTGGGCGACCTTGGTCAGGGTGTTCCGCCGTTGTTCGATAGATTCGATGAGCCACTGGGCGGCGTTGATCTTTCGCTTGATGTACTCCCGTGTCTCGTCGTTCGCCTCGCCCGTGCTGAGCAGTTTGCGATAATAGGGGCTGATGAACAGGCTGGGGGTCCGGCCTTCCTCCAGGCGCACGCGGTAACCGCCGGCTTCCACCGGTTCGACGAAGATGTCGGGGGTCACCAGTGGAACGAAGGCGCTGTTGAAGTCCGCGCCCGGTTTGGGGTTGAGCTTGCGGAGTTCCTTGAGCAGTTCCTGGATCTGCTCGATGGAATAGCCGGTATGACGAGCGACGATCGGCAAGCGATTGTGCTCGATGTCCTCCAGATGGTTGCTGATGAGCGTGCGGAGCTGCTCATAGTGGGGCACGCCGGGGCGCAGTTGCAGCAAGAGACATTCGCGCAAGTCGCGGGCGCCGACGCCGGGGGGATCCAGGCGTTGCACCAGGGCCAGGGCCTGCCGAGCGAGAGCCAGATTGCTCTCGTTGGCTTCGGCCCCCAACAGGTTCTCCAGGCTGCCCTGCAGATAGCCGTTGGTGTCGAGGTTGTAGATGATCCGGTCGGCCATCGCGCGCACGGCCGGCTCGATATCGAAGTAGCCCAATTGGTCGTGCAGATAGTCTTGGAGCGACGGGGCCCGCGCGGCCATGTTGGCCATCGCGTCGTGGTTGCGTTCTCCCTCGTCCTCGATCCGACCGCGCGAGGGGCGGGAATGCTCCTCGAAGTGATCGGGCCAGGCCTCGTCCATGTTCAGGAGGCGTTCGAAATCGGCTTCATTGTCCTGGGTCTCGCTGATGACCAGTTCCCGCTCTTCATCGGACGGCGCATCGGGCGACTCGCGTTCGACCTCTTCGGCAGGCAGGTCGGGATCCTCTTCCTGCAACTCGAGGATCGGGTTCTCCTGCATCTCCTGATCGATCCGCTCTTGCAGGGCCATGATCGGCAACTGCAAGATCTCCATGGACTGGATCATCCGTGGAGCCAGGATCTGCTTCTGAACTTGCCGGAGTTCTTGGCCGAAGGATAGTCGCATGAATCGCTGCTGGTTTTTTCAGGAGCCGGTTCCCGGAACCGGTCGGCAACTGGCTGCCGCGGGGCTGCCCGGCTGGGCTGTGGCGGTTCTGGGATAGGATCTTAGGGCCGGTCCAATAACGGTTCACCGGTTAGGGTCGTTCCGGGGCGATTGGCCCTGGCGTGACAGTAGGTTTCTAGAACTTCTGCCGACCACTCAAAGCATCGGCCAGAATCTCCTTGTTGGCAAACTCCAAAACGCTTCCGGTGGTGATTCCCCGGGCGAGGCGCGTGATGCGGACCGGGAAATCGGCCATCAGGTTCGAGATGTGCAGGGCCGTACCGTCCCCTTCCAAGGTCGGGTTCGTCGCCATAATGACTTCTGCGAAAGAACTCGCACGCAATCTATCGAGAAGGGGGCCGATGGTCAGTTGATCGGGCCCAATCCCTTCCAGCGGCGCGATCCGACCCAACAATACGTGGTACAGCCCGCGATAGATGCCGGTCTGCTCCAAGACCATCAGGTCTCGGGGTTGCTCGACCACGCACAACTGGCTGCGATCGCGTTTGGGGTCCTGACAAATCTGACACTCGTCCGCTTCCGATAGATTGTAGCAGATTCGACAATAACGCACGTTTTCTTTCACATTCCGAATGGCATCGGCCAAGGCCAGGGCCTCGGTACGATGGACACGGAGAATGTGATAGGCCAGGCGTTCGGCCGATTTCTTGCCGATGCCGGGCAATTTGGTGAATTCGTTGATCAGGTCGGTGACCGACTGGGTCAATTCCGCCATGGCGACAGTTCCTCAAGCGGCAAGGTTCTCTGCCAAGAATCGCGCGATCTAGCCCCCCCCTCCGGAGCATCCAGGCTGAAAGAGCTTGGCGAGAGTGTCTTTGAGCCCGGGCAGGTCCAGACCGCCGGCGAGGCCGCCCATGGCCTCGGTCTGCATCTGTCGGGCCTGGGCCAAGGCCTGATTGGCGGCGGCCACGATCAACTCTTCCGTCATTTCGCGGTCACCGTCGGCCAAGAGTTGCGCGCTCAGCCGGCAACGGCAGATTTCCAGCAGACCATTGGCTTCGATCTCGACCATCGAACCGCCGGCAGTGCCCACGGCACGGCGTTTCTTCAGGTCCTCTTGGATTTGCTGCATGCGGCCGCTCATTTGCTTGGCCTGCTGCAGGAGCGATCCGAAGTTGGCAAGTTCTTTGAACATGATTTTGATGCGTAAAATGGTATGGGAGGGGCAGTCTTGGCGCTACTCCGTGGGCAGCCGTTACTTGCGGTTGGCGGGATCGTCGACCCGAACCACCTGCGCCCCGAACAAGGCTTCAGCCCGGCGAATCATCGGCTCTTGCATCACTTCGAGCATGCGCTGCTGGGGCGTAATGGATCGAGTGGCAAGCGGCGTGCCTTGGTCCAAGGTATCTTCCTCGACAGCGAAATCGACGCGCATTTTCTGGCCAACAACCGCCGATAGCGCCTGTTCGATGTGCGTGACCTGCTCTGGTCGTTGGCAATAGGACTTAGCGACAGCATATCGAGGCCGGAAGCAGACGAGGATCCGATTTGCTTCGACCAGTTCCACCCGATGAAACTGGCGCGCGTGTTCGCCCAGCATCCCTGAGAGTTGAGCGACGGCCTGACTCCACGCGGCTACGGCGTGCTCCGGAGTGAGTGTGCAAGCCGGCGCGGTCGGGGACGGAGGAGGCGATTCGCTGCCAGGAGACTCAGGCCTCAGTTCAGTCTCTTTTTTTTTTGCCGCGGTGGGTGGGAATCAGGGGCGGCAGGCTGCGGAACAAGCGGTGTCTGGCGCGACGAGGCGGACGGCGTGGCCGTGGCCGACGATTCCCCGCCCGGCACGGAGAGATCTATCCCGGCCTCCAGGCGCCCGATCACCTCGGATAGCTCTTCCAGGTCTGCCAGTTGGCTGATCCGCACCAAGGCCAGTTCGGCCACCACCCGACCTTGGGTGGTGAACCGCATACGGGACAGGGCCTGATCCAGGATTTGCATCGCGGCGATGGCCGTGTTCAGGCCGAGCCGCTTGCCGGCCTGGATGGTCTGATCACGGCTGGTAGGCGAGCAGTACAGTAGCGATGCGGGCGGGCAGCCAGCGGCGGCGGCCATACAATCGCGGAGGTAGCCCAGCAGTTGTTCGAGGAGCTGCGACACATCGACCCCACGCCCCAGGGCCTCATCCAAGGCGCGCAGGGCGGCAGCCGGATCGCGGCAGACCAGACTGTCCAGCAGACCGGAGAGCGATTCGTCGCCAGCGGTGCCGAGCATGCGATGCACGTCGGCCAAGGTGATTCGCCCCGGCGAAAAGGAGAGCAATTGCTCCAGCAACGACTGGCTGTCGCGCATCGAGCCGGCGGCGCGACGAGCAATGGTCTCCAGGGCGGCAGGCTCGGCCTCCACCCCTTCGGCGGCAACGATCTGCTGCAGCCGCTCGGCAATCGACGTACTGACGATGCCCGCAAAGTCGAACCGCTGACAGCGGGAGAGGATCGTGATGGGGATCTTGGTAGGCTCGGTGGTGCAGAAGATGAACTTCACATGCTCGGGCGGCTCTTCGAGCGTTTTCAGCAAGGCATTGAAGGCCTCGCGAGTGAGCATATGCACTTCGTCGATGATGTAGATTTTGAATCGCGCCCGACTGGGACGCACGTTGACGTTCTGGCGAAGCTGGCGGATTTCGTCGATACCGCGATTGCTGGCGCCGTCGATTTCCAGGACATCGACATCCTCACCGCCACTGATGCTGCGACAGATGTCGCACTGGTTGCAGGGGACCGGCGAGGCGCCTTTCTGGCAGTTGAGGGCCTTGGCCAAGATTCGGGCGGCCGAGGTTTTGCCTACGCCACGGGCTCCGGTGAACAGATAGGCGTGCCCCACGCGTCCGCTGGAGATGGCGTTGGAGAGGGCCTGCGCCACGTGCTCCTGGCCGACCAACTCGGCGAAGGCCTGGGGGCGGTAGCGTCGGGCGACGACGACATACTGCCGCGCCGAGGGGGAAGCAGCCGATGCGTCGACATTGGCAAAGCGGTCGTTGGACATGAATCACCAGGCGGAAGCGCGGCCGACTCTTTGTGGCGCCCGCCGCGACCGGCGCCGGGATCGGATGAGAGGCCCGCCGCACCTGGAGGTGACCGCTTATGGCTGCTGGTTTTCACCCCTGACCAGGTTCGCAGGCCCCCATTGCGTGGGCCTCTCATCTGAGCCCGGCCGCGAACAGATTTCGGCCGCTCCTTTGTTTTACGGTGCAGAGGCCCGGCCGTCAAAGCCCCCCCAACTGGGTTTCTGCGACCGACGTTGTTGGCCCATTGTCGCCAACGGTGGTTTTGAATCCAATTGAGAGGAGGCGAGGCCCGAGTGCAGGCACGCGGGCTGATGGATTCACCGCGGTCTTGGGGCGCGCCGTTCCGCCTTTTCAAGGGAGGACCACAGATGGAATTGCAGCAACGTATCCTGAGGCAGTTGAACCTGGTACGGGGAATTCACGAGTCGCTGCAACAGGCCTTCCACACTCCGGCAGAGTGGGTCTTTCAGGTCCACCCGACGGCGAATCATGCCTTGTGGGTGGCCGGACACATCGGCACCGTGGACAACTTTCTCCTGTCGATTGTCGCGCCGGACCACATGCTTGTGCGTCCAGGCTATCAAGAGAAGTTCGGCATGGGGTCGCGGCCGACCTCGCGTCCTGAGGACTATCCACCGCCGGAAGAAGTGTGCGATTACATGCGTCAAACGCGGGCAAGCCTGCTGGCGATCCTGGTCTCGATGGACGATGCGCGGCTGCGACAACCGCCCGGCCCCAACGCGCCCGAGTTCGTCACCGATGTGGCCGCGGCTTTCGAGACAGCCGTGTGGCACGAGTCGCTGCACGTGGGACAGATGACCGTAAGTCGCCGGGCGTTGGGGCACCCATCGATGGTCGATACGCCTGCGCAGAAATAGCCCAGCGGCAAAATCGACAACGGTTCGGCGACATGCTTCTTCGCGGCGACTCAGACGGGCAGTGGCCGTTCTGGAGAGGATTCTGTGTCTTCTGCGATGACGGTCACCAGAAGACTGGTGGCCGCCTCATGCCCGAGCGCAAATTGCTGGCCGCCGACCGCGACGGTGACCGTGCGGGCTTCGGGCAAGTTGTCGACGACACGGCCTTCGGCGTCCAACGACAGGCCGCAACGCGACAGGAACCGCAGGAAATCCGGTGATTGATCGAGCACCCGGACCAAGCGAAAGCGGTGCCCCAGGGCGCAGTCGGACAGCGGTTGCGCGGCCAGCGGGGGCAAGACGCCATCGGCGCCGGGAATGGGATCGCCGTGCGGATCAAACTGCGGATAGCCCAGGTAGTGATCGATCCGCTGGAGCAGAAAATCGCTGACCACGTGTTCCATCTGCTCAGCATCGTCGTGGACTTCCTCCCATTGCAGCCCCAGAGATCTGGCGAGGAAGGCTTCGATGAGACGGTGGCGCCGGAGGATTCGCAAGGCCAAGCCCCGACCTTCCTCGGTCAAACGAACACCCTCGTAGGGCGTGTAGTCGGCCAGTCCGCTCTCGCTGAGCGTCTTGAGCATGCTGGTGACAGTGCCGGGCGAGACTTTCAACGCGGTGGCCACCTGTCCGGTCGCGGCCGGCTTCGCCGCATCGGTGGCCCCCACGTTGAAGATCGCCTTGACGTAGTTCTCAACCGTCAGACTGGGCACAAGGAAGCCCCGATCGCGAGGTGCAGGCCGGTGCGTAAGGGCACGGTAAAAAGTGTTTCGCGGCGCGCCGAATTGTATGGAGACACCTCCTGTCCGGCAAACGGCCAGCCAGGTCCGACCACCTGCCCGGCGTGCGTACGCCAATCCCTGCCGGTTCACCGGCCAAGGAGCCCCCCACTCCGATGCCAGCAACTGTTTGTGCCCCCAAGTCGAACTCGGCCGTGCGTCTGCCAGGGCCCCGCGGCGACGGACCGCGTGTGCATCATTGGCGTTCCAGCACCCGGCTCAGGGCCTGGCCCGGCTCCAATCGCACCTTCTGGCCTGGCGTGAGAATGGCCTCTTGCGGCCGTTGGAGGTCATGGTTGATGAGGAGCACGAGACGTCGGCCCTGATCGTCATGCCAGGCACCGCCTTCCACGAAGGGATTCGCGGTGTCGACGGCTCTACGGCAGTCCGCAGCAGCCAACAGATCGGACCACCAACCATAGAGCCCCGGAATGGTGAGATTGTTGGCGATCACGCCCAGGTCCAGGGCGATGGTGACGGCCCGCCCCTTGCCGAAACGGTGCTCAATCGCAGCAGGCGAACCGTCGTCGAAGGTGGCCAGTACCTTGGCAGAGTCGAGGGGCACGAAGGTTTCGGCAGCGGCGAGGGTTTTGATCCACTTCCCCTCGTCGACCAAGGCGTTGAAGGCTTCCAGCGACACGTCGCCATACGTCGGGACGCGGATGGCTTTGCGACGAACGACCCCGGCGGCCTGGCGCACTCCCAAGACGTCGCCCAGATGCGCGACGGCCTTTGGCTCCTCGAAGGAGGCTGCCCGAGCGCTTTGCCGTGGATTGCAGGCATAGTCGTAACTGTTGCAGCCTGGCAGGCCCTGGCCGTCGGCGCAGTAGAAGGTCAGCAACACTCCACCCTCGCGCACGTATTGGCGCACGGCCTCCTGGATCTCGGGAGCAATCGACAATGAGCCCGCCAGGACCAGCACTTTGCGACCGCGGAGTTTCTCGGCGGTCATCTCCTGATCGCCGAGCGGATCGGGATGGAAATTGCACTCACGGATCAGCGTGTAGAGTCCGACTTTGGACTGTCCCCAGGCCCCGGCCAGCGGCCCACTGTTGAAACTCGCGTCGTGGAACACGGCCACATCGGCGGGCTGTTCGTAGTGCAGCATGTAGGGGGCCATGGCCAGGACCTCGCGCATCACCTTCTGGCCAGCCTGGCCGGTCGGCGTGAGTTGGAAGTCGCGGTCCATGAGGGCCGATGGCTCCCAACTGGGCCCCCAGGAGGGCGTAAGCGTCGAATACTCGAAGCCGCAGCAACCGTTGGCCACCAGGGTGTAGGCGTTGAGCCGCCATTCAGTCTCGTTCATCGGGCCACGGCGGATGTCCCGGCTATAGGCCTTGCCGATCGAGCCGCCGCGAGGAAGGGGCAGTGTGCCCATGTGGGCATAGATGCCCGACCAGGATTTCTGACCGATGCCGTATTTGTTGGCCGTGCCTTCGACCGAGAGATGGCCGTAGCTGTAGTTGTAGTCGAAGTTCAGGCGGCGGCAGACATCGGCGCCGCCGGCCCAATTGACGTAGCGTTGGGTCAAGGGCACGCCGGGGGCAATGCGGCGGAGGTGCGTCAATAGCTGGCCCATGTACTCGGTGTAGCTATCGGTGATCCATTGCAGCTTGAGATAGGCCAGACGCATGGGATAGCCGAAACGCGGATCGGGCTGAAAGCGTTTGGGATTAGTCATGTGGTCGAAGGCGTCGATTTCCTTCACGCCACCCACGTATTGGGAGAAGGCATCCCAGCGGTCGTTGAACCGCCGGCGGAGCCAGGCTTGCCAACTGGCCACGGCTTCGGGGGAGTAGTCGTCCCATCCGCAACCATCTTCCTCCTGGCCGAGGACGAAGACGGTCGGTTGGTCGAGGAAGGGCTTGACCCAACCTTCGAGCCCCGTTTGGTGAAAGCGGAGGGTGGCCGGCTTGATGAACGAGGTATGAGTGGCCCCGCCGCGACGGAGTTTGTGGCCTTCCAGGCCGAGGTTCTCCTTGGTCACGAGCCACGGCGGTAGAAAGGGGGAGCAATGGGCCATGCTGATGGACGATTTGAAAGGCAAATCGAACTTCTGGCAACCACGCAACTGGTCGCACAGGGGCGAGTCGACCTTGATCTCCACTCCATCGGCACCCTTGGACCAATAGGGCGTGAAGGTCAACCCTTCCTGGTAGTAAGTGTTCACGCCCACCGAAACCTGTTGCTCGTGCGAGCCAGCCGGATAGCCTTTGACCGCGTAACTCACCCAGGGCTGATCGCGGTAGAAGAGGATGTCGTAACCCGGTCGGACGACGACGCGATGTGGCGACGGGGAGAGAGTGAGATCGATACGGTTGACTTTTTGACAGTTGGCCGAGAGGTCGCGAGCCTGCTGGCGCGTTCCCAACCGGCCGTCGCCGCGGAGCACGATGCAGGCCCAATTCACGCTTTCGTTGCCGCGACGTGTGGCGGCGAGGCGAACGAGGACGCGCTCGGCCTGGGGCAAGGCGATGTCCAGCGTCGACCAGCGATTCTCGGTAATCTTGACCGCTTGCCGTTGGACCTGCTCGCCGGCGTAGACCTCCACGGCGAGAAGCGAACCGCTGTTGCGTTTCTCGTGGGCGTGGTCGGCCAGGCCATAGTCAAGCTGGAGTTTTGTGCCGCCTTCAACTACGAACTCGACGACAGCGGCTTCGATCGGCGATGCGCCCGAGAACAGCAATTGGCCAGGCCGAAGTTCGCCACCAACCTCAATCCCCCGCAGCAAGGGCCTCGGCTTTCCATCACGCAACTGGCCGGCGACCTGTTTCAGCATGGCGCTGTTGGGTGCACGGATCTCCTTGTCGCCGTAGGCGAACTCGCGGAATTGCTGATTGTCGTAAACGAACAGGCTGTCGAAGTGCTCGGCCAGCGTCCACGAGGTAGACGTGGCAGCCTGCCCCAAAGCCGTCACACTCAGAAAGAGCAGTGCAAACGCCGACATGGCAAGACCTCCGGATGGTTGATGGTCTACGTATCCGCAGCGGTGATTATTTCCCTCTCACCCCCGCACTGCAACGGGGCAGCGCGGGGGACGCACCTCGGCGCAGACTTTTTATTGATGCCGGCGCAGCCAATGATCGCAATTCTGTCCGGATTCCAGCCGTAGCGGCTGGAATCCAGGGCTCCCGCGGCCGCGGAACGGTTATTGGCAATGCGGACCTCAATAGGGCCGGTCCCAAAACCTGTCGGCAGTTCAGTCCTGCTGGGCCGCCCGGAGGTGGCTGGGGCGGTTATGGGATAGGTCCTTACTGCTTCGCAGGTGTCAGCGGGACGGCACTCTGCTCGGCGACCAACACTACCGAATCGTAGACGGGCACCTGCTGGAATACGACAGCGCCGTCTTTCTGCGACATCAGCGAGTTGGCGATCTGGTAGACCTTGCCGCTGAGCAAATCGACCCAAACCGGCTGCTTGAACTGCATGCCGGGGAGGGTGACCGTGACGGATTCGACCTCCGGGCGCTCGCCAGGCCGCTGACTGTCGCGCCACAGGGTCGCGATGTTGGCGTCACGATCGGTGCGATAGCCAAACAGCGAAAACGTGCTACCTTCAGCCCCACCGTCCACGCGCCCGGCAAAGTCCTTGATGCGTTGCACATGGCTGTCAAAGACGGCCATGATCCGCTGCACGGCGTAATAGGCTTGCTTGGGATGGTGGACGGTCTTGTCGTCATTGATCGCCAGGAGGCCCTTGAAGTTGCGGCGGTCGGGATACTGCATGTCGCAGATCGAGAAGTAGGAGGAGGGGATATCGCGTCCCAGATCGCCCAACAGACGGCGGAGGGCCCATTTGGCCTGCCGCTGCTCGTTCCATTCGTACTTGGCGATAGCCCCGAAGGACCCGGGTTCGGAGGGCGCCCCATTTTCGCCCTGGCGGAGGATGATGTGCCCGGCGTAGGAGGCGATCAGTTCGCGAAGCTTGGGTTCATTCTTACGGTAGGTGTCGTCGGGGTTGTAGCTGTAGGGATGGTAGGTCATCTCATTGACCAGTTTCAACCCGTCGACCGCCTTCAGCCGCTCCAAGAACGCCTTCACATCGCGCCAGGCAGCGGCAATGATTTGAGCGTTGGGCTGAACCTGGCGCACGACCTTGGCCGTACGGAAAACGAGGTCTGCATATTCCTCGGACTTGCTGTTGGGCTCGTTCCAGATTTCCCACTGGTCAACGTACTTGGCATAGCGTCCGACGAAGGCCGCCACGTACTTGTCCCAGGCCGCGAGTGCAACTTCGCTTTTGGGCAGGCCGCCGCCCAGGCCCGTGCCGCCGCCTCCCTCGTAGATTGGATTGCCATAGCACAGGCAGACCCAAGGTTTCACGCCCTGTTGGACCATGTCGGGGATGATCTCATCCATCCAGGCCCAGTCGTACTTGCCCTTTTCTTTCTCGGTCTTGGCCCAGCCGCTCTGCAGGCGAGCCGCCTTGGCGCCCAACGGGCCCAGGTACTTGCGCCAATGGGCATAGATGGTGAAGTCGCGGTCCATGGTTTCGGCCCCGACCGACCAATTTGATGCCTGGATCTCGCGCGCGTGACGAGGCTGGACAGTCCCCAGAAGCTGGCCGTCCTTCCAAGTGAATGCCGGCTGAGACGGGTCGCTCGCTGGTTGGCCACTAGCCAAACGCGCAGTAGCCACTCCACTGAGCAAGACACCCAGCATCAAGACTCTGCCCAGCAATACGCGCGACATCGCATAGCGCAAAGACAGTGGCATGGAAATTTCCTTGGATGAGTTGAAGAGATGGCGTGGAACCGTAGGGAAGGCCACGTACGATCGTGGTGTTGCGGGGGACTCTTGATTATGGCAGTGCTTGGGGGGGCCTGTGCAATAGATAATTGGCCCGCTTCTTGCACGAATTGACTGCCGGACGCAGGGACGTTCCGTGCCTGGAATGGTTTCGACAGTCCGCAGCGTGCGTGCAGAGCCAGAAGCGTGGGCAAGGACGCGTTACCGACACGACCGAAGGCAGTGCCAAATGCCACAAGGAAAAAGCTTGCGTGAGACGCAGATTCGGCAATAATCCAGGGACGTTCAGTGGCCTAGCCACCGCCCTGACGGACCACCGACGGAAGGACCTCTTATGCAGGAGACTGCACGATGCCCCGCCTGATACGGTTTTCGCGCGCGTTGGTTCTCGTCTGGAGTTTCTCGTGGCTATTGCCGGGCATCGCCGGTGCGGACGATCCGTCACCGGGGGCTGTGGCGCGAGAGCTTTTGAGTCGATCGCGCGTAACCGGGGGCCTGGTGGCGCACGTGGGCTGCGGCAGCGGGCAGCTAACCGCCGCCCTGCGTGCAAGCGATTCCTTCCTCGTCCAGGGTTTGGACCGGGAGGCGAAGAACGTGGCAGTCGCGCGGGACCATGTGCGATCGTTGGGCTTGTATGGCGTTGTGGCGATCGACCGATGCGCCGGCCCGGAGTTGCCGTATATCGACAACCTGGTCAATCTGCTGGTGATCGAGGATGTGGGCCTTGCCGCGCAGGATGAGATCATGCGTGTGCTGGCGCCGGAGGGCGTGGCCTGCGTACGGCAAGACGGCCAATGGCTCATGACGCGCAAGCCGCGTCCCAAGCAGATGGACGAGTGGACGCACTATCTGCACGACGCGCGCAACAACGCCGTGGCGCACGACGAGCTGGTCGGTCCGCCGCGGCACCTGCAATGGGCCTGCGGGCCGACGTGGTCGCGGCATCACGACCACATGGCCAGCCTCAGCGCGCTGGTCTCGGCCCAAGGGCGGGTGTTCTACATCATGGACGAAGGCCCGCGCGAGTCCATCCTCCTGCTGCCGCAGTGGACGTTGGTGGCACGCGATGCCTTCAATGGCACACTTCTCTGGAAGCGGCCGATTGGACAGTGGAACACGCATCTGTGGCCGCTGAAGAGCGGACCGAACCAGCTTCCCCGGCGATTGGTGGCGGTGGGGCAGCGGGTTTACGTGACCTTGGACATCGATGGTCCCGTGGAAGTGCTGGACGGGGCCAGCGGCCAGACGCTCTTGACGTGTGCCGACACGCAGTTCACCGACGAGATCCTGGCCGACGGCGGCACCTTGTTTGTGCTGGCGGCGCGCGAGCCCAACAAATGGAAGAACTACCGGCCCAAGCACACCTACGTGTGGGACAACACACGGCGCGCGAATGGCGAGTGGGCCTGGGACGAGGCCAACCGCTGGCTGATGGCCGTGGCGGCCGACAGCGGCAAGACGCTCTGGAAACGAGAGGCACGCGTGGCTCCGCTCACCCTGGGCGTGGACCGCGAGCGGGTGTACTACTATGACGGAGAGCGAGTCGCGGCGGTGGATCGCGCCAGCGGCCAGCCGTTGTGGACTTCCGAGCCGGTGGCGCGCAAGTCGCCGTTTCCGACCGGGTATGGGCCGACGCTCGTCGTTTACGAGGACGTGGTCCTGCTCTCGGTCGAGAACAAATCGATGACATCCTTGTCGACGAGCGATGGCAGGATTCTCTGGTCGGCGCCGCATCATCGCGGCGGTCATGCTTCGCCCGACGACATGCTGGTCATCAACGGTCTGGTGTGGTCGGGAGCCGTGGCCAACGGTGCCGATTCCGGCGTCTTCACGGGGCGCGATCCGCGCACGGGGGAGGTCAAGTGCGAGTTCCCACCGGATGTCAAGCCCGACTGGTTCCATCACCGCTGTTATCGCAGCCGGGCGACGGACAAGTACTTCATCGCCTCGCGCACAGGCATCGAGTACATCGATCTGGCGGCACAGCGTTGGGACATCAATCACTGGGTTCGTGGCGGTTGCCTGTACGGCTTCATGCCGGCCAACGGGCTGACCTACGCGCCGCCGCACGCATGCGGTTGTTTCCTGGAATCGAAGCTCGCCGGGTTCAACGCGCTGGCCGGCGACGCTCCCAGCCGCCGCGTGCCCAAGGATGTGCCCGAGGAAGACCGACTTCAGCAGGGGCCAGCGTACCAGGAGAACCTAAGCGTAACGGGAGAATCAAACGACCACGGAGCTTGGCCGACCTATCGCGGCGATGGAGCACGCAGCGGCTCGACCAGGGCCGCGGTGCCGGTTGACCTGAAACAACAATGGCAGGCTGACCTGAATGGGAAACTCAGTAGTGTGGTCGTGGCCGCAGGCAAGGTGTTTGTGGCCGCCATCGAAAGCCATACGCTGCACGCGCTGGACGCGGCGACGGGCCAGACGGCCTGGCGTTTCACCAGCGGTGCACGGATCGATTCTCCGCCAACGATCTACCGGGGGATGGTCCTGTTTGGCTCGGCCGACGGCTGGGTGTACTGCCTGCGTGCGACCGATGGGGCCTTGGCCTGGCGGTTTCGCGCGGCTCCGGTCGATCGCCGCCTGGTGGCGTACGAGCAGATCGAGTCGGCCTGGCCGGTCTCGGGAAGCGTGCTCGTAGAGCAGGACAGCGTCTACTGCGTGGCGGGCCGGTCGGCTTTCCTCGACGGTGGAATGCGACTCCTGCGGTTGGCCCCCTTCACAGGCCGGAAGATGTCCGAAACCCGCATCGACGACCGCGATCCGGCGACCAACGAGGATTTGCAGACGTTGATGAAGGGGCAAGACATGCCGGTGGCTTTGCCCGATATCCTTTCCACCGACGGGCGTTCGATCTACATGCGATCGCAGGCCTTCGATCTGGAGGGAAGACGCCGTGTTCTGGCACCGGTGAAGGTCGGCGCGGGGCGTCGCGGCGAGAAGGCGTCCCCAGAGCCTGAGGAACTGGCGCTGGTGAGCAACCACCTGTTTTCGCGATCCGGTTTCCTGGACGACTCGTGGTTCTGGCGCTCCTATTGGATCTTCGGCAAAGAGGTGAACAGCAACTACGGGGGCTGGCTCCAGCCCGGGCATTTTGCCCCATCCGGCCGGCTGATGGTATTCGATCAGGAGCGGGTGTACGGGTTCGCGCGGAAGCCCGAGTATTTGTGCAATGCGTCCGTGGCCGAGTATTACCTGTACGCCGCTGACCGGCAGTATGATGAGCAGGACGCGGAGCGCGTGCGTGCCGGAGCCAATCGCATCAACAGCGCTTCGCCGCAGAAGAGCGCCTCGTCATCCGACTGGGCTCTGCGCAAGAAGTTCTCACTTGCCGAGCAAAGTGTGGCGCGCTACAAGTGGGCGCACGGGAATCCTCCGATCCAGGCTCGGGGGCTGGTGCTGGCCGGCAGTGTCTTGTTCGTGGCCGGCCCGCCTGACGTTCTGGACGAGGAGGAGGCCTTCCGCAATCCGGACGACTCGACCGCGCGTGAGAAGCTTGACGCCCAGGTGGCCGCACTGCGAGGCCGCCACGGGAGCCAACTGTTGGCCGTTTCTGCAGCCGATGGCACAACGCTAGCTGCCTACGAACTCGGGGCGATGCCTACGTTCGACGGGATGGCGGCGGCTTATGGGAGGCTCTACCTGAGCACGACGGATGGCCGCGTCTTGTGCCTGAGTGCGCAAGGCCAGAAGCTCCCCAAGGCCGGCCAGGTGCAGTTGGCCGCGCTCGACATCCGGATCAAGGAATCGCCCGTCACGGCGGCGGCGGGCAAGGGGCCATCCAAGAACAGTGACTTTGACGAGTTGGTGCAGACGACGGTCACGGGCACGGAAGTGGGTTACCACGTGGTTTCCGGAAGCAAGAAGATGGGGTTGGCATTGCGCAAGCTCTCCGCACCGCTCCAGGGAACGGTCGAACTGACGACCCGCATGCGAGCCACCACCGATGGTCGTCTGAAGAACTGCTTTGTGGTGTTTGGCGAAGAGCCGGACGACGCGCGACTCGTCAAGTGCGGTCTGCGTTACGCGATGAAGAAGGCCATGATCGTCGAGGGCGCGATGAGTGGCAGTGGCGGCCCCGGCGAAGCGTTGGACGCCGAGGTGGGACCGCTGTACGACGTTCAGATCACGGTCGACTTGAGCAGCGGCCAGGTCAATATGCGCATCGGCCAGACCACGGTCACGCGCAAGCTGAAGCACCCTCTGACATGTTTGTCCTATGTCGGCTTTGGCGTGGTCGATGCTGCGGCCGAATTTGCGCCGCTGGAGATCCGTCAGAAGTAGTGGCGCGTCAAGTGCATGTTCCCGCGATCGGCCGACGCGTGCGGGGCGCGTTGTTGAAGCGGCAACGCGTTGAGGCGTTCGGCTGGGGAATCCGCGTTTCCCCGACCGACCCACGGGCGGTTCCCGGCGCGCGGTGCGTCGACGATGCCGGCCGCAATCACGGTTCCACTTCGTTGACGAACTGCCGCCCCAGCGGTAAGGTATGCTGCAGCGCCAAATTCGTTGACGGCGCTGCCTTTCTCCTTTGGGAACAGAATCATGTTTGCTCCTGTTGCGTCCGTGTTGATCGCCTTGGCTGTTCAGGGAGCGGAACCACCCTCGTATCAGCCTACCGAAGAGGAACTGAGCCAGATCCAGGCCAAGACGGCCGAGTTGGGAGCAGCGATCGAGAAGCTTGCAGCGCGGCGCGCCGATCCGGACCTTTTGCTGGATGTGGCGATCTACCACAAGGCAGCCACCTGGATCCTGCGGTACAAGGAGGAGGAGTTTTACGACAAGCGTTACGTGGCCGATACGTTGACGGCCCTGGATCATGGCCTGGCGCGGGCCAAGGAACTGGCCCTGCGCAAGCCGGCCTGGCCCAAGCAGAAAGGGCAACTGATCCGGGCCTATCGGTCGCAGATCGACGACAGCGTGCAGCCGTATGCGATCTCGGTTCCGGCGAACTACGACGGGCGCAAGCTGGCGCGGCTGGATGTCGTGCTGCACGGCCGGGCGATGAAGCAAAACGAGGTGAATTTCATCTCGAAGAAGGACGGGGCCACGCCCGTGGCAGCGGAATTGGATCGACTGCAACTGGACGTCTTCGGGCGCGGAAACAATGCTTTCCGCTGGGCTGGCGAGACCGACGTATTCGAGGCGGTCGCGTCCGTCTGCAAGCGTTACAAGGTCGATCCGCGGCGGATCGTACTGCGCGGTTTTTCGATGGGCGGGGCT
Organism: uncultured Planctomycetales bacterium; assembly: GCA_937889015.1. Taxonomy (GTDB): domain Bacteria; phylum Planctomycetota; class Planctomycetia; order Pirellulales; family Thermoguttaceae; genus CALARR01. Next base: position 4,261 of record CALARR010000384.1, on the reverse strand, counting down.
GGGGCCTGGCACCTGGGGCTGCACTATCCTGATCGCTGGGCGGCGCTGGAGGCTGGCGCCGGGTTCAGCGACACCAAAGGATTCCTGAAGCTTGATGGCGTGCCCGTCTACCAGGAGCCCACGCTGCGGATCTACGACGCCTTCGAGTACGCCCTGAACATCTTCAACATGCCCACCGTGGGTTACGGCGGCGAGAAGGACGGTCAATTGCAGTCGGCGGTCAATGTTCGCGAACAACTGATGAAAGAAGGGGTCCAGTTCACTGCCGACGGTCTGAATTGGCGAACCAAGGACATGCCGACCGTGTTCTTGGTGGGCCCGGACACGGCCCACAAGTTCCACCCGGACAGCAAGCAGCAGTCCGAACAGTTCATCCAGTCGTACCTGCCGCGCAAGACGGCCGAGCCGAACCATATTCGTTTCCTGACCTACACCACCCGGTACAATCAGTGTTTCTGGCTGAAGATCGGCGCGATGGAGAAGCACTACCAGCGGGCCGAAGTGGACGCCCAGCGTAGCCCCAACGGCCAGCAACTCACCGTCCGGACCAAGAACGTGGCCCAGTTGAGCCTGTCGGCCAAAGTGGCGCGCGGCGTGCTGAACATCGACGGCCAGGACATGGCCCTGAGCGGTGCAGGCCGTGCGGCGGAAGTGGTTCTGGACAAGGGGCCTGGCGGCTGGACGGTGCGCGACGCGTCGGCCAGACCGGCCGAGGACGCTGGCCTGCGCAAGACGCACGGGCTGCAAGGCCCGATCGACGACGCCTTTCTCGAATCGTTCCTCTGCGTGCGGCCGACTGGCACGCCGCGTCAGAAGCTGGCTCAGGATTACGCCCTGGCGGCCTTCGACGTCTGCTCGCGCGACTTCGCCCGGTGGATGCACGGCGACGTGCGTGTGAAGGACGACACCCAGGTGACCCCGGCCGACATCGCCGCGCATCACCTGGTGCTGTTCGGCGACCCGGGCAGCAACAGGTTGCTGGGCCAGATCGCCGACCGGCTGCCGATCCGCTGGACGGCCGACGCGATCACCGTCGGCGCGAAGAGCTACACGGCGGCCGACCACGCCCTGCTGATGATCTACCCCAACCCGCTCAACCCGAAGCGGTACGTGGTGCTCAACACGGGCCACACGTTCCATGAGCCCGAGTTCCGGGGGAACAACGCCCTGGTCTACCCGCGTCTGGGCGACTGGGCCGTGCTCAAGCTGGACGGTGGCAAGCAGCCGATCGAGACCACAGTCGAACAGGCCGGCATCTTCGACGACCGGTGGCAGTTGGCCGCCCAGCCATGATTTCTTGGTTGGCAGAAAAGGAATGTCGCCGATGTCAGGCCCCTTGCCCTGGAAAGCCGGCCTCCCGATGGTCGGCCTCACGGCATTGCTTACCTGAGACACGATAGCCAGTGTCAGTACACCAGCACCGGCGCCGCCACGTAGAGCGTGCCCTGATACACGGTGTCGCGTCCCAGTTTGTCCAGAAGCAGCAGCGTGTCCCATCGCAGTGGTTCGTGGACCTTGCCATCGTTGGCGCCGCCCCAATACAACAGGGGCTCACGCTGCAGGTCGATCACCACCCGATGCCAGCCCCGGTCTTTCATCGTCGGGCCGGTCGGCTGAAAGATTTGGCCGCCGGCGTCCGACAGGCGCGCTCGTGGGCTGAGTCGCTCGGACTCCAGGCACACCCAAACGGCTAGGGCCTTTGGCCGGCCCTCGATCGCCTTCAACGCCGGCGCAACCGGGGCCAGTCGCAGGAATTTCCAGCCCGGTTCCATGCGGAAATCGAGCTTCAGGCACTGCCCGACCGGCACCGGCGCGTGGGCCGGTGCGTCAGCCAGGCCGATCGACTGCTCGGAGCCGACTTTGCGGTCGCCGTCGGCGACCACCCGATACGCCTTGGCCAGGCTCTCGGCCGTGTACTTCGAGAAATCGTCGACCGGCCGGTACTTGGCCGTCGGCAGGGCAAGCTGTTGGGCTCCTCCAGCATCGACCAGGCGAGCGGCGAACTGGACCTGCTCCTGCTCGGAACGTCGTGCCAGTTGGATCAGGGCTCGCGTTTGCCCCTGGGCGACCGTGACCGGCACCTGCGGCGACGGCAGATCCAGCCCTTGCACGTCGCTCAGCAGCAGTTGGCCGCCAAAGGCCACGCCGCTGGGGTTGTCGAGCACCAGCAGGACGTCCTTCGGCTGAATCAGGCCCAGGGAAAGACTCAACGGATCGTTGGCCATGGCTTCGACCTGCTGCACGAGTCGCGGCAGGCCCTTGACCTCCAATGCCACATCGAGCGAGACCGGTTCCGGACTGCGCCGCAAGGTCAACGACTGGCTCAATTCCAGCCGGGCGCCCGGTTCCAGACGCACAGCCCGATCGCCAGGCGTCACGATGTCGATCGGCCGTGACAACGGATTGACGAGCCCCAACGCGATCGTGCCCGGTCCGCCCGGCCGGTGCACATCCAGCGGTGCGCGATCCCAGGCCGCGGCCACGCTAAGCAGGTCGTTTGGTCGGTCGGGTGTCAGATACTGCGGCCCGTCGTTAAGCGTAAGCCGCAGTCCTTGCCCATCAGCCGTGGCGGCGGGCAACGCCTCGCCCAGATGCGACGTGACCTGGAAGCGGCCCGGGCTGGCCGGAATCGTGGCTTCGTGCGGTTCGGCACTGGTGGTCCACGCGGCCAGACGCACGTTGGCCCCATTATGGAACAGGAGGACGTAGTCGTCGGCGCGCCCTACGTGCAGACGCTTGCTGAAGCGGAACCCAGCCAGGCAACGGGTGAGCGTTTGGGCCGCCAGGTAGGCCGGCTTGGGCTCGTAGACAGGGCTTTGGCCGGCCCGATAGGGATAACGCACCGTGCCGAAGTGGTGTTCTTTCTCTTCTGGATCGGCCCCGTCGTCGTGCCAGTCGTACCAGATCGACAGCGGCACGTCGTTGGACACGTTGGTCAGCCATTGCCGGGGCAAATAGCGTCCCTGCACCGTGTCGTCGATCCCTTTGCGGACCGACGAGTAGCCCCACTCGCCACTCAGGATCGGCACGCGCTTGCCCTGCGGCGCATACTGCTGGATCAGACGGCGCAGGGCCGCATATTCGGCGGCGGCCGTCTCGGGGCCCGTGAATCGGTAAGGATGAACCGACACAGCCGACCAGTGCTCCAACAGGCCGGCGTTGAAGCACTCTTCCAGGAAACGCAGATCGATCTGGGAGGTAGCGGGGCCGATGTAGAGTTCGTCGGGGGCGGCCTGACGCAGTGCGTGTCCGACCTCCAAGGCCAGTTTCACATAGTCATCGACTTTGGGCGCGGGCTTCCAGAACTTGATATTGGGCTCGTTGTACATTTCCCACAGCACGCCCCGGCCACGGAAATGGGTGGCGGCTGCAGCGGCCCAACGGGCAAAGGCCTGGCGGCCTTCGTCGCTGCACGGCGCGAGCCCACCGTCGTAGTGCTTGTTGCCATAGTCCAGGATCAGCAGGGCGCGGATGCCGTGGGGCTTCAGGGCCTCCATCAGGTTGTCGTAGTGGCGGAAGTCGTACTCGCCCTTCACCCGCTCGGTCCTGCCCCAACTCAGGTCCATGCGTACCCAGCGGAACCCGCCGGCGGCCAGCATTTCCATTTCGCCCGGCTTGGGGTCGGTGAAGTGGATGTTCACGCCCAGTCCATCGGGCAGCACGGGCGATTCGAGCAGCGATCGGGCTTGGGCCGACGGCACAAGGCAGCAAGCCGCCAGCAGGCAGAACAGGAGTGGACAGGAAACACGAGTCGGGCTGGAACACGAGCGATTCATGGGCAGGATTCCTGGCGTGGGGGAAAGTCCCATTATGAGACGAAGGCAGCGTATTTGGCAACCACACCCTCGCGTCTGTTGGTGAACCCCGGCTGGGGGCAATCGCGATAGCTGGGGGCTTCCGCGGCTTTGAGGCGGTCTTGCGCCCCGGACGAATTGCAGCGTGTATTGCTTGGTGTTTGACTGCGCGTCGGATAGAATCGAGACCGGAGTCTGGAGCGGGACCGGCGTAAACGGCGTCCTGATCAGAGGCACGGCCATGAAGATCGCTTCCGTCGCCGCAGAAAGGAGACCTCGCCAGGCGATGTCGTTCCGGCGAGGGCGCCACTGGACGATTTCTGGCCTAAGGACTCTGGCGGTGATGCTGTGCTGCTTGGGAGGGCCCCAGGTTCGCGGCGATCCGGTGTCACGCGCGCCGAATATCGTGCTCATTCTGGCCGACGACTTGGGCTTTGCCGATCTCGGCTGCTACGGCAGCGAGATCC
>CALARR010000383.1 GCA_937889015.1 uncultured Planctomycetales bacterium | reverse complement strand
GACATAATGACCAAGATCACTTTTTGTCCAAAAGAACGCGGTTTTTAGCAAGCCACTGCCAGAGTGACTGCCTGCCAACCCCTCCATCCCCAATCATCCGACTGCTAGGAGTGAAAGCATGCCTGTTCAGTCTCGTCGCTCGTTTCTCAAGCAGACCACGGCTATCGGCGGCACCTTCGCCTTGCCGTATCTGCTTCCGCGGAGCGTTTTTGGTGCGAACGACGTGATTCGCGTGGCGGTAGCTGGGATCCACGGACGAGGCCAGTCTCACATCAGCGGCTTCGGGGAGACCAAGGGCTGCCAAGTGACCTACCTGATCGACCCGGATACACGTCTGTTCGAACCGCGGTCGGCTTCCGTCGCCAAGAAGACAGGGACCAAGCCCACGTGCGTGCAAGATATTCGCAAGGCCCTGGAAGACAAGAACGTCGACGTGGTTTCTGTGGCCACGACCAATCATTGGCATTCCTTGATCACCGTCTGGGCGTGCCAGGCGGGCAAGGACGTGTATGTGGAGAAACCGTGCAGCCACAACGTGTTTGAAGGTCGGCAGTGTGTCGAGGCGGCGAGGAAATACCAGCGCATCGTGCAGCATGGCACCCAGAGTCGCTCCAGCGGAAGCGTGGCGAACGAGATTGCGGCCGTGCATAGCGGCAAGTACGGCAAGTTGCGGATTGCCAAGGGCTACTGCTGCAAGCCACGTTGGTCGATCGGTTTCAAGGAACCGATAGCGCCCCCGACTGAACTGGACTTCGATCTCTGGTTGGGGCCGGCCTCCAAACAGCCCTATCACCAGAACCTGGTGCACTACAACTGGCACTGGTTCTGGGACTTCGGCAATGGCGACCAGGGCAACCAGGGTGTGCACCAGATGGACATCGCTCGTTGGGCGATCAAGGACAATGTACTGCCGAAGAGCGTTATTAGTGTGGGCGGACGTTGGGTCGACGGCCCAGACTTCAAGGATCAAGGCCAGACGCCCAACATGCTCCTGAACGTGTTCGACTTCGGTGGGCCGTTGCTGGTCTTCGAGACTCGTGGCCTGGTGGCCAAGAAGAAGGGCGACGACAAGACGGCGAAGTACCCCTTCAAAGTCGGCAACGAGTTCTACACGGACCAAGGTGTGATCCGTGGTGGCAAGTTCTACCCCAACGGTTCGGACACGGGAGAGGCATTGGAGAAAGCCGAGGGGCTGATTCGTCCTAATGGCCCCTTCGGCAACTTCATCGACTGCGTGCGGAGCCGGAAGCGTGAAGATCTCAACGCCGAGATCCTTCAGGGGCATCTCTCCTCGGCCACCTGCCACATCGGCAACATTTCCTACCGTCTGGGGCAGGAAATGGCCTATGGCAAAAACGCCGAAGCGATGGGCACAACCAAGGAGATCACCGAAAGCCTGGAGGCGATTGCCGACAACCTCAAGGGCGCATTGAACGTCGATCTCAAGGCGACCAAGTGGCAACTCGGGCCGAAACTGGCCTTCGATCCGGCCCGTGAGAAGTTTGTGGACAACGACAAGGCGAACGCCTTGCTCACGCGACCTTACCGGGCCCCCTTCGTAGTGCCGGATAAGGTCTAGAGTCGGTCCCAGAACCTGGTGGGATTCCGGTGCCGCAGAGTTGCGACATTTGACCGTGGCGGTTCCGGGGGTGGGGGAGTTGGCCGATTGCGCCGCCCTATCCGGCCTGTTCCTTCGGCTAGGATGCCGTGGCGGTTTCCGCTAGAATCGCCACGGCATCTTCTTTGCCGTCCCCCCACGGAATGGGCAGCGCATGTCACGATTCCAGTTCACTCTTGCCGTCGTTGTGGCCACCGGAGTATGGGCGTGGGCGTACCATGAGATCCGGGGACAGGCGGCTGTACGCCCCACCGGTGACGTGACTTCCGACCCACTGGTGTCCGATACCATGCGATCCGACGCCTGGTTAACCGACGTCTGCTTCGTGGACGCCGAATCTGGCTGGGCGGTCGGTGACCGGGGAGCGATTTGGCACACCGAAGACGGCGGACAGCAGTGGAGACTGCAGGCTTCTCCGGCGTCGTGCCGGTTGGATTCGGTCTGCTTCATCAATCGCCGCCAGGGGTGGGTTGCGGGGGGGCATGCACAACCTCTGGGTGAAGGTTCGCAGGGCGTATTGTTGTGGACCAACGACGGTGGCATCACATGGCAGGGAGCCCCTAAGCTGCTCCTGCCTGCTCTGCGCAAAGTGGTTTTCTTCAACGAACGCCACGGTTGGGCCTTGGGGAACGCCTCGGCCATGTTTCCCTCCGGGTTGTTCTTCACGGACAGTGGCGGCCGGGGGTGGCAGCCATTGCCAGCCGGCGCTGCACGCGGCTGGCTGACGGGGGCCCTGCTCGATCCAACGACGGGAGCCCTGGCCGGCCGGATGGGTGCGTTGGTCACGCTACAACAAGGCTCCTTTGAGCCGTCGCAGACGGTGCCGTTGGGCTTGCGTGCCGTTCACGAACTGACGCTGGTGCCACCGCTTTATGGGTGGATCGTCGGTGACGGCGGCTTGCTGATGCTCACTACCGATCTGGGTCGAACTTGGCAGACGCCGCCAACTACGCCACCTCTTGAGCTACTGCGGCATTTTGACTTCCGAGCGTTAGCGGTTCGCGGCCCCAAGTGCTGGCTGGCCGGATCGCCGGGCAGCCGCATATTCCACTCGCCCGACGCCGGTCGCACGTGGCAGGTCTTTCCCACTGGGCAACCATTGCCCTTGGATGGCCTGTGCATGGTCGACGAACAGCACGGTTGGGCCGTGGGGGCGTTGGGCACGATCTTAGCGACCACCGATGGTGGGCAGAGTTGGCAACGGCAGCGGGTTGGCGGCGCGCGCGCGGCCTTGTTGGGCTTGTTTGCCGAACCACAGGATGTGCCATTGGAGCTATATGCCCGGCTCTCCGGCAATGAAGGCTACCTGGGAGTCGCCGTGGCCGTGGCTCGGCGGGATGTAGAAACACGACCTCGACAGTCGGCCGATCTGCCCGAGCGATACCACGAGGCGGTGGTAGCCGTGGGCGGTTCGGGAGGGGAGGCCGCTTGGCAGTTTCCGCTGCGCCAAAAGGGACTAGGATCTACTGCCGAGCAAGTGATTGGCGTCTGGGACCAGACCAATGATGGCCGGGGCATGCAGAATCTCCAAGCACATCTTGTGCGCCAGATCCGTCAGTGGCGGCCAGAAGTCGTGCTGGTCGGCAGCGCCGACGTCCACGGCGATCAAGTGGGCGGCCTGCTGCGACGCTGCGTGGTCCAGGCTGTCTTGGAGGCCGCCGATCCCACGTGCTTTTCCGAGCAAGTCTCGCTGGCGGGCTTAGAGCCGTGGGGGGCGAAGAAGTTGTTTGCCGTGTTGCCTCCGGGCGCGTCGGGAAGCGTCGAAGTGAGTCCAGGCGACCTGGCAGCGGGCTTGGGACGCACGTTGTACGAGGTTGCGGCGGCGCCGCGGGCCTTGTTGGCCCCCCACTCCGGAACGTCCTTGTCCACGTTGGGCTTTCAGCTCCTGTCCACGACTTTGCCAGAGCGTCCCGGGCGTGCCGATTTTTTTACCGGCATCGCGGTGCAGCCGGGAGGGGACGCACGCCGTCAACAACTCGCTCCCAGGGCCGAGAACCTGGAGTCTTTCAAGCGCATGGCTCAGCATCGCAAGAACGTCCAGGCTGTCTTTCAGCAGACCCAGCGAGACGACACCAGCTTGAACCTGCTGGCACAGACCGAAGAGAGCATTCGTCAGTTCGATCCTGACTCTGCCGCTTGGCTCATATGTCAATTGGCACAGCGTTACCGGCGTAACGGCCAATGGGAGCTGGCGGCAGAGGCCTACAACCTGCTGGTCGAGCGTTATTCCAGCCACTACCTGGCCCAGCCAGCCCTGGTCTGGCTGGTGCAGTACTATAGCAGTTCAGAGGCTGAATGGCGCGTGCACGGCAAGAGTCGTTACCGCACCGGCAAGGGCTCCACGCCGGCGGTGGATACGTCGCGTGTGGAGGATCGCTCGCGGCGAGCGATGGACTATGCCTCTCGCCTGGAACAGCTTCAGCCGGCGGCGTTTGCTGAGCCCAGCCTGCGGTTTCCTTTGGCTGCGGCCCATCGCCATCAGGGATTGCCGCGTCAGGCAGAGCGGTTCTATCAGGGCCTCAGCCGAGGCCTGAATCGCGATGCCTGGTGGGCTTGTGCCGATACGGAGCGATGGCTCGGCGAGCCCAAAGGCGTACCGGTCAAACCCGTACTGACATGTACGGCCACCCCAGGCAAGCCGCATCTGGACGGCCTGCTCGACGACCTGGTGTGGCGTCAGGCGCGTCCTGCCCGGCTGCAAAGTCCCCACCAAGACGACGAGCGTTGGCCGGCCACGGTGATGCTGGCTTACGACCGCGAGTTTCTCTACGTGGCCGTCTCGTGCCGGCAGGCTCCGCACACGAAGTACGATCCGCCAGTAGGAACGCGACCGCGTGACCCGGACCTGTCGGGGCATGATCGTGTTGACATCTTGTTGGATCTGGACCGGGACTATGTGACTTGTTACCGCTTGACGATGGACCACCGCGGCTGGGTCGCGGATGCTTGCTGGGATGATGCTACGTGGAACCCCAGATGGTTCGTGGCCGCCGCCACGACCGAAGGGACATGGACGGCTGAAGCGGCGATTCCCCTGGACCAGATCACCGGCCACTACCCGGTCGCTCGCGACGCTTGGGCGATTGGCATCCAGCGGAGCGTGCCGAGCGTCGGTTTTCAGTCGTGGAGCCAGCCGGCCGCGATCGAAATAGTGCCGGAAGGTTTCGGTATTCTGATCTTCGAGTGACTTCACCCCAGCTTCTGCCGGGCCAGGCGCAGGGCGTTGCCTACCACCGAGGCTGAGCTCAGACTCATTGCCGCCGCGGCGATCATGGGGCTCAGCAGCATGCCGAATACCGGATACAGGATCCCCGCCGCAATTGGAATTCCCAGCCCATTGTAGGCAAATGCAAAGAACAGGTTCTGGCGGATGTTGTGCATCGTGGCTCGACTCAGATGCCGAGCGCGTACTATCCCCCGCAGGTCGCCGCGGAGCAAGGTCACGCCGGCCGCCTGCATAGCCACGTCCGTGCCGGTACCCATTGCGATACCGACATCGGCCGCCGCCAAGGCAGGCGCGTCATTGATTCCATCGCCAGCCATGGCCACGACGCGTCCTTCGGCTTTGAGGCGGTTGACCACTTCGACCTTCTGTTCGGGCAGAACCTGTGCTTCGAAGCGTTTGATACCCAGCGTTCCAGCCACGGCAGCCGCAGTCGCCAAGCTATCTCCGGTGAGCATGACGACTTCGATTCCTTCGCGTCGCAGCGATTCGATGGCCTCGCCGGCCGAAGGCTTGAGGAGATCGGCCACGGCCAGCAGTCCCGCGGGCTGGCCGTCCACAGCGATGAACAACACCGATTCCCCGTGACGTTGGTGGATCTCCGCCGGAAGTGACAGCGCAGCGGAATTCACCTCCAAGTCCTCAAGAAACGCTTGGTTGCCGATCGCAACGCGGTGCGGGCCCGCTTGCCCCAGCACTCCGCGACCGGTGAGAGAGCGGAACTCGCTTGCGTGGGCGGGTGCGAGACCTTGCGACTGGGCTCCGGCAAGGATCGCCGCAGCCAACGGGTGTTCACTGCCCATCTCCACGCTGGCCGCCAAACGCAAGAGCTCTTGAGGATCGCGGTTCCCCAGCGGCTCTACCGCCACCAGGCTCGGTCGTCCTGCGGTGAGCGTGCCGGTTTTGTCGATCACCAGCGTATCGACTCTCTCTAGCAGTTCCAGGACCTGGGCTTCCTTGACCAGGACTCCCAGCCGAGCGCCGCGTCCCATGCCGACCATGATCGACATGGGCGTGGCCAGCCCCAGAGCACATGGGCAGGCGATGATCAGCACGGCAACGCTACTGAGCACAGCGTGAGCCAACCGCGGTGGCGGACCAATCGAAGCCCAAACAATGAAAGTCATTGCGGCTGCGAGAAACACCGCCGGGACGAACCAACCGGCCACGAGGTCGGCCACGTGCTGGATGGGAGCACGGCTTCGCTGGGCCTGCACCACCATGCGCACGATCTGGGCCAGCATCGTCTCCTGGCCCACGCGCTGCGCCTCCATCAAGAGGCTGCCGGCACCGTTGAGCGTCGCTCCGATCAGTCGATCGCCCGGCTGCTTCTCGACGGGCACCGATTCGCCCGAGATCATCGATTCATCGACGGAACTGGTCCCCGTCAGCACCAGGCCATCGACGGGCACCTTTTCCCCCGGCCGTACGCGCAGCCGATCTCCGGGTTTGACGACTTCCAAGGGCACATCGCTTTCGCGGCCGTCAGGCTCGATTCGCCGGGCCTGTTTGGGCGCAAGCTGCAACAGCGCGCGGATGGCCGCACCGGTACGTGATCGGGCTCGCAGTTCCACGACCTGCCCCATCAACACCAGCGTGACGATTGCCGCCGCGGTTTCGAAGTACACGCCAACCTGGCCGCCATGCAAACGAAACGACGCCGGGAAGGCCCAGGGAACCAACGTGGCAGCCACACTGTACACATAGGCCGTACCAGTGCCGACGGCGATCAACGTGAACATGTTTGGTTGGCGGTGCGACAGCGCGGTCCAACCGCGAGTTAGCAGCGGCCAGCCGCACCAGAGCACGACCGGTGTGGCCAAGACCATCTCCAGCCAGGGCCCCAGCCGATGGACCCAATCGTCCGCCCATGTTTCGGGCAACACCATCCGCCCCATGGCCAGGACAACCAGCGGCACCGCGAAGCCAAGGCTGACCCAGAAACGTCGCCCCATCTCCAGCAATTCCAGATTGGGCGGCTCATTGGCCGTCACGAGCACCGGTTCCAGGGCCATGCCGCACTTGGGACAGGGGACTGGTTCAGGACTCTGAACCTCGGGATGCATGGGACAGGTGTAGAACTCCGCACCCGGAGTCGGCTCGACTTTCGGCTTGCCTTGGCGATGCAAGTAGTGTTCCGGATCGCGTTGGAAGCGATCCCGGCATCCGGCAGCGCAGAAGTAGTAGGTTTGTCCCTGGTACTGATACTGAAAGCGGACGGTGGCCGGATCGACCGTCATTCCACAGACCGGATCAAGTTGTTCTGAGGATGGCATGGTGCATTATACTCAGCCAGCGGCGGGGAATCAGGTGGCGACCGCGCAGCCAGGCGTCGGTCGGCGATCGTCCTACTGGGAGCAAATGCCCGCTGAAAGGGCCGCTTCAAACAAGGCAATCACGTTCTCTGGCGGCACGCCGGCCTGGATGTTATGCACCGCGGCGAATACGTATCCACCTCCGGGGGCGAAGACTCGCATATTGTGCTCGACTTCCGCCGCGACTTGCTCAGGGACCCCAAAGGCAAGTGTGTGTTGACAGTCACACGAGCCCCCCCAGAACACCAGTCGATCGCCGTACTGCTGCTTGAGCTGGTGCGGATCCATGCCCTTGGCCGTGGTCTGCACCGGATTCAGGATATCGACCCCCATTTCGATCAGAGCCGGTATCAGCGTGAAGATGGCGCCGTCGTTGTGCATGAAGATCTTCATGCGCGTATGCTGATGGATCCAGTCCAATCCGCGTTTGTACCAAGGCAAGATCCGCTCGCGAAACATGCGCGGCGAGAGGAAAGGGGCCTCCTGGGTACCCAGATCGTCGTTGAACTGCAAGATTTGCACCCGATCGCCAACCGCTGCGGCCAGACGCCGCAGGTTCTCCAACCAGGTTTCGACCAACCGTTCGTTGAGAGCCGCAACGTAGTCGGGCTCGGTGGCGAGTGTGATCATCCAGGACTGGAAATCGCCCGTGCCCAGGCCAAAGAACAGTTCGTACGGCGGCCCCATCTGGCAGACGATGGCCTTGTCCGTATTCTGCCAGAGGGCCTCGGCCTGGGCATGCAGATAGTCACATTCTTCGCCCGACAACAACGGCAGTTCCAGTTCTTCCGGATCCGCGTGTGCCGCGCCGGGATACTTGTCGATGCGGTCGAAGTAGAACCCGCCCCTAGGCATGCGGGCCATCGGTCGCCCGTCGGGATGCCGCAGCAGCAGGTCGCCATTGGCCTCCACTTGTGGCGTGAAGTCGCCGGGGACCTCGACCGGCGTGCCATCGAACAGTTGCCAGGGCTTCCACCGCTCATTGCGGATACCGAACACGACAGCGGGCCGATACAAGCCGACCACGTCCACCCCGAAACGGTCCAGAATCGGTTGCTCCACCTCGGCCAGCATCTGGTACAGATCGAACACTCGCGTGATCGTGCTCAGGCCCAGCCGCTGCTTGAGACGGTGATAGGTGGCGGCCGCGATGCCGGAGACACGCGTGGCGTTCAGGTCAATAGGCACCCGGTCTGGTGCCTGGTGGTTGATGCTGCGGATGACGCGCTCGCGTGAATTCATGGGCGCACTATTGGGAAGAGTAATCCTCGTCGCGCACGACGCGCCGTGCCGTGAAATCAACTCGCAGTGGCAAACGTCACACCGCCTTGACGGCCCGGCAAACCGCACGGATGAAGTCCGGCGAAGTGCCGCAGCAACCGCCAATGAAGGCCGCACCGGCTTCGAGCAATTGCGGCAGATAAGAGGCAAATTCGTCGGGCGTCTGGCGATACACCGTCTGTCCATCGACCATTTCGGGCAAGCCGGCGTTGGCTTTGATCCATACCGGACAGCCGCTGGCCTGACGGAGTCGGCGGCAGATCGGCACGAAGCCGGCGATGCCCTGGCCGCAGTTTGAGCCGATGCAATCAGCACCAGCCGCGAGCAAGGCTTCGGCCGCTTGTTCCGGCGTGGTCCCCATCATCGTGCGGTCTTTGTCGCGACCGGAATCGAAGACCATACAAGCGACGACGGGCAGGCCGGTCTGCTTGGCAGCGGCCACGGCCAGGCCGGCTTCCTGCGGGTCAGACATGGTCTCGATGACCAATCCGTCCGCCCCCGCATCGGCCATAGCCTGGACCTGCAGAGCGAAGGCCGCCTGAAGCTCTTCGGGTTTGACTTGCCCCATCATCAGCATCACGCCGGTAGGTCCGATGGACGCGAAGACCCTTGCGTGTCCTTCGGCCGCCAACCGAGAGATTTCCACTCCTGCACGGTTGATCTCCACCACATGGTCGGCCAGGCCATGGCGCTGCAGCGTGAATCGGTTGGCCCCAAAGGTGTTTGTGAGAATAACCTGGCTGCCGGCCTCGACATAAGCGCGCGCCACTTGTTCCACACGCTCCGGATAGAGCAAGTTCCATTGGTCAGGGCAGGCACCGGTGGGAAGCCCGCGGTTCTGGAGCTGAGTCCCCCAGGCTCCATCTGTCACCACAGGGCCGACTGCCGTCAGGGTTTCAAGTAGTTCATGCATGGCACAGGCTTGCGTGAAGAAGACAACGTTACCTACTGCGTCACCAAGTACTCCGCTGATCGCGGAAGCACGGAGAGTACCCCCACTAAGAACCTGTTCCAGAACCGCCCCGGGCTGGCCGGACGGCCCAGCAAGACCGAACTGCCGACAGGTTTTCGGACCGGCTCCAAGACGGTCCCCGCACAACGAACCTATTGTAGCCCTTGGCTCGAGGGTCGAAAAGCAGCCAATAGTGTGCCAGCAGAGGGGGAATGGTCTATAATTCTCAGTTTGTGTTTCCGTCGTGTTTCCGATCGGCCGCTCAACCTGACTGCTGGCCTATCCCCTGAGCCGAACCATGCCCGAGCCCCTGCGTCTCAAACTCATCGCTTGTGAGATCGTCTATCGAGAGGTCTGTCATGTGGTCGCGCGCAGCCTGAACCGAGTGGACGTCGAGTTTCTTCCCAAGGGGCTGCACGACATGGGGCAGCCCAAGATGCTGGCTCGGCTGCAAGAGGCACTCGCCCAGGTCGACGAATCCTGTTACCACGCCATCTTGCTGGGCTATGGGCTGTGCAATAACGGTCTGGTGGGGCTGGCGGCACGCCGCGTTCCACTGGTCGTGCCACGGGCCCACGACTGCATCACGCTATTCCTGGGCAGCAAGGAACGGTATCTCGACTACTTCACCAAGCATCCAGGCGTGTACTTCAAGACGACCGGTTGGCTGGAACGCGGTCGGGACCTGGAGCAGTACCGCAACGAGTCGATCCAACAGCGCCACGGTCTGCACCAGTCCTACGATGATCTGGTCGCCAAGTATGGCGAGGACAACGCCAAGTTCTTGTGGGAGCAACTGGGCGATCTGACACGGAACTACAGCCAGATCACTTTCATCCGCATGGGCATTGAACGCGACACCCACTTTGAGCAACAGGCGAGCGAGGACGCGTGCGAACGCAACTGGAAGTTCGAACTGCTGGACGGAAACCTGAGCCTGCTCGAAAGGCTCGTGGATGGTCCCTGGGACTCAGACCAGTTTCTCGTCGTTGCACCAGGAGAGGCGATTGCTCCCGCATACGACGAATCGATCATCAAGTCACGCCCCGGCACCCATCCTTGATCGCAGCATCGCCACCAGCACGTGCCGACCAACGGGCGTTCAGAGCAAGGGGCAGCCGCGACACGCCTTCGTTCGGCACTCGGTTCAGGGGCCGTGCAAGAATCAACAAAGGCGGATGGCGGGAATGGCCCGGAGGTTCACAGATCGGGAAACGCAGCACGCAGGTCTAGCTGATCTCCCAATTCTCGTTGCAGGTTCAGCAGCCGGGCGAAGAGCTGCTTCTTGGTCGCAGTGAGGGAAGGATCGGCAGCCACGTCGTGCAGTTCTTGCGGGTCGGTTCTGAGGTTGTAGAGGCGTGCCACGTGAGGCTTGGGATAGAGGATCAGTTTGTACCCCTCGAACGTCACCGCCCTTTGCAGGTCCATGTAGGCGTTGTACACGGCGGGATGTGGCGGTTGGTCGGTGCGGCCTTCGATGAGAGGCAGCAGGCTACGGAAATCGACCCACGCGGGCACGCTCCTGCCAGCAAGTTCCAGGGCCGTGGGCATCACGTCCTGCAAGTAGATAGGCGCGTCGATCTTCTTCCCCTTGGGGGCCTTGGGGCCAACGACCAGGAATGGCACGCGTGTGCTGTGCTCATGCATGTTCTGCTTGCCGAACAGGCCATGTTGGCCGACGGCCAGTCCATTGTCGGCCGTGAAGAAGATCCAGGTGTTGCGAGCCAGCCCCGACTTCTCCAGCGCAGCCACGACCCGACCGATCTGGGCGTCCAGATGCGTGATCAGGGCATAGTACTCGCGACGGTGGACCTTCACCGCATACTCCGTCCGGGGAAAGGGCCCCAGCCGCTCGTCACGAAGCGTTGAAGGACAACCGATGTCGTCTTTGTATGGGTACTGGGGCAGAAAAGTCTCAGGGACTTGGATGCGATCCACTGGATAGCGAGCCAGATACTCTTCGGGCGCCTGGCGAGGATCATGGGGCGCGTTGAAGGCAACGTACATGAAAAACGGCTTGCGGTCCTGTTGGGCCAGATCCAGGAAATCGATGGCGTCGTCCGCCGTCACTTCGCTCCAGTGACGCCCACCTTCCCAGTAGCCGCCCCGTGTGCGGTCGGTGGGGCTCCAGGGGTCTGGCTGGCCGTCCACGGGCCGGCCATAGCAGTCTGGCTGGTCCTTGGGCATGCCAGCGCGAATGTGGCGCGCTACATCGAATGCCTGGGACGCATCGGCGCGAATATGCCACTTGCCGCTGAAGTACGTCTTGTAGCCGGCCTCGCGCATGAGAATCGGCCAGAATCGACCGGCCTCAAGCTCCTTGGCCGTATCGTTGTAGAGAGCCTGTGCGCGCCACAGGTTTCTTCCTGTGACCAGCATCGTGCGGCTGGGGATGCACACTGCCCCCGTCCACGAACCCATGATATAGCTGTGGGTGAAGAGTGTTCCCTGCGACGCAAGGCGATCGAGATTCGGGGTGTCGATGTCGGTGTGTCCGAGGGCATGGATGGTTTGGAAGCACATGTCGTCGGCGAAAAGGAACAGGATGTTGGGCTTCTCGCCGCCCAAAGCCGTGGAGGTCATGAGCAAGACGGAAATCATCCAGAAAGTCAGCCTCTGCATGGCGATATCCTCAAAGTCCCTCGTATGTGCGAAAGAAAGCGTCGTGCCGCTGACTGTGATCGGGCGCCACGCAAGACAATGGCTACCGCTGCTCCGCGGTTGGGCTGCTTGGCCGAGGTGGTTGTTTCTTGGAAAGCGGGGCTTTGATAGGCCAGTCAGCCGAGTCGCTACGGGCCGTCTTCAAGTAGGCCTCCAATTTGGCTACGATTTGCGGATGATCGGCGGCCACGTCGTTCTGCTCTGTCAGGTCCGAGGCCAGGTCGTAGAGCACCAGCGGCAAGTCGGGCCGCAACCGAATCCCCTTCCAGCGTCCCTGGTAGAGCACCGCCTGGCTGAAGCCACGCTCGTGAAACTCCCAATACAGGAACTCGTGCTGTCGCTGGCCGGCGGCCTCGCCGCGGAGAGCGGGAAGAAAGCTGATCGAATCCACGTTGTTGGGCAACTTGGCACCGGCCAGTTCGGCCGCGGTGGCCATCACGTCTCCGAAATAAGCCACATGGCCAGACGTACTGCCGGGAGCAATTGCGCCCGGCCACCAGGCAATCGTCGGCACGCGAACACCACCATCGGTCAGGTCGCGCTTGTAGCCCCGCACTGCTCCGGAGGGGCGAAACAACTCCGGATCGTGTCCACTCTCTTTGTGCGGACCGTTGTCAGAGGAAAAGATGACTAATGTGTTCCGGTCCAGGCCCAGCTTGCGCAACTCGTCGAGCATACGGCCCACATAGCTGTCCATGCGGCCAATCATGGCCGCGTGCCCCTTGTTGGGCGTTGGCCAGTCTTTGCTGCCGTAGGGGCCGTAGTCAGGCACTTCAGCGCCATCCTTCAAGGCCCGAGTCCGCTCATTGTTGGCGTGTGGAATTACCATCGACCAGAAGAGGAAGAAGGGGGATTGCCGATGCTCGGCGACCCACTTCAGGGCTTCGTCAGCGAAGATGTCGTCGGCATAGACCACAGGCTTGGTGGCATAGCCCGCGCCGCTCTCGCCCAGGGGCACGATGTCGTTGGGCAATTGCACCTTCGACTCGTTCCGCCAAAGGAAATCGGGAAAATGGTTGTGCGCGTGATGCTGGCTCAGGTAGCCAAAGAAGTAGTCGAACCCCTGTCGGCGAGGCAGTCCGCAATCCGCTTCGCCCACGTCGCCCAAGCCCCACTTGCCGATCAGGGCGGTGGCGTATCCGGCCGTCTTGAGGACCCGGGCTATGGTGGCATCCTCAGGCCGCAAGGCCTGCGCCAGCGGGTTGTTCTTGCCGGCATTGCCCCGGATTCGAGTATGGCCTTGATGCAGACCCGTCATAAGGACCGACCGTGACGGTGCGCAGACGGTAGCGCCCGCGTAGAACTGGGTGAACCGTAGTCCTTCGGCCGCCATGCGGTCCAGCCTAGGCGTCTGTACTGAGGCTTGGCCGAAGCAGCCGACCTCGCCATAGCCCAAGTCATCCGCCAAGATGAACACCATGTTCGGCGCGGCCCGACTTGAAGCCCCCGCGCGCGCTGAAATGGTCGCCCAGGCGCTGGCAGTCATGATCGCCACCAACCCTGCTCGGCAGACACAGGTAGCCACAAGCCTTCGCGGAGGGGGAGCCAAATGACGCAGCAGACGAGATGCAGGCATGAGAGAGACCTTGTGCCGCAGGGCGAGAGAGGGATGGTGTCGGTTCGGCGTACGCAATGAGCGCAGTCGCAAGGCTGATCCTGTGCGTCTCCCAGCCTAGCCGTCCGCTGAGCGAACCGCAATCATCTCTTGCCGAGATCGCATTCTGCCAGGGCCGAGCATTACCCCGACTGCCCGAGGCCCCGTTCGCGGAATCGCAGCAACGATTCGAATGCCATCTGCAAGTGCTTGTAGTAAAGCGACTTATGCAACACACTCGCGTTCTGCAGGTTCGGAAAGGACTCGTGTGCAGGCACTCAATCGGCGAACCACGGCGCTCGCCCGGATGAGGTTGGCCCGACCCCCGCGTGTGGTTCTATCGCATGCCAGCCTGAGTCGTTAGACTGACGTCTCGTCGGAATCCGGTTTACCGGTTCCCCGTTCTGCTTCCGACGCAACAGCAGCAAGGATGGCCATGGCCACAGTCCGTCGCACCGATTCCCCCTCGCCCGCCCGGGTGTCCTCGGAGATTCTCGACCGTTTGCCGCCCCAAAACCTCGACGCCGAGCGGGCCGTGCTGGGGAGTCTGCTGATTGACCCGCAGATGTGCGATGAAGTCGTGATGATCCTGCGGCCGGACGATTTCTACGCCGATGCCCATCGCAAGCTCTTCGAGCACGTCGTCGCGATGCACGACGAGGGCAAACGGATCGACACCACGCTCCTGATGGATCGGCTGACCAAGGCGGGCGAGGTGGAAGCCATTGGCGGGGCTGCTTATCTGGCGGAAATCGTGCAGGCGGTACCCGTTGCCGCGCACGCCATCTACTACGCGCAACTGGTGCGTGACAAGGCCACCCTGCGCGAACTGATTCATGCCAGCACCGACATTCTCCGCACGGCTTGGGACCCCTCGCTGGAAGCCACTGACATCATGAGCGTGGCCGAGGAGAAGATCTTCGCCGTTCACGACCGGCGGAGCAGCAACCAGGTAGCGAGCATCAACGATGTACTGCTGGAGGCCTTTGACCGCATCGATGAGCGGCTGAAGCACGGAGCGGCAGGCGGCGTGCCGACGGGGTACACGGACCTGGACAACATGACCGGCGGCCTCCACCCCTCGGAATTGATCATTCTCGCGGCACGCCCCAGTATGGGCAAGACTGCCCTGGCCACGAACATCGCCGAGTACGTGGCCATCGAGTGCAAGGTACCGACGTTGTTCGTGAGTCTGGAAATGGCTCGCCTGGAATTGGCCCAGCGTATGCTCTGCTCGCAGGGGAAAATCGATGCCGGCAAGTTCCGCAAGAACCTGATTTCGGCCGAAGATCGTCGTAAGCTGGTGGAAGCCTCAGCACAACTGAGCCAAGCACCGATATTCATCGACGATACACCCAGTCGCACGATCACAGAGATCGCCGCGTGCGCTCGACGATTGAAACGCAAGGATGGGTTGGGTTTGATCGTGATTGACTATTTGCAGCTCATCGAGCCTGACAACTCGCGAGACCCGCGACAGGAGCAAGTCGCCAAGATCGCCCGGCGATTGAAGATCCTCTCCCGTGAGTTGCAGATCCCCGTGATCTGCCTCGCGCAGTTGAATCGTCAGGCAGAGGCGGGCAAAGAGGGGCATCGGCCGCGTTTGAGCCACCTCCGGGAGAGTGGAGCGATCGAGCAGGACGCTGACGTGGTGATGTTCATCCATCGCGAGGAGTATTACGCCACAGGCGAAGACGCGAAGAAGGATGAACACGTCGCCGAGGTGATCATTGCCAAGCAGCGTAATGGGCCTGTGGGTGACATCAAGCTGTCCTGGCTGCACAAATTCACGCGATTCGAGAACTTGTCCGAGCGGCCCTACGACGAGTTCCAGGGCTATAGTGGCGAGCAGTTCTGAGGGGTGTTCCCAACACCGTTCGCCGCCCCGCTCTTTGCTGGACGCCCGGATGGACTGTGACAGTTCGTGGGTGGGGGTCTGCGACCGCAGGCACCCTTGGCTTGTCAGCAAGTCGACAGAGGCGGCATGGCCCGGCACTGCCGCAGTTGCTTGCCGGAGCCGGCTTTCCACCAGTGGCAAACTAGCCGCCCTCTTCTGTTACCCTATCTCCACCAGCTTACCTGGCGCCCGGCTACGACTGGTGTACGGCCCCTTTCTCTTTTCGCCAGGACGGACGCAACTGGCCTTCCCACCCCCTGCGGAATTTGGTACTAAACCACCCCCAAGGTGTTCAGGGGCGGTCCGGCCTACGCTGCTTGGGGCGTTGCGTTATCGCCTGGCGAGAGCAGGACCGTTCGTTTGTATTACCGGGAATGAGCCATGAAACGCTGGTTCTTGAGGGTATTCGCGCTGGTGACCCTAGTGGTGCTGGGGCTGATCGCCATCGCCCAGGCCCAGCGCGGTGTGCAGCCGTCTTCTTCCGAAGAGCCGTTTCCAGCGACGGCCAAGGCCACGTCTCAGGCGATCGGCACTCCCGGGACAAACGAGATTCCGCGGACATTGCCAGAGGCCTTGCCCAGGCCGCTGATCGCTGAGCCGCGTCGCCCAACGCCAGGTGCGACACCTTCGTCCGCCGACTCGCCTGGTACGACAATCACTCTGGCAGCGGCGGAAAGCCGCGTTGCAGCGGATATTCCGCCCCAAGCGACTCCGCCCCTCTCGGACGAACCTGAACCAGCCGTAGCCCCCCAGCGTGTATCGCAAGGCACGGTTCCTGGCGTCGCCGTGGATCCGTTCGCGCGTCCCACTGCTCAGCGTTTGCCGGCGCGAGACAACCTGGAAATTGCCGACGCAAGTGCTTTGCAGCGACCGGTAACCCCTTCCGCACCCGATCAAGGATTACCATCATTGACCGCCCCTGCCGTGGCCTTTCGATCGAACTCATCGGTGATCGAAACGGCCGGGACGGAACCGATACAGACCGAGGCAGCTTCTCTGGAGTCGGCGGGACCAGGCTCTGCCGTGACTGCGCTGCGCAGCGGGCTTCGCCCCACACTGGGCGGTCAAGCCACGCGTGACTCAATGGCGGCCGGTACTCTGCGGCCATTGCAGGAGCCCAACGGCAGCGAATCTGGCACCGGCCCTGCAGCCGGCAGCGCTTACGAACGTCCGGCCCGCCTGAGAGGGGAACCGGCTCCCTTGTCGATCGATCCGACAGCAACACCTTCGCGTCTCGCTCCAGGCAAGTCCCAACGCCCGGAAATCGCTCCGCCCATGGCACAGCAGGATTCAGCCCTGCTGGAAGGCATTGGTCAACCGGGCAAGAAGCAACTGGAGGGGCCCCAGTCACCTCAGTTGACGATCCAGAAGTTCGCTCCCGAATCGATCCAGGTCGGCAAACCGGCCACATTTCGCGTGGCGGTGGTGAACACGGGGCAGGCGATGGCGCACGGCGTAGAGATTCGCGACCTTGTGCCGCGTGGGACACAACTCATCAGTACCAAGCCTCGAGCATCGCGAGGGACTGGCGGCGAGTTGGTCTGGGAGTTGGGGACGCTCAAGGCGGGCGACGAGATCTCGGTCGAGGTGCAGGTCATGCCCGTGGCCGAAGGCGAGATTGGCAGCGTAGCCACCGTTCGGTTTAATGCGGATGCCTCCGCTCGCAGCGTGGCCACCAAGCCTGAGTTGGTGCTCCGTGCGACCGCCCCGAGCCAAGTCCTTATTGGCGAGGAATTGGCACTGTCGATCGAGGTCTCCAATCCTGGTACGGGCACGGCCACCGGCGTGGTCCTGTCAGAGCGTGTGCCGACAGGCCTGCAGCATCCCGTGGGCGGCGAGTTGGAGTACAAGATCGGCAACCTGGCGCCCGGCGAAAGCCGCTCGCTGCAACTCGCCTTGACCGCGACGAGGGCGGGCTCCATCACCAACGTATTGACAGCCAGCGGCGAGGGAAGCCTGAAGGCCGAACACCGGCTGGACGTACACGTCATCGCCCCGCAATTGGACGTGAGCATGGACGGCCCCAAACGCCGATATCTGGAACGCGAGGCGACCTACGTAGTCTCCGTCTCCAACCCGGGCACAGCCCCAGCGCGGCAGGTCGAACTGGTTGCTCATCTGCCCCGCGGCCTGAAGTTCGTTAGCACCAACGGCGCCGGCCACTACGAGCCGACGA
This sequence comes from uncultured Planctomycetales bacterium, assembly GCA_937889015.1. Lineage (GTDB taxonomy): Bacteria > Planctomycetota > Planctomycetia > Pirellulales > Thermoguttaceae > CALARR01. The sequence continues at coordinate 14,560 of CALARR010000383.1, read as the reverse complement.
CACAAACCGTGCATTGGCTGTTGGAGGAGCTGCCGGCGAATGACTCGGGCAAAGTGGAACTGGTGACCCTGCCGATCGAGGCCGGCGAACAGCGACTGCGTTTGCAGGGCCGGGCCGACAAAGGCTTGGAAGTGGAAAAAGAACAGGCCATCGTGATTGAAGGCATTGCAGCGATCATGTTCACCGTGGTCGATGTGGATGATCCCATCGAACGCGGCGGGGAGACGATCTACGAGATTCGGGTCGTGAACCAGGGCTCCAAGGCCTCGTCCAACGTGCGTGTGGTGGCCGCGTTGCCTGCGGGCATGCGAGCCGTTGCGGCCGAAGGACCCAGTCGCTACAACTTGGAACCGAACCGCGTCACCTTCGAGAGCCTGGCGCGCTTGGCACCCAAAGCCGACACCACCTACCGCGTCCGTGTTCAGGGTCTCCAACCCGGAGATCAGCGGATCCGCGTGCAACTGTTGACCGACGAGATGCAGGAACCGGTGACCAAGGAAGAAAGTACCCGGGTCTATTCAGACGACTAGATCCTGTTCCGGCCAACAGCCCTCCGTTGCGAACAGGAAGGCCCCCGATCCTCACGGGGGCCCTCTTGTCTTCTTGAGGGCCAGGGAGCGATGGACGGGCCGCGATCGATACCAGGAGCCAAGTATCGTGAAGCCGGTCAGATGGATTGGCGACTGCCCAAGACCTGATCTCTGCCTGCAGCCCCTCAACTCGCGGCAACGGGGTGGCCCTTGATGGCCTGCACGCACTCGGCTACGGCGGCCAGAAGCGTCTCACGGTCTACGGGCTTGGCCAGATAGCGATTGCAGCCGGCCTGGAGGCACATCTGCTTGTCGAATGCGTCGGTATGGGCGGTGACAGCGATGATCTGCCCTTCATAGCCCTGCTGCCGTAAGCGTCGCGTGGCGTCATATCCGTCAAGCACGGGCATCTGCATGTCCATGAGAATGATGTCACATGCATTCTCCGGTGACGCTTTGGCGATCATCTGCATGACTTGCTCGCCGTTCTCGGCCAACTCAACCGACGCCCCGGCCTTGCGGAGAACCAGCCCCAGGAAGCGGCGATTCTCGGGTCCGTCTTCAGCCACCAGCACCCGACAACCAAGCTGGGACTTGGATTGCGAAGCGGTGCGTGGAGCAGCTTGCAGAATCAACGTGGTGGGCTCGATCAGCCGAATTCCAGTCAGCGATCCGGTGGGAATGGTCACACACAGCCCACCGCCGTGAGCCGGATCGCCTATGGTCCGCATTGTCCCGCCGAGCATCTTCGCCGTGCGTGCCGCCAGATCCAACGCCAGGTTTGCTGGCTCGGAAGCCTCTGGCCGCTCAATCGCACGTCGCGACGCCACTTCGGAGCGTGCATTCTCCGGAGCGGCAATGTCGAACTGCAGCAAGGGGTGCTGCGTGTCGGCGGTGTGCAATCGCACCACAAGGCGTAGATTGCCGGCGGGGATCAACTCGCAAGCGCCGTCCAACCACTGCAACAACATCTGTCGCATTCGCTGTGCGTCGGCGAAGATCGACTCGGGCATTTGCCCGGCATACTCAATGATCAGCCGCCTTCCCTTAGCGGCTGCCCGGTGGGTGGCGACCGTTGAGGTTTCCTTGACGAGTTCACAGGGCGAGCAGGCGGTCGGCTTCAGCACGAGTTGCCCGGACTCGAACCTCGCAAGATCCAACAGGCATTCGCTGAGTTCCAGCAGGCGTTCCACGTTCTGCCGCAACAGAACGGCGATATCTCGCAGGTCGGCGCGGTCGGGTGTCTGCAGCAACTCTTCGAGAAAACTCGCGCAGGCTGACAACGGCCCGCGATACTCCCGACCAATGCGCAGCAGCAGACCACTCTTATCGGCAGCGGCCGCGGCATGTTCGGCCACCGCCCTGTTGGTTTGTTCACGGCTGGTTTGCAGCGAGTCGGCCAGATCGTTGAGTTGCAGGGCCATGGCTCCAAGCTCATCCTCAGAGTGCGCCGCAATACGTACGTGCAAGTCGCCCCCCTTCAGTCGGCCGATGGCCTCGGCCAGGATATGCACGCGAGACAGAATGGACCGCGAAAACCACGTGAATACGAAGCACAAGCAGATCAGGGCCACGATCGCGCGGACGTTGATGAGTCGCGAGCGTTCGGCAATCATGGTCTGCAACTGCTGATCGCTGACCTTGGCTTGTTGGATGGCGCCGGCCGCGAATTGTTCGGCCTCTACGGCCAGTCGTTCGGCTCCGCGCTGGCACTCAGAAAGGGCCCGGCGGATCGAGGCCGGGCTGCCACCGCCGCGATCTTGAGAACCCGGTGTGCTTTGCTGTTCGCGGTTCAGTTCCTGCAGGACCGTTAAGAACTGCTCCTGATACTGGCGGCTTTGGCTGTGCCAGCGCGCAAATGTCGCGCGGTCAACCTCGTCCAGAGCCAACTCGTCCAATTCCTTCAAAATCTGCGAATACTTGGCAAGGGCCGACTGCCAGGCGCGAACCGGCTCCTCTGGGCCGGTGGCCTGGCCCAGGGCCGCTTCCATGGCATTCGCGGCAACTTGACAACGCGTCATGTTCAGGGCCAAACCACTGGCGAGAGCGCTGCGCGGGGCGAGCGTTGCCAGGGCCGCCTCCGCCTGGATCCTGACTTCGCGCTGAAACCAATGGGCCACGCCGGTCGCCAGAACCACGGCCACGATCAGGGCGATCGTTCCCAGCAGGACCTGTCGATGCAGGTCGAAGCGCGATTGCGGTGACAAGGACTTCGGCGGGTGGGGCATGAGCCGGAGATTCTCTGCAGAAAGGACAATCATGGCCCTGCTACCGATGCGATTGGCGAGAGGGCTATCTTTACGCGTATCAACAGTATAGGTCGTAGGCATGGGCAGCTCGGTCGATGACGCCTGACTGCCACCCAATTCAGCACCCGAGCCTGCGCATATCGAGGATTGTTCTGGCTGTGCCGGAGATTCCGACTCGGTCTGGGCGCGCGGATAAGACCAGCCACCCCACACGAGGCACTTCCGTCACGAGCATCTAATGAGGATAGTGTTTGACAGCGGGACAGCACGACCTAGATATTCAGATAAGGGGTTGTGCATGGTCTGCAATCCCAGAGAGTCCTTGTGTTGGCCGGGCTGCGCCATTTGGGGGTACCTGTGTTCACGATGGTCTTCAATCTCGCCGTCAACATCGCTTTGACGATTGTCGGCATCGCCTTTGGCTGGTGGATTCGCGCCGTACGCGCTCCGTCCATGAGCGTCTACGAGAGTGAAAGCAAGCAAGAGACACAACGTGCGCGCGAGGCGTTAGCCCGATTGCACGAGTTGGCAGCTCGCGTCGCGGCCGACGTCGGCGAGCACAGCCATCGGGTCGAAGCGATCAACGAGGAGTTGACCTCCGGCGACAGCCAAGGAACCGAGGCGGTAGTGAGCGTAGTGGCCAAGCTGGTCGAAGCCAACAACTCCATGCAGCGTCAGTTAGCCTCGGCTGAAGGCAAGCTACAGGAACAGGCGAGACAGATTGAGACCCATGCCGCGGCTGCACGCACCGATCCACTGACCCAGTTGGCCAACCGGCGGGCCTTTGACGACGCGTTGAAGAGTCGCTTGAAGGAGCACCGCGACAGCGGGCGCCCCTTCTGCGTTGCCATGATCGACGTGGACCACTTCAAGAAATTCAACGACACGTATGGTCACCTGGCCGGCGATGAGGTCCTGCGGACCATCGGCCGAGTCCTACGGCGTTCCACGCGTCAGAGTGATTTCATCGCTCGGTACGGCGGCGAAGAGTTCACCGTGGTTTACCCAGGCACCCGAGTGTCTGATGCCTGCGCGCTTGTGGAGCGGATCCGCGAAGCGATTGCTGCGGAGTGCGTAGAATTCAACGGCACGGAGTTGCGAGCCACGGCCAGCATCGGGGTGGCACAGTTCCTCGGCACTGAGGAACTGGATTCGCTTGTCGAACGTGCCGACGCCGCGCTCTATGCCGCCAAGACCTCCGGCCGGAATCGCTGTCATTGGCACGACGGTCAGACCATCCATCCCTGCCGGCCGGAAGAAAGATCGGATTCGACCTCGACGCTGCAACCGGAAGGGGAGCGGAAACCGGAAACGCCCCAGCCGACGGCCAGCGAGCGAACCTCACCCGAGCCGAGACCCCTCGATGTCGAAGCGTCTGTCCTGGCAAGAACCGAAGTGGAGCATAAGCACCCCGAGGCGGGAAACAGTTCCCCCTTGACACGACTAACCAACCGCACCGCCTTTTGTACCAGCCTGAGCAACCGGCTGGCTGAATCGCGCCGCGGTGGTCGAGTTCCTTCCGTGATGCTCGTGCAACTGGACCATTACGAAGAGCTTCGGGCCAAACACGGGCAGCCGGCTGTGGAGCTGGCCCTGCGTACAACGGCCAAATTCCTCGTGGCTGCGATCCGTGATATGGACGTCGTCGGTCACTATGATCTGGGAACTTTCGCCATCATGTTCCCCAACACATCCCTGATCGAAGTGGCGAGCATCGCTGAACGCTTGCGGCGAGCCATCGCCAGCTGCACCTTGCCCTGGGAATCCGGGCCGTTACGGTTCAGCGTGAGCCTGGGTGGAGCTGAGGCCTCGCCGGCCGACGACCTGGAACGCATCCTCCGCCGGACCGAACACGCGTTGGATGCGGCCATCAGGTCCGGCGGGAACAGCAGCTACTACCATAACGGGCAGTGGTCGGAAGCCGCTTTCTGCCTGCTGGGAACCAACAAGAACTAGCTCCTCTTTCAGGATGTGCTTGCCGCCGGTTTTACCCGACCGGCACCGGTGATGCAGCGTGATCCATCGGCATGAGCTTTCCGGAAGAGACACCAGGGCTACTGAGGAGGCACGCGTGTTGCGTGCAGGCACGATTGCCTCCCGATCCGCGGGCGGATAAGCTCACAAGCAGAGGGATGTGGTCCTTTTGTGCGATGCCCCGGGAATCTTGCCATGCGATCTGTCGCCCGTCTTCTGTTCGCGCTCATGTCGGTTGTCACAGGCACAGCCGCGGCGGCTGTAGGGTCGGCCCGAGAGCCTCAGACGCCCCTGCCGCTGATCACCGTGGGCAGAACGGCGATCGCGCCAGACATTGACGGTCGGATATCGGAGAGTGAGTGGCGCCACGCCGCCAAGACGACCGGATTCTTGGACCTGGCACAGGGCACCGCAGCGGATTTGCAGACGACATGGTATCTGACCTACGACGAACAACGCCTGTACGCGGCTTTCGAATGCGAATTGCCGGCGGAGGGCTTGCCCAAGTCCAGCGAGACGCGCCGCGACGGGTCGGTAGGGACCGACGACTCCGTGGAGATGCTGCTCCAGCCGCAAGACGCGGCCGAAGGTGATGTTTATCACTTCATTGGCAACAGTCTGGGCACAATCCACGACGAATTCCGCCGCGAGACGGCCTGGAACGGCCGTTGGCAATTCAGGACGCATTCAAGCCGTGGCGGCTGGAGCGGGGAGTTTTCGATTCCCTGGGAGGACTTGGGCACGAGGCCTCCCGACGGCCAGACGTGGCGGGCCAATTTCTGCCGCAGCGTCGGTAAGTTCACCGCCTGGGCGGATTCGGGAAGGGGCTATGTCGCTTCACCCCAGTGCTATGGACATGTGCGTTTTGTGTCCGGCGACTTGCTGATGCAAGTCGGACCGATCACTGGCTTGGAGAGAGGCGAAACGCGTGTAGCCTTGCGCGCGGTCAACACCGCCAAGACCGCGAACCGCGCCGTGGTGGGCGTCCGTTCGCGAACCTTGCTCGCGGCGCAGCACAAGGAGCTGTCACGAGTCAACACGCCCGAATGGCATTCCGTACGGCAGTGTTCGTTGGCCGCCGGCACCAGCAATGATCTGGCGGTCAGTGTGGCGCCACCCAAGGAAGGGCTGCGAAGGCTGGAAATCAGCGTTGTGGACGAGACCGACCGTGAAATCTATCGACAGGCGATTCCTTACAACTCGGCAGGGGTGCCCTTCGTCAAGTTTCTGGCCGATCCGTCGGAGGAGAAGGTCTTCATCCGAGTCGACCTGCGCGGACGTAACGGGAAACTCCCTGTGGAAGTCCAACTCGATCTGCAGCATTTGCAAGAGGGCTGGAGGCTGCCGCTGCGGTACTCCGACCTCATCCTCGGCAAGGTCCGAACGTTCCGCGAGGACATCCGTTCCTGGCCGCTAGGGACTGTTCGGGTTCACGCACGCCTGCTTTCTGCAGAAGGTGAGAGCCGACAGGAGGAATTGGATCTGAGCTACGAACGGATGACAGCGCCCGAGTGGTACCTCCAGGGACGAAGCGTGGGCGTATCGCGGAATGTACTGAAGCCCTGGACACCTATCCAGTGGGATGGAAGACGTCTGAAGGTTTGGGGGCGCCAGCACGATCTGACCGACTCGCTGTTTGTACGGCAGATCATCAGCGATGGCGAGCCACTTCTGGCCGGTCCGGTCTCACTGGAGGCCACCGTTGGCGACAAGCCCTGCCAGGCAACCGTCCAACGACGCGAGAGTGCAGCGGCGGATCCCGATCAGGTCGTCGTGCGGTCAGAAGGGAGCCTGGGCCCCATCCCATTGCAGTTGACGACGACGGCCGAGTATGACGGGATGTTCAAGTGCGAACTTCAATTCCAGCCCCCTGGTGAAGTGCCGGTCAGAGGCTTGCGACTGGTGATCCCTCTGCTGGCGAATAGGGCCCTCTACTACCACCTGGCCAGTTCCTATTACAACAAGGGTGAGGCTGGCGCGATCCCGCCTGAGGGGTTACAATTGCCATTCATCCCCTTCGTATGGGTCGGCGATGATCGCCGCGGCCTGACGTGGTTTGCCGAGTCAACGCAAGGTTGGCGTCCATCGCCAGAGCCGATTCGTCTGGAACGAGATCCGCAGGCAGGTGTCGTGCGGATGATCGTAGAGTTCGTCGCGGCACATCCTTTGCGAGGCTCACGGAAGCTGGTTTTCGGGCTCCAGGCCACGCCGGTCAAGCCAGTCGCGCCCGATTGGCGAGCCTGGCGTACCGACTACATCTGGCCGCCCCGGGCTGGCCGCAGTGTAGAAATCGACTGGAAATCGCTGGGCGTGCCGATCCAATGGCGACTGCTTTGGTGGACCGATGGCCCGAAACGCGTCTTCTCCGAGGGCTACACGGCACCGCTGCAAATCTTGCCGTCGCTGGCCAAGCATGTCGAGCAAGCACATCGTGAAGGCGAGGGGCTGACCCCCTACACGTACCTGCACGGGGTCAGCGATTGTGCCATCGGCTTTGAACGTTACTATCCGCTTTGGCAAACCAGCAATCCGCGTGAGATTGCCGGCCTGGGCGATGTGCTCCATGGGGCATGCCCCAGCGGCGTATTTGGCGACTACCTGCTCTATGGTTTCCAGCAGATGGTGCGTAAGTACGGTATTGATGGCCTGTATTTTGATGGGGGGGGGCCGCCTGTGCCCTGTGCCAACGAGTTGCACGGCCACGGTTGGATCGACGAGTTCGGGGCAAGGCAGCCGTCTTACCCGATCTTTGGGCTGCGACGGTTCTTCAAACGCCTGCAGACCTTGCTTCAGGAGCAGGTCCCGCGGCCGGTCATCTGGGTTCACTCGGATGGCAAGATGGCCTCGCCCGTCTACTCCTTCGTCACCGCCACCTGGGAGGGCGAGATGGTGCAGGGCGCGCTGCGCCGTGGTGACACGTTCCTCTCTGACCTATTGAGCCTGGAGTTCTGCCGGGCACATCAATTAGCTACTCAGTGGGGCGTGGTGGTAATGTGGTTGCCATCCAACTACGGCACCGCCGAACAGAAGGCCGCCCAGGCACGGGACGCCATGGCCTTGGTCCTCGTGCATGGTACGCCGGTCGGCCGAGTGGGCTCCTTTGACCGTGATTTGCTGCAGGCGGTGTGGAAGGCTCAAGCCGACTTTGGCATCGATCAGGCCGAGTTCTACGGCTACTGGGAGAACGCCGAGCGTGTGCAGCTCGCGCCGGAGCATCCGCGTGTGAAGGCCAGCCTCTACGAACGTGGCACCCGGAAGATGCTGGTGGTCTCGAACTTCACGACCGAGACCCAAGCGATGCAAGTCCGCCTGCGGGACGCCGGCACATCTGCGGTGCTTCGCGATGTGCTGAGCAACGAACAGTTTTCCGCCGCCGACGGACGTTTCGCGTTCACGATCCCGCCGAAGTCATTCCGACTGCTGGTTGGCGAATAGGTTGCAGGCGGCGTCTTCATCGCGCCGCGATTCGCATGGCCTTGGAGCCGCGAGAAAAGGCGGCGGTCAGCGGGTAACGGGCGGCGACGCGCACGGCAGCGCAAGCCGCCAGGGGCCTGGCATCAAGGGAGCAGCGTCTTGCGCGCCTCGGCCGCTTGGACATCGCGTCGCCATCGCACCGTACTTGGCAGATGGTGCGGAGCCGGAGGCTGTGTCTGCAGCAGCGGCGCCGGCTGCGCCTGCCGGCAGGTGAGGGCGTAGTACGCGGTCAGAACGGCCATCATCACGGCGATCGTGAGGAACATCGTGGGATAGGGGGGCAACCCGAGCGCCTCGCTGTAGTGCAGCACCATGCCCGCCGTCGGCGAGCCGATCAACAGCCCAAAGTCCCAGGAGGCCAGGACCAGCGTGGTGGCCAGGCCGCGGTAGCGGTTAGGGAAGGAACGGCTGCCGGCCGCCACGACCGAGGGGAACAGCAGGGCGTGGGAGATGCCGTAGGTCAAGCCGGGGATCACCAGGTGCCACTGGCTGCGCACGGTCAGAAACAGCAGCACGCTGAGGATCTGTCCGACCGTGCCGAGGATGATGATGGGTTCCAGGCCGAAGCGAGCGAACCACCGCCGAGTGAGTACTCGCGTGACGATGGCGGCGGGGGCATAGACGCCGAAGAACAGGCCGATGCGATCGATGTCCAGATCGGCGACGTACGTGCGCAGGAAGGCTTGCGGGAGCCCCAGGCCGATGCCCGAGGCCACGCCGATCAGCAGCAGATTGACGGGCGTGTAGCGCCGCAGCAATCCGATGAGGGGCGGCATGCGTCGTCGCGCGCGAGGCGCCTCACCGCGCGTGGCAAAGCAGATGAAGCCGATGGCGGCACAGGCCAACAGGCCCGCCACGACGAACATCTGGTCGACCTGCCACCGCTGGACCTGGTCGGTGCCGCAGAGGAAGTCGCCTAGCTGCGCGCCGACCACCATACCCAGGAAGCCGGAGGTTCCCAGCATGCCGACGAGTTCGGCCACGCGGAGCAGCGGGGCGCCGACGGCGACGAAGGCGGTCGAAGCTCCATAGAATCCGGCCACCGCGGAGCAGAAGGCGATCCGCAGCAGATAGATCCAAGGGGTGTCGTAGCGTTGGATGCCGAGGTGCGCGAAGCAGGCCAGGATGAAGACCACGGTCGAGCCCAACCAGATGATCCGCGGTCCGCGGCGGTCGATGCCCACACCCAGGGCCATACGCATGGTGAAGCTGCCGACCATGCCCACACCGACGATCCAGCCCAGGTGCCACTCGCTGCCGCCGAGAATGGTCACGAAATCGGCGTAGCGATACAAGAGGGCGATGGCTACGGCCACCAAGGTGTTGGCGATGTAGGCCGACCAGAAGGTCCCGCTGTAGGCGCTGTTGCCCTCGACAGGGTCGGTGGCTGCGGGAGACGGGCGAGGAGTTCGAGGAGCCGGGGTGGCGCGGGACGGCCCGAGCTCATCGACCAAGCAGGCCCCACGAGATGGGCCGTCGCTGTCGTCGGAATTGACGCACGACGCCTCCGCTTCCGCGGGAATCGAGGCCGGGGCCGAGGGAATCAAAGAGGGCTGGGAAGGGCAGATCATAGACCGAACATCAAGCGGCAGGGCTTGACGACTATTATAGGCATCCCGGGGGATGGAACCCAGGGTCAATCCGAAACCTAACCTTTATTCACACCAACGCATTCCGGGATCGCAGCCGAAGACGGTGGCCTAGTGCTTAGACCAGCAGTCGACGCCGCGGGTTCGCCGGTCCCCGAGAAGACACAATCTTCCCAATGTGGGGGGGCGGGAACGGACTGGCGGTCTGGGCTTGGTCGGATCTGCCGTCACGAAGTATAACGACACGAAGCACTTGCCTCCGGACCGCGTGGCTCAAGGGAACTTGGGCTGCTGCGACCGACTGTGCGATGGATGCCTTGGCGCCGGCATCGTTCTGCAATCGCGGGGCAGATCATGCACCATGGCGGCGGAGGCATCAATAGCAAATTACCGGATGAGCTTGCACAGCCATCGATCCCTGGATCGCGATTGTCTGCCTATGTCCAACGCCGATCAAGACTTACCTCGCTCTTCTGAGTCCCAAGCCGACGTTACGCCGAGCGCGCCTCGCGCGGGGGCCGGGCCCGGCGGCAGCAAGACCCTGGTGACCATCGCTACCTACAACGAGATCGAGAACCTGCCGCGGTTGGTGGAGGAGGTCTTCCGCACTGTGCCGCAGGTCGAGATTCTGGTCATCGACGACCATTCGCCCGACGGGACGGGCGAGTGGTGCGATCGGAAGGCGGCTGAGGAGCCGCGTTTGCACTGCATACACCGGCCGGGCAAGCTGGGGCTGGGCACCGCGACCATCGCAGCCATGCGTTACGCGGTGGAGCACGGGTACGATCAGATGCTCAACATGGACGCCGACTTCAGTCATCATCCGCGCTATCTGCCGGACTTGCTCAACGGGATGAACCGCGCCCAACCTGAAGCGCCGGACGTCATGATTGGCTCGCGGTATGTCGCGGGGGGAGGCGTGGAAGGCTGGCCGCTGCGGCGACGTTTGATGAGCCGGGCGATCAACTGGTACGCGCGTTGCCTGTTGGGCCTGCCGATCCATGACTGCAGCGGCGCCTTTCGTTGTTACCGTTGCTCGCTGCTGGCACGGCTCGACTTCGATGCCATACGCAGTCGCGGCTATGCTTTTGAGGAAGAGGTGTTGTGGCATCTGAAGCGACTGGGATCGCGTTTCGGCGAGACTCCGATCATTTTCGCCGATCGCCGGCTGGGAAGTTCGAAGATCAATAGCGCAGAAGCGGCCACGGCGTTGTGGACGCTGTTTCGGCTGGGCCTGCGGAATTGGTTGGGCATATAGGGATTCGCACAGCGGCGTGTCTGTGGACGGGGTCGTCCAAGGGCCGGACTCGATTATAGCAGGTGGCTCTTTTTGGCAATCGACGCGGTGCGCGGGACGCTGGCCGGAAGGGGCTGGAATCCGCAGCGCTGGCGGTCACGAGATGATTCCTGGCGGCGCCGACGGCCATCGTGCCACGGCCCGGTTTCACCCCTGAAGGAACGACGACTCTGACGGTACGACAAGCATGCGAAAGCTCCATCACGTGACCGAGATTCGGGTTCGCTACAGCGACACCGACCAGATGGGCACCTACTACAATTCCCGGCCGCTGGAGTGGTTTGAGTGCGCGCGGTCGGAGTTGATGCGATCCGTGGGGCGTTCCTATCGCCAGGTCGAGCAAGAGGGGCTGATGATGCCGGTGCGCGAGGCGCACGTGGAGTATCTGGGGCGCGCGCAGTACGACGACCTTTTGCGGATCACGTCGGTGGCCTCCCGGTTGGGCCGAGCGCAGGTGCGTTTCGACATGGAGGTGCGGCAGGCCGACTCGGGGCAGACGGTATGCCGCGGGTACACGATCCATGCGATCGTGGACGCGACGGGCAAGCCGGTTCGGCCGCCGGCCTGGCTGGTCGCGATGTTCGCCATGCCGGCGACGTGAGTGGCTAGACCGCCGCCCGGCGATTATGATGGAGGGGGTTGGCCCCAGGGAGAGGATCGCTCATGAGCCCGTATATACAGGTGGTGACGACGACCGAGACCCACGAGGACGCGGAGAAGATCGCGCGCACGCTGGTGGAGTCGCGTTTGGCGGCGTGTGTGCAGATCGTGGGCCCGATCCGCAGCATCTATCGCTGGCAGGGGCAAATCCAGACCAGCCAGGAGTGGCAGTGCTGGGCCAAGACGCGGTCGGAACGATGGGCCGAAGTGGAGGAGGCGATCCGCCGACTGCATCCGTACGAGGTGCCGGAAATCCTGGCGGTGCCGGTCGAGGCGGGCAGTGCCTCGTACCTGAAGTGGCTGGACGAGCAGTTGCCGGGGGGAGCGCGCGGGGCCGATTGACGCCGACAGGGCGGGGGTGACGCATGCACGAGTTGCGGTTTGCCGAGATCCGGGAGAGGTTCCTGCCGGTCAAGGCGGCGACGATCGTCCAGCGGATCGCGGCCGACGCGCGGCTTTCCGAGTCGCAGCGCGAGCAGTTCCGCAGCCTGGCGGCGATGCTGGGGGCGCGATTCCACTACGAATTCCACCACCAGGCGGAGCAACTCAAGACGCTCTACGACCCGTTCGATCCGGATCGCGATACACTGCCGCTGCGCACGCTGCAAGCGGAAGAGAAGGCCGCTCAAGGACAGCAGTTGGTCGAGGCCTGGCGTGGTCTGCTACAGAAGGGCAACTACGTTGAATTGCCGCGCAACGAGATCTGCTCGTGCCTGGAGTTGCAGACGCGGAGCGGGTTGGTGATTCGGGCCAGCCTGAGCGATTACCAAGATCTGCGGGTCTTTTTCCGGGGCGTACGGCGACAGGAACGGCGCTGGCGCCCCTGGTGGATGCCATGGACGACGCGGTGCGAGACGATCCACGTCTTCTCGCGCGTGGCGTTGCTGGTGCAGCCGGCGCAGGGGGGCGAGGACCGAATCCTGCTGAAGCTGTTCAAGGAGGTGGTGGCCGAAGACCTGGAGATGCTGCTGCCGTTGGTGCGGATTCGCATGCGCTGGCTGGACCGGCTGAAGATCGGATCGAGCATGGCGGGCAGCCTGGGCACGGCGGCGTGGAAGGCCTTCACGAGCATCTTCTCGCCGGTGGTGTTCATGGCCGTGCTGTGCGGATTCGGCGTGGCCGTGGTCAAGGGGATCCTGGGCTTCCTGGGCAGCAAGTCGCGTTACATGCAGGCGTTGAGCGCCAACCTGTACTTCCAGAATGTGGCCAACAACGCCAGCGCTTTGGCCCTCCTGGTCGATGCGGCCGAGGCCGAGGAACTCAAGGAGACCTTGTTGGCCTATGGTCTTTTGTACCTGGAACGGGACCAGGACTACACGCGTGCGGCATTGGACCGGCGGATCGAGGCCTGGCTGAACGAGCAGTTTGGCCTGCAGGTGGATTTCGAGATCTCCGACGCCCTGGACAAGCTGGTGGACAAGCAACTGCTGACGGCCGATGTCCGATCGCCTGGCGAATCGCCGGTTCTGAAGGCGGTCGACCTGAGCGCTGCCTTGCAGCGACTGGACGAGACTTGGGACGGGTTCTTTGACGCCGCAGCCAGTCGCGACGCGCCACCGCAGCCGGCTGCGTCCAGGGCAGGAACGGCTGGGAGCCTGGCGGAAGGGGGCCAGATTCGCGTCGATGGGGCGTCGGGGCCCACACGCGTGGGCGTCGCGGCCGCAGTGCAGCCCAGCAGGCCGGGACAGAGCGAGGCCCTCCCGCTGTAGCGGGTTGACAACCGGCCTCTCCATGCCCATAGTTGGAAAAAGCCGTTCACCGACGAATGGGGGAGGGAGAGATGCCTACTTTGGCGCCTCACATGCGCGAGGAGCTGGCGCGCTGCGCTTTTGACCTGTTTGCCGAGCGGGGCATTCGCCACGTCACGTTGGATGATGTGGCCGCCAAGGCTGGGGTGACCAAGGGCAGTTTCTACTGGCACTATAAGTCCAAGAAGGAACTGGTGTTGGCTGCCGCGGCCCTCTACTACCGTGAATGGCAACGGCAGGCGCATCGGGAGATCGCCGGCACGACCGACCCCCTGGAGCAGCTTCGACGCGTGTGGAGGCACTCCGTGCAGATGTGCCTGTTCGATCGGGCCAAACGTACCTTCTCGACGGAGTTGTTTGGTCTCTCGCTGCACGATCCGGAGGTCCGGGCGAGTTGGGCCCAGTTCTATGACACGGTGCGCGAACTATACGCGGGGCTGGTGCGGTCGGCGCGGAACGCCGGGTGCATCGGACCGGTCGACCCGGACCGGACGGCCGATTGGATGCTGGCCAGCTTCGAGGGGATCAAGCATCGGGCATCATTCCAGCCGCAGATCTGCACGGCCGAAGAGAGCGAGGCCCTGGTCAACGGTTTGATGCAGATTCTGGAGTCGCTTTCGGAAGCGGCCCGACGCCAGGCATCGCCGACCGTCGTTTCTTGACGCGTGCGGTGTCCCTTCTGCCTGACGACGTATTCGTATTCGCGCAGCCGGTGCGCCGTCAGTGCTCCCCCTTGCCAACGGCAAAAATGCAACAGCAAGCAACGCCCCGCAAGAAAGTGCGGCGCGTTGCTTGCTGTTGCATCGACATAAGCGGTTGAGCGGTTTCGCGTTATGGCATGCAACGGTTGGCTTCGCAAAGCAGCTCTCATGGCGGGGTTGTTGCATCTGTTCAGGGGGCTGGGGGATGTAGGATGTGGGAAGGGACGAATGTCGAATGTCGAATGGCGAAGGACGAATGTCGAATGGGGGATGCGGGGAATGTCGAATGTCGAAGGACGAATGTCGAATGGGGGATGTGGGGAATGACGAATGTCGAA
>CALARR010000382.1 GCA_937889015.1 uncultured Planctomycetales bacterium | reverse complement strand
CTGACGGAGGGGGGCTTCGACGTGACGCGGCACGCCGAACGAGCCTGGAAGTTCTTCGCCGCAGCCCTGACGACTCCCTCAGCAAAGTGAATCGGGCATCACAAAAGGCCGACGCCATGAAACAGAAAGTACTACCGCTGATCGTGCTGCTGGTGGTGGTTGGAGCCGGGGCCGCGGCGTGGCAATTGGGCCTGGTGGGGGCCCGGCCGGCCGACGACAAGCTGCGCGTGTCGGGCAATATTGAGGTCACGGACGTGCAGGTGGCGTTCAAGATACCGGGGCGCGTCGAGCAGCGGCCGGTGGACGAGGGGCAGTTTGTCGAGCGCGGCCAGGTGATCGCCGTGCTGGATACGGCCGACTTGGAGCAGGAGGTGGCCCTGCGCCAGGCCGAGCTGGAGGCGGCACAGGCGGCCCTTGCCGTGCTCTTGGCCGGCTCGCGGCCGGAAGAGATTGCCGCGGCTAAGGCCGGGATGGAGAAGGCCGCGGCGTGGGTGGAGGAATTGCAGCGAGGCTCGCGCCCGCAGGAGATCGCCGTGGCCGAAGCCGCGTTTGCCAGCGCGATTGCCGACCAGAACCGGCGCGAGACCGACTTCGGGCGGATAGCTCGACTGGTGAAACAGAATGCGGCCAGCCAGGAGCAGTACGATCAGGCGCGCGCGGCTCACGAGGTGGCCTCGGCCCAGGTCCGGGAGGCGGCGCAGCGATTGGATCTGGCCAAGGAGGGGCCGCGGCGCGAGCAGATCGACGCCGCCAAGGCGGCCCTGGCCCAGGCGCAGGCCCAATACGATCTGGTGCGCAACGGCCCACGCAAGGAAGACATCGAGCAGGCGCGTGCCCGGGCCGCGCAGGCCAGGGCTTCGCTGGCGTTGGCCAAGACGCGCCTCGGCTATGCGACCGTGGTGGCACCGATGCCGGGCATGGTGTTGTCGAAAAACATCGAACCGGGCGAATACGTTAACCCGGGCACGGCCGTGGTGACCATCGGCAATCTCAAGGATATCTGGCTGCGCGGATACATCAACGAGCGGGACTCCGACAAGGTGAAGCTCGGCCAGTCGGCGATCGTCAAGACCGACAGCGGCAAGACATACCAGGGGCGCGTGTCGTTCATCTCGGACCAGGCCGAGTTCACCCCCAAGATGGTGCAGACCGAGGAAGAACGGGTGAAGCTGGTCTTCCGCGTGAAGATCGAAATTGACAACCCGCGGATGGAACTCAAGCCGGGCATGCCGGCCGACGCGGAGATCGTGACTGCAGCCCCAGCCGAGCATCGGACGTCGGACTGACATGGACGTGATCGTGGCCCAGCATCTGACGCGCGCCTTCGGTCCGGCCACCGTGGTGGACGATCTGAGTTTCACCGTGCGCGAGGGGGAGATTTTCGGGTTGGTGGGGCCGGACGGGGCGGGCAAGACGACCACCATGCGCCTGCTGACGTCGATTCTCCAGCCCAGCGGCGGCGAGGCCTGGGTCAACGGCTTGCACGTGGTGCACCAGGCCGAGGCGGTCAAAGAGCATATCGGCTACATGAGCCAGCGGTTCGGCCTGTACGCGGACCTGACGGTGCTGGAAAACCTGCATTTCTACGCCGACATCTACAGCGTGCCAAGCCGCGGACGGGCGGAGAAGATCGAACGGCTGTTGGCCTTCAGCAACCTGACTCCCTTTGGTCGGCGCCAGGCGGGGAATCTCTCGGGCGGCATGAAACAGAAGCTGGCCCTGGCTTGTGCGTTGATCCACACGCCGCGCGTGTTGTTCTTGGACGAGCCGACCAACGGCGTGGATCCGGTCAGCCGCCGCGATTTCTGGCGGATCCTGTACCAGTTGCTGCGCGAGAAGGTCACGATCTTTGTCTCCACGGCCTATTTGGACGAGGCGGAACGGGCCAACCGCCTGGCCTTGATCGATCGCGGCCGGTTGCTGGCCTGCGGCACGCCGGAGGAGGTCAAACGGTTGATGCCGGGCACGATTCTGGAGATTCGCGCCTTGCAGCCGCGCGAGGCCACGCGCGTGCTCCGCCAGCGATTGGGGGACCGGGCCGTGGGGCAGTTCGGAGACCGGGTCCACGTGGTAGCGCGGGACGCGCAATCCACCGCGCAGGCCGTAGCCGCCGCGCTGGCCGAGGCGGGCCTTGCCGCCGGTGAGATCCGGCCCGTGGAACCTACACTGGAGGACGTATTCGTCTCGGTGTTGGGGGGATGAGGAACGAGCGATGAACCAGAGTCCGAACGCCGTGGAAGTCCGCGACCTGGAGAAGCGGTTCGGCCGCTTTGTGGCGGTCAATCGCGTGAGCTTCGACGTGCGCCGAGGAGAGATCTTCGGCTTCCTGGGGCCGAACGGGGCGGGCAAGTCCACGACCATCAAGATGTTGTGCGGAATCCTGGCCCCCAGCAGCGGGTCGGGCACGGTGGCCGGTTTCGACGTCTGCCGCCAGCCGGAACAGATCAAGGCCAACATCGGCTACATGAGTCAGAAGTTCTCGCTGTACGAGGACCTGACGGTCGAGGAGAACATCGACTTCTACAGCGGCATCTACCGCATTCCCGCCGAGCGCAAGGGGCAGCGCAAAGACTGGGTGCTGCGCATGGCCGGGCTGGAAGAGCATCGCGGCGCGCGGACCGGCGTGCTTTCGGGCGGTTGGAAGCAGCGGCTGGCCCTGGGCTGCGCGATCCTGCACGAGCCGCCGATCCTGTTTCTGGACGAGCCGACCTCAGGCGTGGATCCCATCAGCCGGCGGCAGTTCTGGAACCTGATCTACGAGATGGCCGGACAGGGGGTGACGATCTTCGTCACCACGCACTACATGGACGAGGCCGAATACTGCGACCGGCTGGCGCTGATCTACCGCGGCGAGTTGATCGCCAGCGGCACGCCCGCCGAGTTGAAGACCCAGTGGATGCCCGAGGAGATCCTGGAAGTCGTCTGCGACCGGCCCGAGGAGGCCATGCTGGAACTGGAGCAACTGGCATCGGTCAAAGAGACGGCGCTGTTCGGCCGCACCCTGCACGTGGTGGCGCGCGACGGCCAGGCGGCCCAGGCCGATTCGCGGCGGCTCCT
>CALARR010000381.1 GCA_937889015.1 uncultured Planctomycetales bacterium | reverse complement strand
GCGACGCTGGTGGTTCACCTGACGGTGGGCTGCTGCTCGCACCATGCGCACGCCTGCGAAGGCAAGGATCGTCCATCGCCGGCTCACAGTGATGCAACGCCTGACGGGCAGTGTCCCGGTCAAAGCGCGGACCATTCGCATCATGGGACGGAGGACTGCCAAGGAGAAAAATGCTCTTTTGTTTCCCCGAACCGCACCGTCAGTGATTCGTTCGTCCTGCCCCTCCAGACATTCTTCGTAGCGTTGCTCGATGACCAGCTTCCTCTGGTCGGCATTGGCCGCGAGCAGCACACCCTCTCCTCGGGCCGGCTTCTTCTGCCGGTTCGTCTCCATCTCGCCAATCAAGTCCTGTTGATTTGATTGCGCGCTCTTGTTGAATTGGCCCAGGCTTGACGCTGCGCACATGGCGGGTCGTGCTTCGGCTATCGCTGTGATTCCGCGCGGCATCCTGCGCAGTGCTTTGGTACGAACTCCACATCTTTCAAGAATCCTCCCGGTTGAGGATGACCATGAATACTAAATTTCTTCGACGACTAATTCCCCGGAAGCGGCGAGGGTGGCTCCTAGTCGCCCTACTGTTGACGACTGTGGGGTTGTCAATTGCCGGACTTTTGCTGCCGCAGGTCAGGCAGCTTGTGGCTTCCACTTTCAACGGTGCCAAGCCGACTCACTCCGAGGACGACGGCCACGACCACGGGAAAGAGGCCCCAGACGCGCACGGCGAAGCCGGCCATGACCATGCCGGACACGACCATAGCAAACACAGCGATGGCGACGAAGGCGAACATGACGACATCGCCAAAGCGGGTTACGACCACGTACATGACGAAGCGGCGGCGATCAAGCTGAGCAAGCAGGCCCGAGGGAACATCGGTCTGCGCACGACGCGGGTCGAACTGAAGCCTTTTGAGCGCACAATCACGGTGCCGGGCATCGTCGTCGAGCGTCCGGGCTGGTCCGTGCTGGAAGTCACTGCGCCGATGACGGGCGTGGTGACGCGAGTCTACCCGATCCAAGGCGAGGCCGTCGAACCCGGCCAACCGCTCTTCGAGGTTCGCTTGACCCACGAAGACCTTCTGCAAGTGCAGACGGACTTCCTCCGCACCGTCGAGGAACTCGACGTGATTGGCCGCGAAGTAGCCCGTCTGGAGAAGGTCTCTGCGGATGGGGTCATTGCCGGCAAGACGCTCTTGGAACGAAAGTACGAGCAACAGAAGCAGGAGGCCGCGCTCCGGGCGCAACGACAAGCCCTGCTATTGCATGGACTGTCCCAGGACCAAGTGGATAAGATCGTCGCCAGCCGGACGCTGCTGCAAAGCCTGACGATCCGCGCGCCGGTGCGTGAAGCGGCGGGGACATCCGAGACGCATCCTCTGCAAGTCCAGCAGTTGAAAGTCTCCCAGGGAAAATACGTGACTGCGGGTGATACGCTCTGCACCCTGGTGGACTATGGGGAACTGTACATCCAAGGTCGTGCGTTCGAGCAGGACATCCGGGCGATCAATCAAGCTGCCACTGCGGCAGCGAGAATCTCGGCTATTCTCGGGTCGAAGTCAACTGCCGACGAAGAGATGGTCGAGGGTCTCCACATTCTCTACTTGAGCGACAAAGTGGATAGCGAATCGCGGGCATTCCACTTCTACGTCGAGCTTCCCAATCGAGTGCTGCGTGAGGACAAGACGCCCGGAGGACGCCGCTTTGTCTACTGGCAATTCAAGCCGGGTCAGAGAACCCAGGTCCGTGTTCCTGTGGAGCAGTGGAAGGACCGAATTGTGCTCCCCGTCGAAGCGGTGGCCCAAGAAGGGGCTGAAGCTTACGTCTTTGAGGCCAACGACGATCATTTCGACCGGCGGCCCGTTCACATCGAGTACCGCGACCAGGAGTGGGTGGTGATTGCCAACGACGGCGCTCTCAAGGTGGGAACCGTGGTGGCGGCTTCCGCAGCGCATCAGGTGCAATTGGCCTTAAAGAGCAAGACCGGCGGCGGGGTCGATCCGCACGCGGGTCACAACCATTGAGATGGAGTTGGCCGCCCGACCCAGACTCACCACAGGACGAATTCTCCCATGTTGAACGCGATCATCCGTTTCTCGTTACGGTATCGTCTTCTGACGATTGCCGTCGCTTTGGTAGTGCTGGTATACGGAAGCTACGTCCTGTATCACCTCCCGATTGACGTGTTTCCTGACTTGGACCGGCCCCGCGTTACGGTGATGACCGAGGCCCCGGGACTTGCCCCCGAAGAGGTCGAGACTCTCGTTACCTTTCCCCTGGAATCCGTGCTCAACGGGGCAACAGGCGTACAAGCCGTTCGCAGCGCCTCCGGGATTGGCCTGTCGGTAGTCCAGGTGGAGTTTGGCTGGGGCACAGACATTTACGTGGATCGGCAGATCGTGGCTGAGAAACTGGCTCTGGCCGCCGACCGCTTGCCCGAGGGTGTGCGGCCTCAGATGGGGCCGATCTCCTCCATCATGGGTCAGATTATGATCGTCGGCATGTGGAGCGAAGGCGGCAAAACGTCGCCGATGGAGGTGCGCACTCTGGCCGATTGGGTCGTGCGACAACGGTTGCTCACCATTCCGGGAATTGCCCAGGTCGTCACGATGGGTGGCGGACGCAAGCAGTATCAAGTGCTTGCCAACCCGAATGCCCTACGGAGCTATGGCGTCACCTTGCACGAGGTTGAACGAGCCTTGTCCGCGAGCAACGCCAACGCCACCGGCGGTTACCTGAACCGGGGAGGCAATGAATACCTGGTCCGATCCATCGGGCGACTTCAAAGCGTTCAGGACATCGAGAAGGTGGTCGTGAAGCCCGACACGGAGCGGCCGGTGCTCCTCAGCCAGGTCGCTCGGATTATCGAGGCACCTCAAGTAAAACGAGGCGATTCGGCCGCCAATGGCGCTCCGGCGGTGATGCTGACGATCTCGAAACAACCTGGCAAAGACACCCGCCTGCTGACCGACCAGATTACTCAGGCCCTTGAAGAGGTGAAGACCAGCCTGCCGCGCGACATCCGCATCAATCCCGAAGTCTATCAGCAGAAATCGTTCATCGAACTGGGCATCCACAACGTCATTGATGCCTTGCGAGACGGCAGCATCCTCGTGGTCATTATTCTCTTTCTGTTCCTGCTCAACTTCCGCACGACGTTCATCACGCTGACGGCGATTCCACTCTCCATCGTCACGACGGGGCTGGTATTCAAGTGGTTCGGGATGTCGATCAACACGATGACCCTTGGCGGCCTGGCCGTCGCCATCGGCGAGCTGGTGGACGACGCCATCGTAGACGTGGAGAACATCTTCCGCCGGCTGCGGGAGAACAAACACGCAGCCCATCCCAAGCACGCCATGCGCGTCGTGTACGAGGCGAGCAGTGAAGTGCGCAATTCGATCGTTTTCAGTACAATCCTCGTGGTGCTCGTTTTCGTTCCGCTGTTCGCTTTGAGCGGGATGGAAGGCCGCCTCTTCACGCCTCTCGGCGTGGCCTACATTGTTTCGATTCTCGCCTCGCTTGTCGTTTCGCTTACCGTGACGCCGGTGCTGTCCTACTGGATGCTCCCCAAGGCCAAGGTCATGGGGCACGACAAGGACAGCTTCGTGCTGCGTTGGCTCAAGTGGCTCGTTGGATACGCGATCCGCTTCAGCGTCCGGCGACCCTGGCCGGTCCTGGGCGTGGTAATGGCAGGCGTCGTCGTCAGTTGCCTGGTCGTGTCGCAGTTGGGTCGCGATTTTCTGCCGCCGTTCAACGAAGGAAGCGTTCAGATCAACGTCGTGCTCCCGCCGGGCAACTCCTTGGAGACTTCCAACCGGCTTGCCGGCATGGTCGAACAACGCCTCAAGAACGTCCCCGGCGTGGTCGCTTTTGGCCGACGAACCGGGCGCGCCGAGTTGGACGAGCACGCCGAGGGCGTGAATATGTCGGAGATCATCGTCAGCTTTGATCCGACATCTGGCCGCAGCCGTGAGCAAGTCTTGGACGACATCCGCGAGGAATTGACTCAGGTGCCGGGTGTGGCCATCGCCGTCGAACAGCCGTTGCAGCATGTCATCTCGCAGATGCTCTCTGGCGTGAAGGCTCAGGTAGGCATCAAACTCTACGGCGATAGCCTCGACATCCTTCGGTCCAAGGCCGACGAGATCAAAGCGGCCATCGCGGACGTTCGCGGCGTGAAGGACTTGATGGTCGAGCCGCAGATCGAAATCCCTCAGTTGCGGATCAATCTGAACCGCGATGCACTGGCCGCCAACGGACTGAACTCCGCCGATGTGAACGAACTCGTGGAGACGGCCATGAACGGCCGCGTGGTCTCCGAAATCGTGCTGGGCGAACGGAAGTTCGACCTGCTGGTGCGGTTGGACGACCCGTTCCGCAACGATCCTCAAGAATTGAGACGCATGACTTTGGACCTGCCTCGCGGCGGTCAAATCCCCCTAAACGCGGTGGCCGACGTTGCGGATTCCAGTGGACCAAATACGATCAATCGGGAGAACGTGCGACGGCGGATCATCGTCCAGTGCAACACTGCGGATCGGGACTTGGGAAGCCTCGTGGCGGAAATCCAGGAGCGGCTGGCCCCGATCCAGGCGTCCCTGCCTACGGGCTACTTCATCCACTACAGCGGCCAGTTCGAGAGCCAGCAGTCGGCCACCCGGACCATCGGCCTACTGAGCCTGGTGTCCCTCGCCTGCATGATTCTCGCGTTGTACACATTGTTTAATTCGCTCAACCTCAGTCTCCAAGTGCTGGCGGCCCTACCAATGGCTGCAATCGGGGCCGTGGCGGCGCTCATTGTCACAGGCCAATCGCTTACCGTGGCAAGCATGGTAGGATTCATCTCACTCGCCGGCATCGCTTCGCGCAACGGCATCCTGTTGATTGCCCACTATCTCCACCTCGTTCAATACGAAGGCGAGGATTTCACCCCGCAGATGATCGAACGTGCGGGAAAGGAGCGGCTGGCCCCCATGCTTATGACGGCGCTGTGCGCGGGGATTGCCCTTATCCCCTTGGCACTTGCCGCCGGTCAGCCGGGCAAGGAGATCCTCTACCCGGTGGCCACCGTTATTCTGGGCGGACTTATCAGTTCTACACTGCTGGACTTCTTCGTGCGTCCGGCCTTGTTCTGGACCTTCGGCCGGAAGGCAGCCGAGCGGGCGATCAAGCACCATCACCATGAACCGGACTTGAAGGACAAGGAATCCGAATCCAAGGAGGATGGCCATAACACGACGCGCCGGATGGGCACTGCTCCTCACGTTCAACATCCTGGGGTACTGCATTCTCAGCCTGTGTCAGGCAACGACCGCAGCGACTCCCAAGGGTGAGCAGTCCCTTGCCAATCCCGTAGAGCAGCGCGCGGAAATGATCGCGGAACTTAAGGAGATCAAGCAATTGTTGAAGGAACAGAACGCTCTCCTGCAATCTGGCAACCTGAAGGTGGTTATCACCGGGCCGGAGAAACGCTGATTGCAGACCGAGAATATCGAAACCGATACCCGACCGAGGCAACGCAAGAGCGTTGCCGAAACTCTTTGTTTCTTTCAGAAAGGAAACTGATGATTCGTACCATGTTCCAACTCGCCAGCGCCGTTCTCGTCGTTGCCGCTCTTGTTGCCTTGCCTGGCTGTGGCGGCTCGAAGACGCCCGCCACCAAAACACCAGCGAAGACTGGCCACTTCGAGGGCGACGGCCATGACCACAGCAAGGACAAAGACGACCACTCCGGCCATGACCACGAGAAGGAGGGGAAAACCAAGTAGGCTGGTGCCTCGAAGGACCACTGGGCCGTATGGGACCGACACATCGCAGGCTCGCGGCCCCGTGGTTCTCTCGAACCAATGCGCAAGCGAATGGGACGAAACGGTGGCAAGAAGGTGCGCAAACAAAGGCATGAGAGTCGTTTACTGATCCCCCGCAGTCCGCTGGGGCTGCGGTCACTTGTTTCAAATAGGGAGTAGCCCGTGCGCCGACTATTGCTTTTTGCCAGTGCCACGATGGCGTTGGTCCTCCTCATGGTACTGTCTGGGGGCGGCCTGCCTCGCCGCATGTCTAGTTCTTTTCTGAAGAGCCAAGCAGACGTAATGAATGGGTCCGCATCACTTCGAGAAGAGACGTTGGCGGCCGCGCCTTACCACATGCGGAATCGCACCAAGCGGTTCTTTGAACGGGCGACAAAGAAACAGGAATACGTGCCGGCGAGGCCACCAGCA
>CALARR010000380.1 GCA_937889015.1 uncultured Planctomycetales bacterium | reverse complement strand
CGCCCTGGAGTACATCGAGGACGATGAACTGGTGGAAGTCACGCCCGCCAAGATCCGCCTCCGCAAGGCCACGCTCAGCAGCCTGGACCGCAAACGCCTGGCGCGCCGCGGGGTGTGAGGTCCGTCGCTCAGCGATCCGTCAGGGTTTCTCGTGACCGGTCGCCGCCAACCTCAGGCGTAGATCACCAACCCGGCCGCCGGAACGCTCATGGAAACAACCAGGCCGTTGCGCGCCTCGATGGTGAGCGGTTGGCCGATCTGCTGCGGATCGGTCGAGTAGACACAGCGGAACTGCTGGCCCGCCTGATGCAGCCGGCTGTCGACCGTGCACCAGGCACTCTGCGCGCGTTGCTGATCGGTGTTGATGGCCGCCAGCACCTCGCCGTCATCAAGGATGCGAGACCAGGGCACCACAGCGCGGATCTCGTTGCCGATCATGTGGGGCAATCCGAAATCGATGCCGTTGCCTGACGTCTCTCGCAAGTACTGCCGGCCACGGCGCAGAGCGACGTATTCACGGCGCAGGGCCAGGATCTTGGACAACTCCTGGAACACAGGGTGGTCTTCGTTGAACGCGTGTCGCTGGCGGCTTCGAAACGGCCCGAACTCTCCACCGAACATGGCTTCGCGGATGTAGCGATCGTTGCCTCCGGCTCCATCGAACGACTGTTCCGTTCCATAGTAGATGCAGGGGATGCCCAAAGTCAGGGCATTCAAGGCGAGAACGTTGAGGACGAAGCGATCACCACTTTCCCCCGCACAGAACCGTGCCTTCGACTCCCCACGGCTCACTTGATCGTGATCGTCGACCATCGTGACGACCTTGTTGCGGAACCAGGTGTGTGTCCCGCGATTCACCAGAAGCGAGTTGCGGAAAAGGCTGAAATAGGCCTCGGGGTGACGGTAGCCCTTCACCAGATAAGCCATGCGGTCGGGGATGTCGTCGATCCCCAAGGCCGCATCCAGACCTGTGGCCCGAAGCGTCTCGAACGCAAACTGCCGCCCGCCCGTGATCTCGCCCACCAGCAGGAAGTGATCCTTGCCGATGCTCTGGGCGAACTCGTGGAGCTCCGACGCCAGAAAGCGCGTGGCCCCGTGGTCCATGTGCTTGACGGTGTCAATCCGATAGCCGTCAATGTCGCCCTCGGCAATCCAAAACTTATACGCCTGGCATTGAGCCCTCAGTGCGGCCGACGGCCGATAGTCATCGGTCGTCCCTTCCCCATGATGAATGTCCTTCAAATCACAGAAGTCTCCCTCATAGAACTCAGGTTTATGTTCCCAGTTGCTGATCCGCCCCTTCCGCGTGAAGGTCGTGGGGGATTGCAGTTCCGCGGGCCAGATGGCGCCGTCGGGCCAGGCGGAAGGGATCGCATTCAAATCGACCGGACCAAAAGGGATGCTCTGCCGCCCCTGCGCATCGTGGAACCCGCAAACCTCGTACTCACGGCCGTCCCACCTCGGGTCCATGTACTCTGTCCCGTCCTTGGCTCGCGTCCAAAAGCGATCAGGACGGTAGCCGAAGACGTTTCCTGAGTGGTTGAAGATGATGTCCAGGATCACGCGAATGCCGTACTCGTGCGCGGTTCGCACCATCGCGCGCAGGTCTTCGCGCGTGCCGAAGTGCGGATCGACGTCCAGAAAGTTCTGAATGCCGTATCCGTGGTAAGTCTCCTGGAAAGAGACCTGCTTGAATATGGGACTGACCCAGATGGCCGTCACGCCCAAACGCTGCAAGTAGCCGATCTTGCTCCGCAGTCCCTGCAAGGTCCCTCCGACCCAGCGGCCGCCCGATTCGCGCCAACGCTCGGCCTCGCCGGGCGTTCGCACGGCAGAATCGCGGTCGGTGGGCTGGAACAAGGGAGTCGTTCCCGTTGTGACCATCTGCCCGTCGTTGCTCCGATACGACTGCTCGCGGCCGTCCGAAAAACGGTCCAGCAAGAGGAAGTACAGGACTTGATCCTCCCAGGCTGACGGCGATGGAAAGAACTCCCGCTGACGCAACTCTCGAAAGTCCAACTGGCTCAGGCGTTGCTCTACCATGGGAATGTCTCCATTGATAGAAGTGCTGAGGGCGATCCCTCACACGTAACCCGCTTGCCAAGACGCGTCCCGGAACCAGGACGCGATTTTAGCCCTGCGGTGCTTCACTCGCAATAACCATAAACTACGGGGTGGTCCTGATGACTGCTTCCGGGAAACTGGCCCGCCGTCTGAGAGGCATCTGAAGAGGCTACAAAGGGGCTCCACGTGCGGCCTCCCCGGCATGGAGAAGCTCCGGATGAGCTGTCGTCCCCCTCCAAAACGCGTTTCCGCGGAACCAGGCGGTCCGCAGTCGACGCGACAAGCGGTGCTTGCCAGGTGAACGATCGGCATCTGCCCACTATACTGAGGGCTCAATCCTTCGTGTTCGGCCTGCCGTTCTCTGCCTGCCTTGGATTCTGCGTGCCCGCCCTGGAGATCCTGAATGCTCCTCTCCCGCCCAGCCGCCGTCCTCACGCTTCTGGCTCTCCTCTCCTGCAGCGCCGCCCGGGGCGAGAACTGGCCCGGCTGGCGCGGCCCGCGCGGCGACGGCAGTTCGCTGGAACAGAACATTCCCACCGACTGGGACGGCGCGTCCGGACGCAACGTGGCCTGGAAGGTGACGATCCCCGGCCGAGGCTACGCCTCGCCCATTGCCTGGGAGGACCGCCTTTTCCTCGTCACCTGCCTCGAAGACAGCGAAGACCGCCTGCTGCTGGCCCTGGATCGGCGCAGCGGTCGCACCTTGTGGCAGCGCACGGTCCTGAAATCGCCTCTGGAGAAGGAGCACAAGCTCAATAGCCGCGCCTCCAGCACCCCCGCCACCGATGGCCGGCAACTCTACGTCTCGTTCCTCGACGGCGAGCAGATGTTCGTGGCCGCCTACGACCTGAACGGCAAGAAGCTCTGGGAGGTCCGGCCCGGCCAGTTCTTCAGCAAGCACGGCTATTGCAGTTCGCCCGTCCTCTTCGAGAACCTGGTCCTGGTCAACGGCGACCATGACGGCGAGTCGTACCTCCTCGCTTTGGACCGCGAAACCGGCCGCACCGTCTGGAAGACGCCGCGCGAGAACAAGACGCGCAGCTACTGCACGCCCATCGTGCGCCAGATCGACGGCCGCACGCAGATGATCCTCTCCGGCAGCCTGTGCGTGGCCAGCTACGACCCGCGCACCGGTCAGCGTCACTGGATCATCGACGGCCCGACCGAGCAATACGTGGCCTCGCTGGTCTACAACGGCCGCTTGTTGTTCATGACGGCCGGATTTCCCGAAAAACACGTCATGGCCATTCGACCCGACGGCCGTGGCAACGTGACCAACACCCACGTGGTCTGGCACGAGACCAAGGGCTGCGCCTACGTGCCCTCGCCCATCGCCTCGCCCGATGGCAGGTACTTTCTGGTGGTGTCGGACGAAGGCATCGCCAGTTGTTTCGAGGCCGATTCGGGCCAACGGCACTGGATGGAACGGCTGGGCCGGCGGTTCAGCGCCTCGGCCATCTCGGCCGACGGCCTGGTCCACTTCCTCAGCGACGACGGCGAGACGACCATCCTCCGCCCCGGCACGACCTTCGACGTGGTTGCCACCAACGAGCTTGGTGAGAAGGCCTTTGCCTCGCCGGCCGTCAGCGGCGGAAACCTGTTCCTCCGCGGCGAGCAACACCTGTTCTGCATCGGCCGGAAACCAAAGTAGGCCATCTGCTACAATGGCAATCGTAGGGTGTGCTCGCACGCGCCAGGCAAATCAGGGTGTGTGCTTGCACGCGCCAAGCAAATCGTAGCACCACGAACCGCTCTTCCAGGCACGGCATCAAGGAGATCCTGACATGAATCGTGAGCGAACGGAAACGAACCCCGCCGGCCGCGGCGCGCTGCTGCCGGCGATCCTGCTGACCGTGTGCCTGACCGGGCCGGCCGCGGCACAAGGCGTCGATGCGTTGATCCGCCAGGCCGGCAACGCCGACGACGATGCTCAACGCCTGGTCCTGCTCCAGCAGCTCCAGAAACGGCCCGACTTGGATCCGCAACTCCGGGCCGAAGTGGACCAGATGGTCGCGCTCGTCGACCGTTGGCTCCACGATCCTTCGCTCTATCGCTGGTTCGACAAGCCCATCCGCAACAAGCTGGACTACGACTTTGGGGTCCGCGAGACTTCGCCCCTGTATCCATTGGCCCAATTCTATCGCGGCCGGATGCTGGTTTGGGTGACCAACGAATACGGCAACATCATCGGCTATCCCGAGCCGCGCCGCAGGTTCTTCGACAAGGCGGTGGCGGATTTCCGCGCGGCCCACCAGGCGTTTCCACAAAACCGCATCGTCGCCATGTACCTGGGCACGCCCATCCCGGCCGAAACCAAGTATCAAGCCGATCCCGAGGCCCCTGCCTGGGCCAACCTGCAGCGCGAAGGGCTCGAACGCCTGGCCGACGTCATCCACTGGTGGATCGATCACCGCCTGCAAAAGGACGGCCAGTACGGCGGCGGCTGGGACGACGACTGCGAGATGTGGCGCCACTGGGTCAGCGCGATGATCGCTTTCGAGGATCCGAAAATCACCCAGGCTCAAGCCTTCTTCTCCCAGGCCCTGCTGGCCCAGCCCTATATGGCCGGCGGTTACACGAGTCGCGTTTACGACGTGGAGCATACGGCCGAGCCGTCCAAAGACACGATCACCCCCATGATGCACCTGGCGCCCGACGACCCGCAGTGGCAGGCGCGCGCCGCGCGCATCGGCGAACTGATGGAAACCCTGTGGACCGGCCGCAACGAACGCGGCTTCCTGCAGTTCAAGAGCACCTATTTCAGTGCCGACAAGGTCGATCCCAATCCGCAGCGCGCCTGCGATACGCCGTACAGTGTCGTGGCCGTCGAGCCGGTGCTGCTGCTCTGGCAACGAACGGCCGACGCGCGATTGACCAGGCTCTTCTCCGCCTGGATGGACATGTGGGTCGATGCCACGGCCCGGGCCGAGTCCGGCAAGCCGGCCGGAGTGATCCCGGCGGCCGTCCACTGGCCCGACGGCGCAGCGCACGGCCCCGGCGAGGACTGGTGGGACCCGCAACACCACAACGAACCACGCCTCTACCAGTGGCCCAGTGCCGTCAGCCTGCTGTGCGATACCCTGCTGCTCACCTGGCACATGACCGGCGACGAAAAGTACCTGCGGCCGCTGCGCTCGATGGCGGCCATCCGTATGCAGGTCCTGAAGAAACGCCCCAAATCGCCCCAGCCCGGCAGCGAGGCCTGGTGCGGAACCAAGATGACGTTCCTGGCCCCCACCCTGGCACGCTACAAGCTGCTGACCGGCAGCACCGAGTTCGACCCCCTGTTGGCCAAGGACTATGCGGCCCTGGAGATGGGCGATTCGCAGGGCAGCCGTCGCGAGTTGGCGTCGGCTTTGGAAAGGACGATCGACGCCCTGCGCATCAACTTCCCCGGCTACACCAGCGAGGTCCGCTTCACCGACCGCGTCTTCACCTTCCCGCGCCTCTTCGGACCCGACATGCTCTTCGCCGAACCGATCAAGGCGTGCAGCCAGCGGCCAAGCCTGGATTTGCTGTATGCGATGGCCACGGGCGATCGCGGGAACTTCGAGTTCTTTCCGCTCAATGCCGTGCGGTGGCTGACGCTCCCGCGCCAGATCGCCGCGTTGGTCACGCGATCCAGCCGCGACGGCCTGACGGCCGAGTTGCTCCACTTCGGCGACCAGTCGCGCGCGATGCAGGCGGAACTCTACCTGCTCGCGCCCGGCGCCTACACGGCCAGCCTCTCCGACGCGACAGGCAAGCCGGTCCAGTCCGCACAGAGATTCACCGTTTCGGGTCCGAGAACCCGCATCCAACTGGAACTGCCGCCGCGCAAGCTATGCACCCTGCGGATCGAGGCCGCCAACCCTTGAGGCCCCCTATCCGGAGCCCGGCCGCTTGTCTTGCGGCTTACTGAAGAACGGGGGATCGCCTGTCGGTCCTCGATCCGGCGCGTAAGTTGCGGATATACCGAGAGTCCTTCGTGCGAATCGCGCGCATCGGATAGCGCAATCCTGGCCTATGCGTCCCATGACATTGCGTCTACCCACCACTAACCCACCCCACAGAGGGGTGGGACCTACAGAACGAGGGCAGCTCTTGTGGAGTCGCCGATGATCTCCAATCAACCAAAGGATCCATTGCCACCGTTTGTGCAAGATCTGCCACAAGCGAACGAGTATTGTATTGGAGTATCCCCATGCCAGATGGCCCCCCCACATCGCAGACACTGATTGCCCGTGTACAGCAACGTGAAGAGGGTGCTTGGAGCCGATTCATCGAAGTCTACGGCCCGGCCATTCAGGCATTCCTAAGAGCTAAGGGCCTCCAAGACGCCGACTTGCACGATGTGTCGCAGGAAGTTCTCCGTGGTGTGGCAAAGGGCATCGTGGACTGGATGAAGGACGAACGCCGAGCGACCTTTCGGACTTGGCTATTCACGATTACTCGAAGACGATTGACTGATTTCTGGCGACGCCGGCAAAGACACCCTCCGGCGACCGGGGATAGTGATGTTCAACGTCAATTGGAGGCCGTGGAGGACTACCGAACGGACATTGATATCTGGCACTTGGAATGGGAGCGGCGTCTATTTCACTACGCGGCTCAGCAGGTCGAGCACGACGTCGATCGCTCCACTTGGCGAGCCTTTTGGCTAACAGCCGTAGACGGCAGGTCTCCAACCGAAGTGGCCCGGGAATTGGACATTCGAGTCGGGAGTGTCTATGTCGCACGCAGTCGTGTCATGAACCGGCTCCGTGACGAGTTGAGGAAGCTCGAGGCCGAGAATCCGCGAGACGAGGTGTGAAGATGAACAACCGAGATTCGCTCCTCGATTCTGAACGGCTGCGGAAACTGCTTGCCGGAGAGTTGAGTGAACCGGAACATGCGGAGGTACTTGCCTGGCTTGAACAGTCGCCAGAGAACCAGAATGTACTCGACCAGTTGGCCGCAACGCCCGATCTCTGGGAGAAGGCGTCTCGTCTGCTGGCCAACTTGCCTTCTCAAGCTGATCGGGCGTCAACCGTTCAGAAGCCCAATCAACCGCAGCCACCACTTTCGTTTCTGCGAGCCACCAACGTCAGCGGGTTCATCGGCGAACTGGGACATTACCGAATCATCGAGCGCATTGGCAGTGGCGGGATGGGCGTTGTTCTCAAGGCGATGGACCCCGCGCTCAACCGCATCGTG
This sequence comes from uncultured Planctomycetales bacterium, assembly GCA_937889015.1. GTDB lineage: Bacteria > Planctomycetota > Planctomycetia > Pirellulales > Thermoguttaceae > CALARR01. The sequence continues at coordinate 14,939 of CALARR010000380.1, read as the reverse complement.
GCAATCAAAGTGCTCTCCCCACTTGTGGCCGAGCAGCCTGTTTCCCGAAGGCGATTCCTGCGGGAGGCTCAGGCCGCCGCAGCTATCAACCACGAACACGTGGTTCGAATCTATGCAGTGGAAGAGGAACAGAGGCTGCCTTATCTGGTCATGGAATTCGTCGCAGGCCTCACACTGCAACAGAAGATCGATAGAGACGCCCCTTTAGAACTCCGTGAGATCCTGCGCATTGGAATGCAAATTGCCGCAGGACTGGCAGCCGCGCACCATCAGGGGGTGGTCCATCGCGACATCAAGCCGGCGAATGTACTTCTCGAAAATGGCATTCAGCGAGTCAAGATCACTGATTTCGGCCTCGCTAGGTCCAGTGAAGTTCCCGCGTTGACGGAAAGCGGAATGGTCGCTGGCACTCCAGAGTACATGGCACCAGAACAGACTCATGATGGCAACGTGGACTTCCGCGCAGACCTATTCAGCCTTGGTAGCGTACTGTATGCGATGTGTACGGGTAAGTCGCCCTTTCGGATGGGGTCTGTGGCTAGCACTTTACGCGAGGTAGCCGAGAAGCCACCCCGTCCCATCAGTGAGTTGAATCCGGAAGTCCCCGAATGGCTCATCCAGATGATCGGACGACTTCACGCCAAGCGCGCTGAAGATCGTTTCCAATCTGCGGCCGATGTTGAACGTGAACTAGCTGCCGGGCTGTCGAATCTGCAACGTCCTGTGTCCAATATGTGCGATCGTGACTCCGCTGGAGTGCGCTGCGAGCACCGGTATCGCAGGAACTGGCTGCGCGCTGCATTGTTGGCGACTGGGGGAGCTTTGCTGATCACTGTCGCAATCGTTCTGGCATCGATCGCCCACCGTGGATCACGGGTGACTGGGGTGTACGACGCCATGTCGCGAAGCAACCCCAATAACGCTGGTAAGGCTGAGTCGCGCGTGGATGGCCTTTCGCCCGATACCAGTCGCCGAACCGCGGCTGTCACTCCGAACCAAGGCGGCGCGGACTTGAGTCTTCCTATCACCTTGCGCCGGCCGTACGACAAGTGTTACCCGGCCGCTCCGACGGATCGCATATCGGTACAGTATGCCGTGATGGCAATCTGTCGCAATGTCGGAATTCCTTTCCAGTTTGAGAAATCTAAGGCGGCGGCCGGAGATGCATGCCGCCGTTGGGTTTACCCGGACTTCCTGGATGTTCCCGCGGGTGAAGCACTGCGCGAACTGCTCACGCCGTTGGGATTGGCGTACTCCGTTGACGAACAAGGGCTATTCATCGAACCGTCCGCCATGAAGACCGATGCGGCTACGCGGCTGGACCTGCCAGCCGCGAGACCGTGACATTAAGCACGGATGCGAGGAGCCTTGATACCATCCACAACATCTCGTCTTTGCACTGGTGAGGTACAAAATGCTGCGACCATCAAGTCATCCGCACGACGTCCGCTGGCATCCAATCGCGTATCATGCCTGGTCGCTGTTGCCGTTCTTTCTAGTGACTTTCGTATTGCCGCCCTGTTGGGGCCAGGAGAAGGTTGTTATCGAGCGTCATGGCTCGACTCCGGAAGGCGATATCATTCGTGCCAGGGCTGACGCTGTCTTGGCAATGAAGCAGGCCGAGTTGATTGGCGAGAAGGCGGTCGCGCAGCGACTCGAGAACATGATCACGGAGTGCGATGCTGCTCGCACGCGATTGTCGACACGAAACCAAATGAGCCAGGAGGCGTTCGAGAACAGCTTCACCAGAGCGTTTGACTCAATTCGGTTCCATCAGCAACTGGCCGAAATCCGCAGTTCTATGCAGCAGAATGCCGCCATGCGGCGGACTAGTGTTGGTGATCCGACCGACGACATGAATCTGCTGTTGGCGAAGTTCTCCGAAAGGCCCCTTGATCCAAGTGCCCTTCCAGTTTTGAAGACGGAACTGTCCCCGGAGCAGTTGGATGCTATCTACATGACCGATGGAGCGAATGTCTTCTCCGCCCGGACGGGCCGTTCTCGCATTGAGAGCTTCAAGTGGCCCTTCTTCCTGCAGCGTCAGGAGTTCAGGGAGGGACGACACGCATTCGAAGTAGTGAGCGACAAGGCGGTCCAGGAAATTCGCTCCAAGGGGAGTCCATCGCCCGAGACTATCCTTGACCTGCTGGCCCAACTTGGGAAGATTGAGGAGGCGATCAGTTCCTGTCCATTGCCAGAAAACGCCAGTACGCGTTCGGTCGAGATGAAGTGGCGCAACGAGGCTGCGAGCTTCATACGGGAACTCAGAAGGACGCTTGCGAATTCCAGTAGACTCGATGCAGAGAAATTAGCGGGCTACATTTTTCGAGGCAATACGCTTGGCGAACTCTTCTCACACATGGAGGCACGAGGCCTTCGGTTCTCACGCCCCGATGAAGGTGACGCAAATCTTTACGCTAGCGTCTTCTTCATGATGCGATTTGCCTACCAGGATCGCGAGAATGCAATTGCCAAGACTGCGTCCGTTAGCCCTCCGCCAGGCAAGGCGCGCCAAGATCGCAGGACAATGACACAGGGAACTCAATCGCCTATGTCAAGACCCACAACTGGGACGTTCAACGGAGGTCGCGCAACACTGGTGGGGCGAGTAACGTTGACGCCTCCCTACCCGGCATCGTATGCCGACGCGCCAACGGATCGGCTTTCGCTCCAATATGCAGTGAGCGAGATTTGTAAACAGGTGGGCGTGGGATACCAATTCGCCAAGTCGCGCGACTTGGCAGGCAGCGAATGCCGCCGATGGGTCACGCCGCGATTCGAGAATGTTCCTGCGGATCAAGCACTCGACCAGCTTCTGCGGCCGCTCGGTGTCAGCTACGTCATCGATGAAAAGGGATTGTATTTGCGGAAAGGCCGCCCCGACGCCCCACCGCCCTCCAATCGGCGCTGACTCAAGGCCTGCACCGGCTCATCGGCCCCACTTCTCTGGCTTGCGATCCAGAGGCTATGAAAGTACGGCGATTGCCGAGTCCTACGCGATAGATGGACAGAGAGCTTTCGTTCTACCCTGCCAAGCCCGACACACAGCCGGCCTCGCGGTGGAGGCTCGCCTTGTGCCGCAGGGCAATTGGCCGCCGCGGAAATGGCTGTGTGCCTGAATTCTTCAGGGTTCCCTCTTGTATTGCCGTTTGAAAACCATTCAAACCCTGACGGCGGGCCCTATTCGGGCCTGGACCGCTTGTGTTGCAACCGGCTGAAGAATGGATACGCGTTGCGGAAGAAAACACCTTCGCGCGCCACGCGGCCGAAGGCGCGAGTCTTGACCAGCGGATCGCCGGCAAGCACTACTGAAGTGCAGCCACAGCAACGCAGCTCGGTGCAACACGATCGATTCCTCCCTCTGCTCGCGATTGGCTGTCGTGGCGCTCCGTTCGCGGCCCCCTCTGCACGGTGCGTGCGGCCGTGCCGGGCTACTTGCCGGCCACCACCTTCAACACCCGATGGTTGTACGAATCGGTGATGTACAGCACGCCCTTGGAATCGACGAATACGCCGTGCGGCCGGTTCAACTCGACCTTCAGCGCCGGCCCTCCCACGCCCGCAGAACCGGCCTTTCCCGTGCCCGCCAGGCGAATCACGCGTCCCTGACGTACCAGCAGCTTACGCACCACGTGGTTCTCGGCGTCGGCGATGATCACGTCCCCCTTCAGATCGACGCACAGGTGCTTGGGACCGTTGAACGTGGCCTCCAGCGCCGGAGCATCGTCGGTCGAAGGGCCTTTCTTGCCTGTGCCCGCCACCGTGCGAATGCGGCCCTTGGGATCAACCACGCGCACCGCGTGGCCGCCGCGTTCCAGGATGTAGACGTTGCCGGCCGCGTCGCCGGTCACTGCCCGGGGATCAACCAAGGGGCTGTCCTTGGCCGGGCTGCCGTCGCGCGGCACGCCACGTTCGCCATTTCCGGCCAGGGTGTCGATCGTGCCCGAAGCCAGGTTCACCACGCGAATGCGGCGGTTATCGAGATCGGCCATGAGCAGGCGGTTGCGCGGTGCGTCCAGCGTAATGCAATAGATCCCGCCGCTGTCCGCTTTGTCGGCCGGCCCCCCGTCGCCCGAAAAACCCTTCTTGCCCGTGCCGGCGATTGTCGTGATGACGCCCGTCTTGGCGTCGATCTTCCGCACGCAGCAGTTCCAGGTGTCGGCCACCAACACATCACCGTTGGGCAGCACCGCCAGATTGTGCATGCCGTTGAATTGGGCCTGCGCGGCCGGGCCGCCGTCGCCCGCATAGCCCTTTCCGCCAATGCCGGCAAACACCCCGAGTTGGCCTCGCGAATCGAGCCGTATCACCTGGCCGCCGGCCAGTTGGGCAATGTACAGGTTGCCGGCCTTGTCCAGATCCACCCCGAACGGCTCGTGCAGTTCGCCGGCCACGGCCGGTTGCCCCTTCTCCGGCGTTCCGGCCAGCACGATCACCTTGTCGCGCGCGGCAGCCGCTTCGCAGACAGAACATAACAGGACGCCACCGAGGACCGCAAACATGACTTGCCCAACGCGCATGGCACTTCTCCTGGTGACTTATGGATCTCTGCAACAGACTATTGCGACCAATCGGTCGGAAAGCGATCCCAACGGTGCGACTGGAGCTTGCGCATCAGTTCGGCGTCCAACGGTCCAGCCTGGCTGGCGCCCAGATTGGTCTCCACGTGCCGGATCTTTCGCATTCCTGGGATGATCGTGCTCACCGCAGGCTCGCCCAGGATGAACCGCAAAGCCATCTCCGGCATGGTCGTGCCTTCAGGAACCAGCGGTCGCAGGGCCTCCGCGCGCGCCACGCTGGCTTCCAGGTTCTCACGCACGAAATACGTGTTGCGCCAATCCCCCCCCGGCCAACGGCTGTCCAATGTCAACGTACCGGTGAGGGTTCCTTCGTCAAACGGCACTCGGGCAATGACCGCCACATTGTGCTGCTGGCAGGCGGGCAGCAACTCGTCCTTGGGGTTCTGATCGAAGATATTGTAGATCACCTGCACCGCGTCGATCCAGCCGCTCTGGACGGCCTGGATGCCGCTGGCCGGCTCCCAGCGGTTCAGGCTGATGCCAATCGCGCGCAGCAGCCCTTGCGAGCGGAGATCCAACAGCTTGGCGATCCACCGCTCGTCTTTCAGCCAGGACTCTTCCCAGGTGTGCAGTTGAATCAGATCGAAATGCGTCAGCCCGGCGTTCTGTAGACTGCTTTCCACGTACTGCTGGATGTGCCCGGGCGGATAGCAGTCGTCCAGCGTGAACTCGCGGCGGCTGGGCCAGCGGCGGTTCTTGGGCGGGATCTTGGTGGCCGTGTACAGCCGCTGGCCGGAATTGGCCCGAACCACCTGCCCCAGCAACCGCTCGCTACGGCCGTCGCCATAGGCCCAGGCCGTATCGAAGAAGTTGCAGCCCAAGTCCACGGCCCGCTGCAACGCCGCCAGCGACTCCTCGTCGTCCGAGCCGCTCCAACCGGCCATGCCCCACATGCCGTAGCCAATCTCGCTCACGCGCCAACCGGTGCGGCCGAAAGTCCGATAGTTCACGGCTCCCCCTCCGCTGAACGATGTCCCGCGCCAACGCCACTCACGTCACTACAGGAAGCCTTTCATCACCTCTTCCGGCGCCGGGCCATAGGCGTGCGGTTCCATGGTGCAGGTCGCGCGTCCCTGGCTCAAACCACGCATGGCGTTGGAGTAGCCGAACAATTGCGACAACGGCGCCTGGGCCTCGATCACCGCTCCTCGGCCGCGCGGCTGCGTGCGCGTGATGATCGCGCGCCGCTGCTGCAGGTCGCTGACAATGTCGCCCAGATTCTCTTCCGGAACGAAGATCTCCAGGCGCATGATCGGTTCCAGCAACACCGGTCCCGACTCGCGCAGAGCCTTCTCAAAGGCATCGCCGGCCGCCATGCGGAAGGCCAGTTCGTTCGACTGGGCCTCGTCCACCTCGCCGCCCAGCACGGTGATCTTCACGTGCATCAAGGGAAAACCGATGCTCCCCCCGCCTTCGCCCTGCTCCTTGAGCGTCTCCATCGCGGCGGTCAACAAGTGGCCCGGAATGCTGTCGCCGGCCGCCGAAAGCACCAGCACCTTCTTGTCGGCCTTGTACGGCTCCATGCGTATCTTCAGACCGGCGAACAACTGCTGACCGGCGATCAACCGCCGGCATTGCCCGGTGACTTCCACGGCCTTCTGGATCGTCTCCCGGTAGCTCACGCGCGGCCGATGCACACGCACGTTCAGCTTGAAGTCCCGCGTCAAGCGGTGCTCGATGACCTCCAGGTGCAACTCGCCCATGCCGCTGATGATCGTCTGCCCGGTCTCTTCGCTCTCCTGCGCGCGGAAAGTCGGATCCTGCCGCTTCATCATCTCCAGGGCGTCGGCCAGCTTCTTCCGCTCCGTGGAGCTTTCGGGCTCAATGGCCATGGAGATCACGGTGTCCGGGAAGGTGATCGATTCCAGAACCACGGGATGGTGGCTGTCGCTGAGGGTATCGCCCGTCACCGAGCTGCGCAGGCCGATGATGCCCACGATATCGCCCGCCCCCGCCGCCTCCACCTGCTCCCGGCGATCGGCCTGGATCCGCCACAACTGCGGCACGTTCTCCTTCTTGTCCTTGCCCGCGTTCAGCACGCGCGAGCCCGCCTTGAGCTGCCCGGAATAGATCCGCACGTAGTGCAGGTCGCCATGCCGGTCGGCCTGGATCTTGAACACCAGCCCGCAAAACGGCTCCTCGTCATCCGGCTTGCGCACTACCTTGGCCGGCTTCTTGTCCTTGGGATTGACGCCTTCGACCGGCGGAACCTCCAGCGGACTGGGCAGGTAGTACTGCACCGCATCCAGCACCGGCTGCACCCCGATTCCGTCCAGGGCCGATCCGCACAGCACCGGCACCACCATGTTGTGCAGGCAGGCCTCGCGCATCACCTTGCGGATCAACTCCGCCGGCACCGGTTCCTCGGCCAACAGCAACTCCGTGAGTTCGTCGCTGTACAGCGAGAGCCGGTCCGCCATCTGCCCACGCCACATCTCCGCTTCGTCCCGCAACTCGGCCGGAATCTCCTGCTCGTCTACGCGTCCCGTGCGCTGATCGCTGAAGAAGGTCAGCATCCGCATCTCGATCAGATCGATCACGCCCCGGAAGGCGTCGGGCAGATGCGGTGGACCGTTGCCCACAGGCAGGTTAACCGGGATCGGCTTGGAGTCCAATCGCTTTTCGATTTCGTCCAGCGTGCGGTAGAAATCGGCCCCCTCGCGGTCCATCTTGTTGATGAAGGCCAGCCGCGGCACGTGGTACTTGTTCGCCTGGTGCCAGACCGTCTCGCTCTGCGCTTCCACCCCTTCCCGGGCACTGAACACCACCACCGCCCCATCCAGGACTCGCAGGCTGCGTTCCACCTCGGCCGTGAAATCCACATGCCCCGGCGTGTCGATCAGGTTGACGATGATCTCCTTCCAGGGAAAGGTGACGCACGCCGCCTGGATCGTGATCCCGCGCTGCTGCTCCTCCGGATCGAAGTCGGTGATCGTGGTGCCCTTGTCGACCTCGCCCACGCGGTGCGAAAAACCACAATAGAACAGCATCCGCTCGGTGACCGTGGTCTTGCCGGCGTCGATATGGGCGATAACCCCCAGGTTGCGGAGTTTTTCGATGTTGCGCGTCATGGCGGTTCAACTACTCACAGAAACCAAACGGCGCCCCAGCGCCGCAAGTAGACCTATACGAAACGCCCCAACCCCGGCCCCTCGCGACCGCCGTCACGGCCGGTGCGCCACCCCCGAATCGAGCCCCGGACCTGTGATGCTCGTCCTCCATCTTACCGCCCCCGGGTCCTCGCGTCTCCTCGGGCCCTTGGCTCCATCCCTCCGCGCATAGCAACGCCGTGCCGACCCGCGAGAGTCGACACGGCGAAGGTTGAATTCAGCCAAACTACCACGCGAAGTGGGCGAACGCCTTGTTGGCTTCGGCCATGCGGTGCACGTTGTCGCGACGGGTCATCGCCGCTCCCTCGCGCCGGTACGCGGCCAGAAGCTCGTCGGCCAACTTCTGCTCCATCGGGCGCCCCTTCTTCTCGCGGCAAGCCAACAGGATCCAGCGGATCGCCAACGACTGCTGGCGGTTGCGGCTGACCTGCATCGGCACCTGATATGAGGCACCGCCCACGCGCCGGGAACGGACCTCGATGTCGGGCTTCACGTTGTCCATCGCTTGAGTGAAGACCTCGATCGGCTCCACGTCGGTGACCTTCTTGCGGATAATCTCCAACGCGCCGTAAAACACGTTGAAGGCCACGGACTTCTTGCCGCTGCGCATCAGGCAATTGGTGAACTTGCTGGCCAGAATCGACCGGTAAACCGGGTCCGGAGCAAGCATCTTTCGACTGGCAGTGATACGACCCATAAGAAACGGATTACATGTTAGAGACTTAGGATTGAAAACCACGGATTGGAGAATTTAGGTTACGGACCGGGCGACTCAGACTCGCACAAAGCGTGTCGCGATCCCCCAATCCCGATCTCCAAGCCCTCTTATGACTTCTTGGCCCCGTACATGCTTCGCGCCTGCTTGCGGCCTTCGACCCCGAGGCAGTCCAACGTGCCCCGGACCACGTGATAACGCACACCAGGCAGGTCACGCACACGGCCACCACGCACCAACACAATCGAGTGCTCCTGGAGGCTGTGCCCCTCGCCGGGAATGTAGACGGTGACTTCCTTCCCATTGGAAAGCCGCACACGGCTGATCTTTCGCAGCGCGGAATTCGGCTTCTTCGGGGTCATGGTCTTGACCTGCAAGCAAACACCCCGTTTTTGGGGGCACGAATCCAGCACCGGTGACTTGCTGAACTTCCGCGGCATACGCCGCCGCTTGCGGACAAGTTGATTGATAGTAGGCATTTACGATCTCTTGAGAGAACCGGGCCCAGTCAGCCCTGCAGTATGGGAAACCATCTATTGTGGCAAACAACCGTCCGTTGTCAAGGGAGGGGTAACGCAACCTTCTGTCGCCCCTCGTCGTTCGTCCCTTCTGGCCCTGCCATCCGTCCACTAAGCCGGACCTGCGCCACCCAGCAAATCGTCCAGCGGACTAGGCGCCTCTTCGCTAGCGCCCGACTCGCCTTGACCCGTCGACGAAGCGGCCTGCTCACCATCGACCCGCGGCCCCCCCTCTCCGCCGGCACCCGCGTCCAACAGCGGGAAGTGCGTGGAGAACACCGGTTCCTTGGCGGCCGCCAAGGCTTCCAAGGCCTGCGGCCGAATCCGGACTTCTGCGTCCTGGTACGTGCGGAAACCGGTGCCCGCCGGAATCAGATGCCCCAAGATCACGTTTTCTTTCAGACCGACCAAGTAGTCCACCTTCCCCGCCAGGGCCGCTTCGGTCAACACCTTGGTCGTCTCCTGGAAGCTGGCGGCCGAGATGAAGCTGGAACTCTGGACGGCGGCCTTGGTGATGCCCAGCAATTGCGTGCTGGCCGACGCTGGCTTGGGCCGCGTGCCCTTGGCCGGCGCACCCCCTAAAGCCTCGATCTGCGCGTTGACTTGGTCCAACGTTTCACGCGGCACAATGCTCCCTGCCTCGAAATCGCTGTCCCCCTTGTCCGTGATCTTCACGCACTTGGTGACCTCGTCGTTCACCTTCCGGAACTCGAATTTGTCCATCACGCTGCCGGGCAGCAGTCCCGTGTCGCCAACGCTCTCCACGCGCACCTTGCGGAGCATCTGCCCCACGATGATCTCGATGTGCTTGTCGTTGATCTCCACGCGCTGGCTGCGATACACGTTCTGGATCTCGCGCACCAGGTACTGCTGAACGGCTTCCTCGCCGGAGATCCGCAAGATGTCGTGCGGCACCAGTGGCCCGTCGACCAGCGCCTCGCCAGCCCGCACAAAGTCGCCGGCGTGTACGCGGAGGTGCTTGCCGTGGCTCACCAGGTGCTCGCGCTCGATGCCCGTCTCGCTGCGCACGATGATCGTACGCTTGCCACGGCGCTTCTCGCCCAACAACTCCACGTACCCATCGACTTCGGCGATCACGGCCGGGTCCTTCGGCTTGCGCGCTTCGAAGATCTCTGTCACTCGCGGCAGACCGCCGGTGATGTCCTGCGTACCGGCCACTTCGCGAGGCGTCTTGGCCAGCAAGGTGCCCGCCGAAACCTGGTCCCCTTCGCTCACCTCGATATGCGCCTTTTCCGGCAGGTAGTAGAAATCCAAGATCTTGCCGCTGGCGTCTTCGAGCACGACCTGCGGGTGCAGGTCGCCCTTGTGCTCCATGATCAGCCGCCGGACATTGCCACTGGCTTCCTTCTCCAGTCGCAGCGTTTCACCTTCGATCACGTCCTCGTAGCGGACCTTTCCACCCACTTCAGCCAGGATCGGGATGCTGTGCGGATCCCACTGGCAGAGGACGTGGCCCACGTCCACGGCCTGGTCTTCTTCGACCAGCAAGTTGGCGCCCGCGGGAACCTCGTACTTCTCCAGTTCGCGACCCTTCGGGTCCAAAATCAGGATTTCGCCATTCCGCGTGAGAACGATGTTCTGGCCGGCATCGTTGCGCACAACCTTCAACCGGGTGTACTTGACTTGCCCGGCGCGCTTGGCGCGGATCTCGCTCTCTTCCACGGCGCGAGCCGCGGTGCCACCGATGTGGAACGTCCGCATCGTAAGCTGTGTGCCCGGCTCACCAATGCTCTGCGCCCCGATGATCCCCACGGCCATCCCCTGCTCCACCAACGATCCGGTGGACAGATCCATGCCGTAGCACAAGGCGCACACGCCCAGCGACGCCTCGCAGGTCATCGGACTGCGGACCTGGATGCGTTCCAAGCCCAATTCCTCGATCCGACGCCCAACCTCGGCGGTAATCAGTTCGCTTTCCCGGACGATCACCTCGTCCGTGATCGGGTTGACGATATTCGCCCGGCTCACTCGTCCGCGAACCGATTCGGCCAAGCTCACCTCGACCTTCTCACCGCGGTAGATAACCCCCTTCGTGATGCCTTGCGTCGTGCCGCAATCGTGGCAGGTCACCACCACGTTCTGCGCCACGTCGGCCAGTTTGCGCGTCAGGTACCCCGAGTCGGCCGTCTTCAAGGCCGTGTCGGCCAACCCCTTGCGCGCACCGTGCGTGGAGCTGAAATACTCCAACACGCTCAGCCCTTCGCGGAAATTGGCCTTGATCGGCGTCTCGATGATCTTGCCGGACGGCTTGGCCATCAAACCACGCATACCGGCCAACTGCCGGATCTGTTCTACACCACCACGGGCACCGGAATGCGCCATCAAGTAAATCGGATTCACATATCCCGGATAGCGACGGTCGCCCTCCAACTCCTGCATCATCTCCGTGGTGATCTGCTCGCGCGCGTGGGTCCAGGCGTCGAGCACCTGATTGTAACGCTCGCCCTCGGTGATGATGCCCCGCTGATAGAGCTTCATGATCCGCAACACCTGCTTCTCGGCGTTGCCAATGATCTTGCTCTTGCTGGGTGGGGTGATCAGGTCGTCGGTGGCAAACGACAGACCGCTGAGCGTGGCCGCGCTGAAGCCGATGCGGTTCAACGTGTCCAACAGGTCGATCGTCGCTCGGCGGCCGAGGATCTCGTAGCAGTCGGAAATGACCGTGGCCAGGTCCGCCGAACGGAGGTGCGTATTGTAGAACAACATCCCTTCGGGAAGCATGCGGTTGAACAGCACGCGTCCAACGGTCGTGTCGACGATCCCATTCGGCTGCACGCCCAGGTTGTTCTTCACCCGACGGCCTTCGGACAACCGGACCTTGATCATCGCGTGCCGGTCCACCTTGCCCAAGGCAAACGCCAGGTCAACCTCTTCCGGACTGGCAAAGGACATGCCTTCGCCCTTCCGATCCGGAAGCGCCACCGTCATGTAGTAGCATCCCATCACCACGTCCTGCGACGGGCTGATGATCGGCGCGCCGTTGGCCGGGCTGAAGATGTTGTTCGTAGCCATCAACAGCGTGTGCGCCTCGACCTGAGCCTCGATCGACAGTGGCAAATGCACCGCCATCTGGTCGCCATCGAAGTCGGCGTTGAATCCCTTGCACACCAGCGGATGCAGCTTGATCGCATTGCCTTCCACCAGCGTCGGCTCGAACGCCTGGATACCCATGCGGTGCAGGGTCGGAGCGCGATTGAGCATCACGGGGTGGTTGTAGATCACCTCTTCCAGGATGTCCCACACCTCCTCGTCCTTGCGCTCCAGCATCTTCTTGGCGCTCTTGATCGTGTCGGCGTGGCCCAGTTCCTTCAGCCGCCGGATGATGAACGGCTGGTACAACTCCAGGGCGATCTTCTTCGGCAGCCCGCACTGGTGCAAACGCAGGTTGGGGCCCACCACGATTACGCTTCGCGCAGAATAGTCCACGCGCTTGCCCAGCAGGTTCTCGCGGAACCGTCCCTGCTTGCCCTTGATCATGTCGGTCAACGACTTCAGCGGACGATTGCTCGAACCCAGCACCGGCCGCTTGCAGCGATTGTTGTCGAACAGCGCGTCGACCGCCTGCTGCAGCATCCGCTTCTCGTTGCGAATGATCACTTCCGGCGCATTCAGGTCGATCAACTTCTTCAGCCGATTGTTGCGGTTGATGATCCGCCGGTATAGGTCGTTCAGATCGCTCGTGGCAAAGTTGCCCGAATCCAAGAGCACCAAGGGACGCAGGTCCGGTGGAATCACGGGAATCACGTCCAGAACCATCCACTCCGGACGGTTGTCACTGTCGCGAATCGACTCCACCAACTTCAGCCGGTTGATCAGGTCCTTCTTCTTCTGCTTGGAGTTGGTCTCCGCCAGTTCCACGCGCAACTCTTGCGACAGCTTCACCAGGTCCAAGGCCACCAGAAGCTTGCGAATCGCCTCCGCACCCATCTCTGCCTGGAACGTGCCTTCGCCGTACTGCTGCCGCGCAGCGCGATACTCCTCCTCCGTCAACAACTGCTGACGCTTCAACGGTGTTCCGCCCGCATCGATCACCACATAGTCCTGGTAGTAGATCACCTTCTCCAGGCTCGTGGTCTTCATGTTCAACAGCGTGCCCAAGCGGCTGGGCATGGCCTTGAAAAACCAAATGTGGATCACCGGCGCGGCCAACTCGATGTGCCCCATCCGCTTGCGCCGCACGCGACTGTGCGTGATCTTCACACCGCACCGGTCGCAAATCATCCCCTTGTACTTCATCCCGCGATACTTGCCGCAGGCGCACTCCCAGTCCTTTTCCGGGCCGAAGATGCGTTCGCAGAACAACCCGTCCTTCTCAGGCCGGTAGGTACGGTAGTTGATCGTCTCCGGCTTCTTCACCTCACCGAAGGACCAACTGCGGATGTCGTGCGGCCGGGCCAAGGAAATCTTGACCGACGCGTAGTCGTTAACGCGGTCGTAAGAGGCTTCACCGACGCTCACTAGATCACTCCTTCATCCGGGGGTCGCGGATGGTTCAATGCGAATGCGAAACACGGAAGTCGAAGACAGCCACGGCCGCAGCCCGCCAAGGCCGGCGACCGCTCGTCACTCCCTTACACCCTTCCCTTCTCCAATTGCATGTTCAAAGCCAAACCGCGAATCTCGTTGGTCAACACGTCGAAGCTGGCCGGGGTGCCCGCTTCCAGGGTGTTCTCGCCCTTGACCATCGACTCGTAGATCTTGGTGCGGCCTTCCACATCGTCGCTCTTCACCGTCAGCAACTCCTGCAAGATGTAGGCCGCCCCATAGGCCTCCAACGCCCACACTTCCATCTCCCCGAACCGCTGTCCGCCAAAACGCGCCTTGCCGCCCAGCGGCTGCTGCGTAATCAACGAATAGGGACCCGTGCTCCGGGCGTGGACCTTGTCATCCACCAGATGGTGCAACTTCATCATGTAGATGTAGCCCACCGTCACTTCTTGCTCCAACGGCAACCCGGTGCGGCCGTCGCAGAGCGGTGTCTTGCCGTGGGAAGGCAAACCGGCCTCAGCCAAGCTGCGCCGAATGTCCTCTTCCGTGGACCCGTCGAACACGGGCGTAATGGCCTGGAAGCCCAACTTCGCCCCGGCCCAACCCAAGTGCGTCTCCAGAATCTGGCCCACATTCATACGACTGGGCACGCCCAGCGGATTGAGCAGAATCTGCACGTGGGTCCCGTCGGCCAGAAACGGCATGTCTTCCTTGGGCAAGATCTTGGAGATCACACCCTTGTTTCCATGCCGGCCGGCCATCTTGTCGCCCACCGAAATCACCCGCTTGGCGGCAATATACACCTTCACCATCTGCAGCACGCCACTGCGAAGTTCGTCGCCACGCTTCATCGAGTTGAGCTTGCGGTCGCGCGCGTCGATCGCCGCCTCGACGTCAGGCCACAGGGTCTTGTAGACCTTCTCGACGTCGGCTTTGCGCTGCGGGCTGCGGATGTCCAGCCGGTCCAGGCTGAACTGCTGAGCCTGCTCGGCCAGGTAACGGTGCTCCTTGTCTTGCACCAGCGGCGAACCGTCCTCGTCGGTCAACTTGCGCCCCAGCACGCCTTCGATCTGGCTCACCAGTTCGGCAAACGTGGCGGCGATCTTGGCGTTGCCCTCGGCCTCGGCGTCCTTCAGTTCCTTCTCGAACTTCTTCCGCTCATCCTCCGAGAGACTCATCCGCCGAGAGAACTTCTGCGTGTGAATCACAATCCCCTCGATGCCCGAGGGCACCTCCAACGAATCGTTCTTCACGTCCTCACCCGCCCGGCCGAAGATCGCGTGCAGCAGCTTCTCTTCCGGCGTCAGTTCCGTCTTGGACTTGGGCGAAACCTTGCCCACCAGCACGTCGCCCGGCCGCACGTAGGTTCCCACGCGAACAATGCCGTTCTCGTCCAGGTTGCGGAGCATCTTCTCGCTGACGTTGGGAATGTCGCGCGTGAATTCCTCGCGTCCCAGCTTCGTCTCGCGGATCTCGATGTCGAATTCCTCGATATGAATCGAGGTGT
>CALARR010000379.1 GCA_937889015.1 uncultured Planctomycetales bacterium | reverse complement strand
TGCCCGGCGGGCTGTGGCTCTCGTCCTTGAAATAGATCCGCGCCGGCGTCTTCAGCGCGCGTTCCAGGCCCGTGGCCCGCACCAGCGGCGAGGGACGCCAAATGGCATAGCAGCGGCGCACCTCGTCGGGGATCTCGATCCAACGCTCGGAACTCATCTCTTGCTCGATCAAGGCGCGCGCGAAGATCGGCTCCAGGTCGGCCGGCCCTAGGGGCTTGTTCGTAGCCGGGTGCAAGGGGGGCGGCAACGGCTCGGGCAAGTCGGCCAGGAGGTTGTACCAGGCACTGGGAATTTCACTCTCACTCAGCAGGATGCGCTTGGCGTTCATGGACCGGATCTCTCAGGCAGAATCGGGGTGCCTCGGGACGGGCGTCCCTCCGCTCATCAGCGGGGTTGGGGGACGCGGAAACCTCCAGCTTAATCTCGGCGCGGTGGCTTGTCGACAGGCTCGGTCTTGGGGGGTGCAAATCCATATCTGCGAGCATCCTCCTCACTTCTGCCAGGCTTGTGTGTAAGAAGGAAAGAAGGCAAAGGGGGAAGACGGGGAACAGAGCAGATCCGCGGGTAGGCAGGCGACGCGCAGCACCCAGCGCGCTTCGAATCCGGCCCGACGCGATTGCAGCCAAGCAACATGCAACGCCCCACGGTGTTCCTACGTGCGAGCAGCCGTGTGTTGCATGCACGCAAGTCGTTTGACATCAAAGCCTTACATAACGCAACAGCCCACGCCACCGGTGCCACCAGAACGGACGGGTTGTTGCATCCATGTGGGGAGGATTGGATGTGGGATGTTGGGTTTTGGATGTAGGATTCTGGATTTGGTTAGGTTCCCATCGCCTGGACCGGGAGATGGCCGCTGGGGTAGTGAATCAGAATTGAGGGTCTGCACCGCAGGCAGCCTAAGATGGCTGGCTGCCATGGCAGTGTTCTCGTGGCCAGACTGTCTCAAGCTTCAGCATGCCCACGACAAGCGTGGGCATGGCACCCGGCGTGGCACCGTGCACGTCACCCGGCATGCCACGTGCAGGAGCACGGGCGGACAAGCCACCCGTGGTGCCCAGCAGTTCGCGCCACGGCGCGCGGCGAGAGGTGGTAGAGCCCCAGCGCGATTCCCCTCCTGTCTACTGCCTGATAAGATACCCCCATCTGCTATGGGATCTCTTCCCTCTGCCTGAAAAAGGAACAGTCTGGTGCCATCTCTGAAACGCATTCTGGTGACCGGCGGAGCCGGATTCCTGGGTTCGCATCTTTGCGAGCGTCTGGTTGAGCAGGGGCACGACGTGATATGTCTGGACAACTTCTTCACCAGCCAGAAATCGAACGTGGAACACCTGCTGGGCCGGCCCAACTTCGAACTCATCCGCCACGATGTGACGCTGCCCATCTACCTGGAGGTGGACGAGATCTACAACCTCGCTTGCCCCGCCGCGCCCGGCCACTATCAATACAACCCCATCAAGACCATGAAGACCTCGGTCATGGGGGCGATCAATGTGTTGGGCATGGCCAAGCGTTGTCGGGCCAAGGTGCTGCAGGCCTCGACCAGCGAGGTCTATGGCGATCCCGAGATCCATCCCCAGCCCGAAACCTATCGCGGCTCGGTCAATCCCATCGGCCCGCGCGCCTGCTACGACGAGGGCAAGCGTGCGGCCGAGACCTTGTTCATGGACTATCACCGTCAGAACCGGCTGAATATCCGCCTGGTGCGGATCTTCAACACCTACGGCCCGCGCATGCACCCTTACGACGGGCGTGTGATCTCGAACTTCATTCGGCAGGCCCTGGCCGGCGAGCCGATCACGATTTTCGGCGAGGGGCAACAGACGCGCTCCTTCTGCTATCGCGACGACCTGATCGAAGGCATGATCCGGATGATGAACGGGCCGGACACGTTCGTGGGGCCGGTGAACCTGGGAAATCCGGGCGAGTTCACGATCAAGCAGTTGGCCGAGTTGGTGCTGGAGATGACCGGATCGCGTTCGAAGCTGGTGTACGGTCCTTTGCCGGCCGACGATCCGACGCAGCGGCAACCGGACATTACGTTGGCTCGCAAGCGCCTGGGCTGGGAACCGGCGGTGCCGCTGCGCGAAGGGCTGCAGAAGACGATCGGGTGGTTCCGCGGGATCGACATCAGCGACTACCGTCCGCCGACACCGAATTACTGAGGGACGCAAGCTGTCGGCTGTCGGCTGTCAGCGATCAGCTTTCAGCGGTGTGCCGGCAGGGCGCGAGTGGACCTGAGGACGAGGACACGGGGATGAACCCCATTCTTCGCCTTTGGTTGCCGTGCAGGATTGCCGCTTTTCGTTGTGAAGCACTTCATGCCGATGGTTTTCACCTGCGCGCATTGTGGAACGCGAATCCACATCGATGAGCCCTGGGACAGCGAGCCCCACGCGGGGCAGAGTTGGGTCTGCACAAACTGTGGCCAGACTGCCACCGCGATCAACAAAGACGTGGGATCTTGGCCGAGCCCCGCAGCCAAGATCGCGCTCGTCCTCGCCGGATTCGGCCTGACCTTGATTCTCTGTTGCGGCACGATTCCGGCGATCAACGCGGTTAAGACAAATCCGCGCAAGGCGCGATGTATGTGCAATCAGCGGGAGATCTTCCTTGCCATGCAAGCGTATCACGCTGTCCATGGCCAATACCCGCCGGCTTTCACTCTCGACGAGCGCGGAGCCCGCTTGCACAGTTGGCGTGTGCTGTTGCTGCCCTATCTGGGACGGCAAGACCTATACCGCCAGATCCGACTCGATGAGCCCTGGGGCAGCGCACACAACCAGGCCATAGCTGCACAGAGACCTGTCGTCTATTGTTGCCCCGCAAATAGATCGCTCGGCCCGACGGAAACCTGCTACCGGGTCGTCGTCGGTCCCAGAACCATGTTTCCGGGAAGCTTGGGGCGTGCGAAATCAGACGTGCGCCACCACTTGGCAATGACCGTGATGCTGGCAGAGACCAACTCCGGTGTTCCGTGGATGAAACCCGAGGACCTGGAGTTCGACCGGATGTCCTTCCGCATCAACGACGCCCGGGAGCAGGCTCTTGGAAGCTTTCATGGCCACGTGGCCGTAGTTACCATGGCCGATGGCGCCGTCGAGGAACTCTCCGACTCGCTGGATCCGGAGATCGTACAGCAGATGATTGTTGTGGAGTAACCGTTCAGCCGAGCAGCGACACTGCTCCCCCTTGGGTGTTCTGGCTCGTCCTGTTCTGTTGTATGGCCTGGATCGCGGCGGTCTCTTCGTCGGCAGACTGAGTGGTTCGTCGCTCCGCTGACGAATGATTCGTGTTCGGCCCTGCCGGGATCACGCGTCACGCCTCGAAGCCGGGCCTTGGCGGCAGGGGACACGAAACGGCAAGCCTTGGATACGAAATGGCCTTGTTTTTTCGCGGTCGGAGCCGCATGCTGAAGCCTGACAGGGTCCTTTGGGCGACCCTGCTGATCCCCTGGCCACAAAGACCATACGCGCTATGAGTGCTGCTGCGAATTGCCTCCTGTCCTCGGCCGCCTTGGTGGCGGCCTGTCTGGGTGCACTTGCGTGCGCTGCCGAAGAGAAGCCGGCGGCGGTCGCGACGGTGCTCGTTGAGGCGGAGGCGTTTGCCGAGCCCGGCGGTTGGATCACCGACAGCCAGTTCACGTTTCTGCCGGAGATCGGGTCGCCGTACCTGATGGCGCACGGATTGGGAAAACCGGTGGCCCCGGCGCGGACCACGGTCCACCTGCCCCAGGCCGGACGATGGCGCGTGCTGGTGCGGACCAAGGATTGGGTGGCGCCCTGGCAGGCGGCCGGAGCACCGGGGCGTTTTCGGGTGGCGCTGAACGGCAAGCCCTTGCCGGAGGAGTTCGGTACGCGCGGCGCGAAATGGCACTGGCAGGAGGGGGAATCGGTCGTGCTGCCGGCCGGCCCTCTACAACTGGAGTTGCAGGACCTTGCCGGGTTCGACGGCCGTTGCGACGCCCTGCTTTTCACCACCGACACGACGCTGACACCGCCCGATCGCGACCCGGAACTGCGCGCGTTTCGCCGCCGAATCCTGGGCCTGCGCGCCGAACCGGTGGATGCCGGGCAATACGACCTGGTGGTCGCGGGGGGCGGTTACGCGGGCATAGCGGCAGCCATTTCGGCGGCGCGCCAGGGATTGCACGTGGCGTTGCTTCAGGACCGCCCGATGTTGGGGGGCAACGGGTCTTCCGAGGTGCGCGTGTGGTCGGATGGCGGCACGATGCGCGGCGCGTTCGCGCACGTGGGCGAGATCACCGAGGAGTTCGCCGATCGGGCGCCGGACTCGCCGGCCGCGGCCGAGCACTTTGGCGACGCTTGGAAGGAAAAGATCGTGCGCGGCGAGCCCAACATCGCCCTGTTCCTCAACCATTATGTGTTCGCCGCCGATTGCGATCCCGACACGCGTGCGATTCGCAGCGTGTCGGCCTTGGACTGCCGCACGGGCGCGGAACGGCGATTCCGGGGGCTGCTGTTCGCCGACTGCACGGGGCACGGCCACCTGGGCCAGTTCGCCGGCGCCGCCTTCCAGATCACCGAGAAGGGGCGCATGGGCACGAGCAACCTGTGGATCTGGCAGCACGCGTCGACGCCGCAGCCGTGGCCGGCCACGCCCTGGGCGCTGGCCATCCAACAGGACCGCGACTTCCCGCGCACGCGCGTTTCGCGATCGCTGCTGGAGGGCGAGACCTTCTGGAAAGGCGAATGGTATTGGGAAAGCGGTTTTGACCGGGCCCCGTTCGAGGAACTCGAGTTCACGCGCGACTGGAACCTGCGCGCGGTGTACGGGGCGTTCTCCGCGATCCGCAGCCAGCCCGAAAACGCCGACGCCGTGCTGCGTTGGGTGAGCCCGGTGGGCGGAACGCGCGAGTCGCGCCGGCTGGAAGGGGATGTGATCCTGACGCGCGACGACATCCTTGCGTGGCGTAGCTTCCCCGACGGCTGCGTGCCCACGGTCTTTGGCATCGATCTGCACTTTCCCAGCACGTCGCACGAGCAGCAGTGTCCCGACAATCCGTTCATCTCGCGCTGCGAGGTTCATCCGCTGAAGGACCGCGTGCACGGATACCTGATTCCCTACCGGTGCCTCTACTCGCGCAACGTGCCCAATCTGTTCATGGCCGGGCGCTGCATTTCGGTGACGCACGAGGCCCTGGGCACGGTGCGCGTGATGCGCAACTGCGGCATGATGGGCGAAGTGGTGGGCAAGGCGGCCTATGTGGCGAAGGTACACGAGGCCAATCCGCGCGGCGTCTACCAGCGCCATTGGGACGAACTGGCCGAGCTTCTGCGCCAGCCGCACAACCTGCGCCGCTTGTCGCTGGAATCGCCGCTGGCGGTCGATGAGAAGATCGCCCCGCGTCAGGAACGGCACGGCGGACAACAGCCGGCCATCCGCCGGGTGGCCACGAACCGGAAGGAAGAACATGTGCCGGTGAAGAGCCTGGACGGGATCGTGGTCGACGACGTGACGGCCGTGGCGTCGGGCTATTGGTGGGCGTCGGAGAATCTGCCGGGCTACGTGGGCGATTGCTACCTGCGCGCGTGGGGTGGAACGCCGGCGAGCATCCGCTACGACTTTCGCGTGCCCAAGGCGGGCCGGTACGAGGTTCGCCTTTCGTACATTCCCTACGAGAATCGGGCCCGAAATGTGCCCGTGACCGTTGCCGGCGCGGTGGAAGGGGAACAGCGATTGACGCTCGATCAGCAGGCCAGGCTGGAACTGCCCCAGGGCTTCCACCGGCTGGGGTGCTGGACCTTCCGGCCCGACGTGCCGGCCTCGGTGACCCTCTCTGCGGCAGCGGCCGAGGGGCTGATCCACGCCGACTGCGTGCAAGTGGTGCCGGTGGACTATTGATTCCGTTGTTGATTGTGCAACACTTCACAGCGTTCTGTCTCGGGAAACCGGGCTCCCGATGGTCGCCCTCGGTTCATTCGCGGTGCAGGACCCAGCAGAAGAGACGGACTGGGCACTCGCAGCCCCCGAAATCCTGCTTGTTCCACCCCAAGCCATTGGGACAGGACGCCGACCGTAAGGAATACCGGCGTATTCGCCGTTCAGCTTGTATGCGGCCCTCTGCAGAGGCTACCTGTTACGCCAAGAGCGTGAGCAGCGTCTTCTTCCACTCGACTTCAACCTCTTTGCCGACGAAGAGATAATCGATGATTCCTTGGTAGGAAAGATCGATGAACCTTGCCAAGTCGCTCTTGCGCACGGCCCATTGTTCCTTTCCGTCGATGAACACCGCGTGAACAACGCTGATTCCCGTCCGCTCCTCGAACTCGCGAAGCTCGCGCCCAACGAGATTGCATTCGTAAACGGCGTCACTCATCTTGCTGCCGCCTTTCGTCTTCCCCCAATACTCTTTGACCTCCCAAATGACGGTGGGGTTTGCGAGAGAGGGAATCGCCCCATCGAGGTTCCGCGCGGTAACGTGAAGCCCGTTCTTCGCACACCAGACGCAACGTCGCTGAGGATTCGGCTCGACGGTGACGCCCTTCTTGGCGCACACCTTCTCGGCGATGAACGTCAGTGCGTCAACGAGGGCTTTGGGGGATTGGTGGTGCTCTGCATTTTGTGTGGCCGTTGTCCCAACCAATACCTTGTTCTTCTGACAGAAGGCAACGGCTTCCTCCTCTGTCCGAAGCCGTGCCATCGCGAGCTTGATCTGCTTGTCACGCGTTGTGAGGTAATCAAGCAGCGTCTGAATTTCAGCGGCGTTGATGGGGAGATGCTCCGAAGAGCCCACCTTCATCTGCTTGGTATCGGCAAGCTCATCGAGCCATTGTTGCTGTTCTTTCCCACGCAGCGAGCAGTAGTATCGAACAAGATCCCATACAGCATGTCGCCATCCCAGGCGTCTCCAATGAGCGTCAATGATCATATGCTCTAGTCCTTGATCAGGGTGTATTCCGGCACTTTCTCGATGAGCGGACGCAGCTCGAACTCGATCCTACGCTTGATCATATACTCACACTTCGGGTCGCTCTCAAAGCCAATGCTGTTGCGACCATAGCGATCCGCCGCCAGCATCGTCGCCCCTGTTCCCATGTACGGATCGAGGATGGTGTCGCCGACATAAGAGTACATGCGGATCAAGCGTATCGGGATCTCAAGCGGAAAGATCGCTCCGTGACAGTTGAACTTCTCCGAGATGCTCTCAATCCTCCACCACTGCTGCACCCATTCCCTCCATTCGTCCAGTGACAAGCGACTCGCCTCTCGAACAGCATGCTTGACTTTTCGCTTCCCCGGCTTGTGCAGGACGAAGATGTACTCGAAGTAGTTGTTGTTGAAGATGCTCATCGGGTATGGATAACTTCCCAACAATGGACCGCCGAAGTTCCGTGTGAATCCCTTGTCCCAGATGAAACGTTCCAGCAAACGGAATCCGGCCTGCTGGGCAATCTGGAACGTGTCGCTCCCAAGAGGCACACGGGATATTGTCTTGTCATCCGAGTACCTGTACTTGGTCACGATGTCGGCGATGTTCAGGGCGAAGCGACCTCCGGCGACTGTCACCCGGAATAACTCTCGACACACTTCGGCGAAATGTGCGAGAAACCCATCGTAGTCAAACTCCTGCCCGCGTTTGAACTCCGTTGTGACATACGGCGGGCTCGTGACCGTGAGGTGAACGCTGTCGGACGAAAGCCGAGTCAACTCCTTGTTGTCCATCACGTAGATCGTGTGCGTTGGCACGAGTGACACGTCCTTCCATGCTATCCTGTCCGGTTACGCACTCGGTCGCGTCACCAACAACGTCTTGATCCAGAGGCGCGGGAGACGACTCCGAAGGCGTGGGCGGTGGTTCACGCGTCCCCTTCTTCTGCCTGCTCCAACAGACGGTGAACGGCCACATCGAGAGCCGCCGCCAGCCGGAAGATCATTGTCAGCGTGGGATTTCTTTCCCCGCGTTCGATTCCGCCGATGTAGGTGCGGTGGATTCGGGCGTTGTCCGCCAGAAGCTCTTGCGAAAGGCCCTTCGCCGTGCGAAATTTACGTACCGCTCTGCCGAAGGCAAGGCATTGGTCGTTCTTGGGTTGCATGCGTATGAGATAAACAGAATGCTACTTGACAGTCTACAGACTATGAGTATCATTTGAGCATGGAAGTCAACGCAGTATTGAAGCCGATCTTGAAGTGGGCGGGTGGCAAGCAGGCTCTGGCCGATTTCCTCGTCGGTCAGTTTTCCGAGGAGTTTGCCGTCTACTACGAGCCATTCATTGGTGGGGGGAGCGTATTGCTGACGCTTCGGCCCCGCAAAGCTGTCGTCGCCGATCTGAACGAATGGCTGATCGACACGTATGCCGCTATCCGGGACGACTGGAAACGGGTGGCGAAGATCCTGGATCGCCTCAAGAATACCAAAGAGGAGTACATGCGAATCCGTGGTGTTCGTCCCGATGACCTCGACCTGCACCACCGAGCCGCTCACCTCATCTACCTGAACAAGACTTGCTTCAGGGGACTCTACCGGGTCAACCGCCACAACCAGTTCAATGTCCCGTATGGGGCGTACAACCGTCGTTACTACGACCCCGAAAATCTCGGGGCGGTAGCAATGGCTTTCGCACACGTTTCAATTAGGTGCTGCGATTTCGAGTTGGGGGTCGCCGAAGCCACCGCAAGAGACTTCATATACTTCGATCCGCCATATTACAGACTGGGCGGCTACTCCGACTTCAATCGGTACACGAGATTCCAGTTTCGAGAGAAGGATCATGTCCGATTGGCCGCCGTGTGTAGGGAACTCGATCACCGAGGAGTCCGGTGGGCTGTCAGCAATAGCGAGACTCCTTTTGTACGGGCGTTGTTCAAAGGGTATAGAATGATCCCCGTAAACGGCCGCAGAGAAATCAACCTGAACTCGAAGAATCGCGATACCGCCGAACTGCTGATCGTGAACTACTGATCATTCGGAGGCACTGTGCCAGGCCACTGTGCTGTCCCCTCCTCTGGATCTCGCGTCCCTGAACAGTCGGGCCCCACGGCCACCTCAGGTTTCGCCCTCGCAGGCTTACCGTCCGCTGACAAATGACTCGTGATCGGGCCGGCCGGGATCACGCGCCACGCCTCGAAGCCGGGCCTTGGCGGCAGGGGACACGAAACGGCAAGCCTTGGATACGAAATGGCCTTGTTTTTGCCCGGTGGGAGCCGCATGCTGAAGCGTAGCCAGGCTCCTCTCGGTGGCCCTGCCGATCCCCTGGCCACAAAGACCATACGTGCTATGAGTGCTGCTGCGAATTGCCTCTTGTCCTCAGCCGCCCTGGTGACGGTCTGCCTGGGTGCACTTGCGTGCGCTGCCGAAGAGAAGTCGGCCGCGTCGGCGTTGATCCTCAACCGCATGCTCTTCGATGGCGAACAGCTCGCAGAACTGCTCGCCCCCCTCGACCTCGGCTGGCGTGCGCGCACGGAAGAGGAATCGGCCCTGATGGCCGACCTCGTCCCGCTCCTGAAGAAGCGCGCCGGCGGCCTCGACATCTCGGGGTTGAGAGCCTATGAAGAATAGAAACCGGAACCGGACGGCGCAAGCCGTCCGATTATAGATAGAGACTACCATCCTTCCTTACGAAACCGGACGGCTTGCGCCGTACCGCTAGAACTCCGCCATGATTGACGATCCACTCGCCTACTTCTTGACGTGGACTTGTTACGGAACTTGGCTGCCGGGTGATGGACGAGGCTGGATCAAGTGGCACAAAGGCGATCAAATTCCACAACCGTTGCTGGCGGACTGGTGCCGCGAGAAGATGTTGGAGAAACCGGTCGTTCTCGACGAAACGCAACGTGCGATGGTCAAGGAGACGATTGCGCGGCATTGTACGCTTCGGGCATGGCATCTCCACGCCGCGAACTGCCGCTCGAACCATTGCCACGCCGTGGTTTCGGCAGCTAGCCACACCGGAGAGCAGGTTCGAGATCAACTGAAAGCGTGGAGCACCCGCAAGTTGAAAGACCAACAGCGCTGCCAGGGTGTCGCCGAGGCAAGCCTTCGTGAACATTGGTGGACACGAAAGGGGAGCGTGCGTTATTTGTTCGACGACGAATCACTCGACGCGGCAATCATTTACACCCTCGAAGCACAGGACGCGGGCGGCTCCAAAGCAAATCAATAACGAAGCCCAAGCCGAAGCGGAAGGGCGCAGGCCTTCCGGTCCCAACTGAGCAGACTGCAAAATCTGCCTGCCAATCCACAAGACCGACACCGGACGGCTTGCGCCGTGCCGCTACGAAGTTCCGGCCCCGTCGCGCGGCATTCGATCGTCGCACGGCCAAGGGCATTCACGATGAAGAAGGATGACAAATCAACGCTGGACAAAGCGGAGCAGCGCTAGCTGCCCGGTGTCACCCGCGCCGAACCCAAGGTTTCCGGAGTTTCGGGACAGCGATGCGTGGACGACGGAGCGGATGGAGCGTCTCTATCGTTTCTGGAACGTGTATTCGGCGCCGGTGCAATCGCCGTAGCCGATCTTGACCGTGAGCACAAAGCGATAGGTTCCGGCCGGCAGCTTCGTCAGGTCATGGTCGAAGGGCTCGCCGCCGAGTTCGCAGCGCTTCTTTTCGGGGAAGTACCTGGCTTGGGAGGCGACGCGGCCGTCTGGGCCAGACACGATCGCGTCGACTTCGTTGATGACGAAGTTGGACGTCACCACGCCGGCCAGCGGACGATCCGAGGCGATGGACTCCGGCCCGGTCAGGCCGTTGACTTCGACCTGGGCGTCTGCCATCCGGCCGGTCTTGAACTCTTCCAGCGTGAGCGGCACGTAGTTCTTCTTGAGCAGCTCGGCGAAGGTGTACTTCTTGTTGACGCGCCAGGTCGTGTTGACTTGCGCCGTCTTGTCGAAACTGCCGCATTGCTCGATGACGTGCAGGGAGCTGGCGTCAGGATCGATCTTGCCGCCGGCCGTGCGCACGACCACCGGCTGCGACGACACGAGGCGCGCATGGCCGAAGATCTGCGACGGGCCGGCGCTGGTGCGCGAGGCGACGGTGTCGGCCGGTTGCAGCAGGCCGTAGGCTTCCAGAATGACGTTGGGCGTGCTCTTCTCGATGATGTCCTTGGTCAGCGTGGCATTGGCCGGGGTGGGGACGTCCCAGTGATAATCGCCGACCGCGACGGTGCCGGTTCGGGCGTGCGGCAGGATGTTCGGCGTGCCGCCGAAGGAGACGGTCGGCGACACGGTCCGGTACGCGACCTTGACGGCCGGGGCGCAGGTGACTCCCAGGCACTTTGCGAATGAAACGGGGCCGGTGTAGACCTGCTTGGCGTCGAGGTAGCGGCTGAACGCCTCCACGCCGTTGTGGTGACTCACGTAGGGAAGCCCAACGTAGGCCACGCCCGGCTGGTAGACAAGGGTCTTCGTATAAGGCTTCTCCTTGGTGTAGTCCATGGTGCTCTGGCAGATCCAGCGTTGCGATGCCATGCGCAGCATGTAGTCGACCACGATCTTGCGCGCCTCGGCCACGCTGGGCGTCGGCGGCGGCACGATGACGAACGCGGGCGCAGTGGCAGACGCCGCGTGTGCGGCCGTGGCCGGGACGTGACCGATGCAGAAGAAGACCGCTGCCAGTAGCGTAAGCCATCCGGCTGTGTGCAAGCGATGCTTGCGCCCAGCGGACGGTTCGGCCCGGGGCGCGGCGCGGTGCGTGGCGTTTCGGTAGCGGCCGAAATTGCGAGCAGAGGTTTGGGCATGAATCATGGATGGAGTCCCTATTGTTTCGCCGTATTGTTGGTACTCTCAGGTCAAGGCTAGTGGCATCGCTCCACCGCGTCAAGCAAAGATTGCGCAACGGACAGGCAACTTTGCGCAGGACACGATGAGGAGGGGAGCCACAAAGTTACAATGACAGGAGGAGTGGATGGGATAGAGCCGGTTGGCACGCCTGATGTGTGTAAAAAGGAGAAAAGGAAAAGGGGGGACAGGGAAAAGGACGGGAGGACCACAAGGCACAACGACACGAAGGAGGGTTGGATGGGGGGATATGATGAAGCGGGTGGGATTTGCAGAATGACACAATTCACGGACTTCGCAGATCTTCTGGCCCCGAGCTGCCACTGGCTTGCAGCAGCGCAGGGCCGCTGGTACGATCCCGGCTTGGGTCATTATTGAGTGTCAGAAAAGGGATGTCGTAGCTGTCCCGGCGGTTACCCTAGAAAACCGGCCTCCCGATGGTCGGCCGGGGCCATTATTGATTCCGTTGTTGATTGTGCAACACTTCGCAGCGTTCCGTCCCGGGAAACCGGGCTCCCGTCGGTCGCCCTCGTTCCCTAAGTAATACAGGACTCATTAACAGTGCAGAGATCCATAGGGACCAACCGAAGCACAGTTTTGCGGCAGTCCTCACGCGGAGCGTGAGGAGTACGGAGATCGTTCTTCGGCCGGGCCTGACAATGCCGCGATCAAGAAGGTGCGAAAGGAACGTGACATGCAATCATTGCGATGGACGGTTCTGGGTTGTGCGGTGATCCTGGCCGCAGCATTGGCCCCGAATCCGGCGGCCTGTGCCTCGCAGGACAATTCCTGTCTGATCGTCGTCCCGGAACGAGCGAGCAGCACGGAGCAATTTGCGGCCGAGGAGCTGCAACGCTACTTGCGGCAGATGTCCGGGCAGGAGATCCCGGTTGGCAAGGAGAAGGAAGCGGCGGCGGCGAAGACGATCTATGTGGGG
Organism: uncultured Planctomycetales bacterium; assembly: GCA_937889015.1. GTDB lineage: Bacteria > Planctomycetota > Planctomycetia > Pirellulales > Thermoguttaceae > CALARR01. The sequence continues at coordinate 3,847 of CALARR010000379.1, read as the reverse complement.
CGTACGCAACGGGGGCGACAGGCGGCGGAGAAGATCGCCAAGGCGGATGTGGAGACTCTTCTCCTGTCGGGAAACGACCACGAGTTGGTTCTGGTTGGGAACTGCGACCGCGCCACCCTGTACGCGGTGTACGCCTTTCTGGAACACCTGGGATGCCGCTGGGTAGCGCCGGGCATCGACCACGTTCCTCCCTGCCAGGACATTTCGTTCCGGCTCGGAGAGCAAGTCCAGTCGCCGGGGATCAAGTATCGCGTGCTGCGCTATTTGCGCGTGTCTCGATCCAGCGAGTGGGATCTGCAGTGCGCCGACTGGGCTGTGAAGAACAAGGTCAATCTGGCGAACGACCGCGATCTTCTGCCGCAGTTCCCCGCGGAAGTCGAGAAACGAGGCGGCGTGCGCGGGATCAACAGCACGCACGTCGCCGGATACCTGTTGACCAAGGAACTCTACGCCCAGCACCCGGAGATCTTTGCCCGGGACGCCAGCGGCAAGGCGGTCTTGAACACCCACTCGCAGCAGTTCTGTTTCTCGGCGGAGAAGGCCGTAGCAATCTACGCGGATCGGCTGCTGGAATACATCCGCGCGCATCCCGACGTGGAGCTTTTTCCCATCACGCAGGCCGATGGCACGCGGTATTGCCAGTGCGCGGACTGCTTGAAGCTGTACGGGAAGACGGACTACTACGACGACATTCCGAACGTGAGCCGGGCCTGGATGGCTTTTGTCGCCAAGGTGGCCGGCCGAGTCAACCGGGTCTATCCGGACAAGAAGTTCTACACGCTGGCCTATGGGGCGACGCTGGACCCCAAGGGCATCGATTTCAAGCTAGCCAACATCGTCGTGGTGGTGACGCACAGTCCGTCGCCCTTCGACTATTTCCACCCGTACACCAGCGCCCTGAAGAAGGACTTCCTGGCCTTATGCCGGGAATGGAATCAGATCGCGCCGGGCGGTCTGGGCGTGTACGACTACTATCCGTTTTCCAAGTTCCGCTCTCTGCCGCTGGTCGCCGTGGAGAAGGTGGCGGCGGACATCGACACCGTTTACCGGCTGGGCGGCGTCTATTTCGAATTGCAGTCCACCACGTCGCCCGGCATGTACCTGCCGGTGTACTATGCCGGGGCGCGCGCGATGTGGAATCCGGCCTGCGACATCCGGCAGGAGATGACCTCGTTCTACCAAGGGATGTACGGCAAGTCGGCGGCGCACGTCGAGCAGTTGTATCAGACCTTGGAGAAGGCGCGGGAGGCCTATCCGCATGCGTATCAGCACGACACGCGTGCGACGGACCTTGCGGATCTGATTTCGTACATCACCCCCGAGGTTGCCGATCGGGGCGAAGCCCTGCTGGAGAAGGCCTGGGCGAGTGCCGATTCCACGGAAATCCAAGACCGCCTGCGGCCCGTCATCGATCAGTTCCATTACGCCAAACACCTGCGGCGTGGCCGGGATGCCTATGCGTCGTACCAGGCGACGGGCGATGTGAAGCTGTTGCAGAAGGCAGTGGGGCACGCCGATGAGATCGCCAAGCTGGCCGAGGAGGTGGGGCAATCCCGGGGTCTGCGGCGCAACCTGGGGATGCTGTCGCCGGGCATCGCGAAGAGTGGGCGCGAGGGTGTTGGCCAGGAGCTTGGGGCCTGGCGAAGCGCTTTGAAGAAGGCGGAGTAAGGGAAGCGGAAACCGGGGTGCGGAATGGGGAATGCGGAGAGTCCCCTCTGCCCCCACCCTCTTCTCTGGCTTGCCTCCATCGACGGATGGTGCTACAATGGTATACCATTCGTAAGGCATGGTTTTGAGCGGAGAAGGACCCGATGTTGACCAAGAAGCTCAGCCGGCATGGCAACAGCCTGGCCCTGGTGATCGACCGGTCCATTCTGGAACTGCTGGGGATTGACGAAGACACCGCGCTTGACATTTCCACCGATGGCCGGGCGCTGGTCGTGACGCCGGCGCAGGACAAGCGGCGGCGAAAACGGTTCCAGGATGCGTTGACCGCCTGCAACCAACAGTACGGCAAGGCGCTCAAACGGCTCGCGGAGTAACGGCGTGGAACCGACGTTCTTGACGCTGGACGAGATCGTCGCCGTTCATCAGGACCAGATCACGCGCTACGGCGGATGCGAAGGCGTGCGTGACTGGGGCTTGCTGCAGTCGGCTACAGCCATGCCCGCCGCCACGTTTCGCGGCCAGTGGCTGCACGGCGACTTGCGCGAAATGGCGGCGGCCTATCTGTTCCACGTCGTTCAGAACCATCCCTTCATCGACGGGAACAAGCGCGTCGGCGCCGCAGCGGCCTACGTCTTCCTGGCACTCAACAACCTGCGGCTGAATGCCGACAGCGACGCGTATGCCGAGTTGGTGTTCGCCGTCGCGCGCGGCGAAATGCCGAAATCGGCCGTGGCGGAGTTCCTCCGCGCCAACACCACCTCGGTCTGACCATCTTCTGCTCGCTTTTGACGGCATGGATGCCAGGAGCACATCATCCACCGCCGCGCCGCCAGAGGAACCCAAGCCGTGCGCGGTGGCACCGATGGCTCTATTGATCTCCCCGCGGCGTCTGTGGCTTGTTGATCTGGCCTGGCCCGAAAGTGCTGCAAAGGATGACGATAATCACGGCGATCGTGCCTGCCGGCTTGACCATGTAGGCCAGCGGGGCATCGGACAGGAGTTTCTGGATGGTGTGCGACAAGAGGCCGCTCAGGATGACGAGCCACAACAGGGCCTGGACGCCGCGTTGGCGTCTGGCGCCGGCGAGGCACAGTGTGATCCCTACGACAGGGGCGAAGATCGCATAGGTGTTGCGTTCGGTGGCGGGGCTCAAGAGCAGGATATAACCCACGGCGATCGCGTAGAGCAGCAGGCTGCGGTCGGCCGCTTCCTTCAGCCGGGCACGGCCCGCCAGGTATGCTGCGAGAGCGGCGAGGGCGAACAGGACGCGGAGGGCCAGCCGCCCTGCATCGCCGACGTGGATTCCGGAGGCGTTCAGAAGCCCGGTGATGGCGGGGTAGACCATGCCTTCCTTCATCTTGACGGTATCGTGCAGCATGCGCGGCACGTCGGCGTATTGCCGGATCATGTACTCGCCGGGCTGAGCAAGGAAGGGCAGAAGCGCCATGGCGAGCGCCAGCAGGGCCGTCCGCCATGAAGTCGACTTGTGGACCACCGCGGCAAGCAGCAGAAACGGAAGCACGGTGGGCTTTAGCGTCAGGGACAGGGCCATGAGGGCGGATGCGGTCCACGTCCGCGATTCCTCCATCGCGGCGGCCGACAGCATGAGCAGGCCGGCGATGGTCAGATTCATCTGGCCGTTCTTTGCACCGCCAATGGCGAGCAAGCAGACGATGGCCGAGATTTGCACGAAAGAGATGGCGAGTCCATCGAGACGCCCGGTTTGTGACAGCTTGAACACGCCCGCCGCGAACACGGCGAGGTTGACGATCCGCCACAAAGATGCCATCAGGGGAAAGGGGCCCCAGGTGAACGGGATGAAGAAGAACGCCGCGGTGGGCAGGTACATGAAATAGGGTTCGGCGTACAGGGGCTGGCCCGCCAGCAGGTCTCTACCCGACTGGATGTAGATCGCGCATACGTCGCCGGCCGTTGGTGAGTTGCCAACGGTCGACAGCACGATTCCGGCCATGAAGAGGAACCAGATCCACCAGCCCCAGGCATTCCGGCTGAAGATGCCGGTGAGAACCGCCCCCGGAACCGGGCGGCGGATGCACCCGGCCGGGCCGCTCGAGGCGACGGTGGTCTGGGGGGCGTCTTCGAGGCGGCTCTGACGGCGGTCGTTGTCTGTGTTCATCGGCATCGGTTCCGCTGTCCGGCGGTGTTCTGGAATTCCGGC
>CALARR010000378.1 GCA_937889015.1 uncultured Planctomycetales bacterium | reverse complement strand
GGTTCGGGAACCGGCCCCAAAGTGCTCGCCCCCAACCCCGCCCCGGCAGTGGCCGTGGCCAGCAACACGACGGCCTGAACGCCGCCGCCAGAATTTCTGCCTCGGATCGTCCAGGGCATGGCCGTGGCGTGCGGGTCCTTCCAGGCGCGACAACGGCTGGGTATGCAGGCCGACAGTCCTGAAATGAGTCCGCCGCATGGTCACGACCGGGTAGACGCCGCGTAGGCCTCGGGCGCGCAGCCCCTTATCCAACGCTGGGGATGGGGGCCGTGGATGACTTCTCCCTCGTTACGTACTGTGTCACGACGGAGATTAGCCGTTTCTGATCGACCGGCTTGGCCACATAGTCATCACAGCCGACCTGGAGACACTTGTCGCGATCGCTGCGCATGGCGTGAGCCGTCAGCGCGATGATCGGGCTGGTATAGCCGGCCGCACGGAGCCTGGCGGTGGCGTCGTAGCCGTCCAGGACCGGCATTTGCATGTCCATCACAATCACATCGAACGGCTCTCCTGCTTCTTGCGCGGCAAGGGCATGTTCGCAGGCGATCTGCCCGTTGTCGACCACGACGACTTCGGCTCCGGCCTTGCACAGCACAAAGGCAATCAGTCGCTGGTTGTCAAAGCCATCTTCGGCCAGCAAGACACGCGCATCGAGTCGAGTGGCGGGCTGGCTAGGCTGGGGGACGTCCACGGACGGATGAGATTCCCGCGGCTCCTCCAGCATTGCCACATCGTTCAGGGGTCCCGTGGCCACGGTGAGCGTGAAGGTGCTCCCCTGCCCAGCTTTGCTCTGCACGGTGATCTCGCCCCCCAGTTTCTCGGCCAACCGCTGGCTGATGGCCAGGCCCAAGCCGGTTCCACCGTGCTTGCGCGTGGTGGACGCATCGGCTTGGGTGAACGGTTTGAAGAGCGCCGCCATCTGCTGCGGCGTCATACCGATGCCAGTGTCGACGACCTGGAACTGCATCTTGGGCTCGGGCGAGCGGGCATCCACCAGGCGTGCCACCAAGCGGACCTCGCCGAGTTCGGTGAAATTGAGGGCGTTGGCGGTGAGGTTGATGAGGATCTGCCGCAGCCGGGTCGGATCGGACTGGATTGTCTCGGGAATGGGGCCCTCGTACTCGCTCCGCAGCGTGAGGTTCTTGGCTTTGGCGCGAACTCGCATCAGCGACAGGACGGCCGCCACGATCTGGCAAGGAGAACAAGCGATGTGTTCGACGTGCAGGCCGCCAGCCTCGATCTTGGAGAGGTCGAGGATGTCGTTGATGACCCCGAGCAAGTGCTCGCCGTTCCGCTTGATGATCGCGGCCGCTTCGAGCTGCGTCTGATCCGTGGCGTCGTCCACAAGTAGCTCGGCGAATCCCAGGATGGCGGTCATGGGCGTGCGGATCTCGTGGCTCATGTTGGCCAGAAATTCGCTCTTGGCGCGCGAGCCTTGTTCGGCGGCGTCCTTGGCGGCGAGAAGTTCGGCCGTGCGCTGTTCGACCATCTGCTCCAGGAGCGCGACCTGGCTTCGCTGGGCGCGTTTCAGGATGGCCTTGGCGGTGAGGCTGGTCGCCAACTGGCGAACCTCGATGACATCAAAGGGCTTCTTGAGGATCAGGAAGCGATCGGTGTACTTGAGTTCGGCGATGATCTCTTTCCAGGAATAGTCCGCGTAGGCCGTGCAGATGACGACCTCCAGGTCCGGATCGACTTGCCACAGGCGTTTGATGGTTTCGATGCCGTTCCAGCCCGGGGGCATGCGCACATCCACGAAGGCCACACTGAACGGCTGCCCGTCGCGGACCGCTTCCTCGACCATCTCCAGAGCGAGTTGGCCTTGCAGGGCGGACTGCAAATCGAACGCGGCTGGAGACGCTTCCGAATCGCATGGAGGCGCGGCGCCGCCGAACAACTCAGCCTCCGACGCCGCCAACGGATCATCGTCGGCCGCCTGCAGAATTCGCCGGAAGTCCTCGTGAATCGAGGGGTTGTCGTCAACCAGCAGGATGCGATGGGCGGTGGTGGCCATATTCGGCAGGCGAGATTCAGGTCGTCGTTACGGAAACGGAAAGCGCTTGGGATGGTCGGGCCATGTCAGGTCAGGACGGCTACGGCGGGCATCACCCGGGGCAGCCACATGCGGAACGTGGCGCCTTGTCCCGGTCCAGGGCTGTCGGCCCAGATGCGGCCGCCGGCTTGCTGAACGGCATTGGCGCAGTAGTGCAGGCCGAGCCCGTTGCCCGTGGGCTTGGTGGTGAAACCTGGAGCGAACACTTTGTCCCGCAACGGCGCGCTGAAGCCGTGCCCGGTGTCGCGAACCTCCATTTCGAGTCCCCCGTCGTCGCTGGGATAGGCCGTGATGGTCAGGCGCCGGGTGTCGGTGGGCTGGTCCTGCATGGCCTGAATCGCGTTGCGAATCAGGTTCACCAGGACTTGGGTCACCTGGCTCTTATTCAAGAGCAGTTCCGGCAGCGGCGGCAAATCGACCTGGACCTGGATTTCGGCGGCGCGCAACTGGTCGAAGTTCAACTGCAGGGCCCCGTCCACCAGGGCTGCCAGGTCGACTTCCTGGCGAAAATCGCTGCGCCCGGCGAAAGTCTGCTGGGCGGCGATGGCGTCGCGGACGTGCGCTACATTCTCACGCAAGCGATGAGCATCCGACTGATTGGCGGCCTGCTCTGCCTGCAAGACCGCGCACAGATTCACGAGATACTCAATCAGCTTCGCGCCGCGCGGGTCGTGGGCGAAGAACTCGGCCGCCTGAGGGGCCTGCTCCCGGAGCAAGGCCGCGGCACGCTGCAGGCCCGCGAGCTTGGAATGGCGAAGACGGTCCTCCAGCACCTCGATGGAGCAGTTGGCGGAGGTCACAGCGTTGCCCACATTGTGCAGGACCTCGGAGGCGATCTCGGCCATTCCTGCACGGTGTGCCGTGTCGAGCACGCGTTTGCGGGACTCAGCCAGACTGGCCACCATGCTGTCGAACTCGCGCGCGAGCACCCCAATCTCATCGCTCCGGTCAAGGTTCAAACGGGCCTTCAGGTCATCATGCCGTCCCACGCGGACCGCGTGCGTGGACACCTGTCGCAGCGGGCCAACAATCCGCCAACGGAGCACGAGCCCCACCGCCCCCAAGGTGACCAGCCCGCCCACGAGACTGCAGACGGTGGCGAGCCTGGCGGAGACGCTGCCTTGGGCGGTGACCTCCCGCGGCAAGGCGGCACGCAGCAAGACCAAAGGCTGGCCGAAAAGGTCGTCCAGGACCGTATAAGCGTGGAGCGATTCTGGGCTGCAGGTCACGAGCGTCTTCTCTCCGACCGCCGGAAGGTCTTCCAGATCGCCACGCACGTCGAGGGGGACCTGGTTCGATGAAACGTCCCACAGCGCCAGATCGATGTGCGTTCGCTCGGCGATTCCCTGGACTTCGGCCGCGGTCAAGAAGCGCCCCAAGATCATCGATCCGCGGATCGGCCCTTCGTTCTTGGACGTGACGATCGGTCGCGAGGCGAACAGCAGGGGGCCCCGGCTCGTGGGCAGCAGGCCCGCATGGCTCGCGTCGGTCCCCTGAAACAAGTTGATCGCCGGATGGGCCTTCTGAATCATCTCCAGGACGTCGGGCGCAGGAAGGGGCGCGAGGGTCGAGATGTCACGGACGTCACCCCAGACGACTCGATGATTCTGGTCGAGCACTGCCAGGAGGTTCACGTTGGCCGCGCGAAAGGCTTCCTGATTGAGTGTCGATTCAAGAAAGCGCGCGTTGCGATCCTCGACATATTGATACATGTCGTCCCAAGCCGACCAGTCCAGGGTGGAATGGGAGAGGAGTTCGATGTCGCGGCCGATCGCGTTTGCGCAGCGATCCAGATCGCGCAGCGCCTCTTTCCGCTCCAAATCGGCGAAGGTCGGCATGACGACCAGTGTCTGCACACCGTAAGTCATGGCGACAAAGCCGAGCGACAAGAGCAGCAGCAGAATCACGACCTGGCTGCGTAAGGACATGCGACCCTCGCCCACACAAGACGCCAGCTCGAGCCGCTTCTGACGGCTTCCACGAGCCGATGCAAACAGACTACTCCTACAAAATTACGCCACATCTAGGCGAGAAACGGCGGTTTCTTTGGTCGTCCTCACGACCGCTGCAACCGTGTCGGCAAGCACAAGCTTCAGTTCCCTGCGCATGGATGCCGATGAGTCCGAGACGAGCCCACCTTTTTGCCACTTTCCAGGTTGGCCATTGCTTCGCGCTCCATGAACGCAGGGACTCCCAAATTGCCGGTTGCGGCAGTGCTCGCTGCGGTGATTGCCGCAAGTGGGGTGTTATGCCGGGGGGATTCTCCAACGCCCGAAGCGGCCGCGCCAACCTGGACTAGCGAGCCAACGTCAGAATGGCCGTTCCCACGACCGGCGACGTGGGCATCCGAGTCCTATGGGCCCGCGGAGGCCAGCGGAACAGCCGGATCGAACCGCGTCATGACGACGAGCTTTCGCGAGCGACCCCATGAAGCTGCACCCCCAGAAATAAACCCCTTCGAAGAGCCCAAAACAGACCGGGCACACGCTACCTCCAACGCCGAGGAAGCGGAGGATGAGGCCAAGAAGGAGGATCTCCCAGCCACGCTGCTCGGACCGGGCTGGCATCAGTTGGGCTCGATCACGGCCGAATACTTGTACCTCGGCGAGGTCTTCAACAACGCGCGCGGAGGCATCGCGACCAAGGGGGCCACACGCTATCGCGGCAACTTCGACCTGACCTTGAGCCTGGACACGGGGCGCGCAGGGTGGTGGTCCGGCGGCACGTTTTGCGTGTACGCGCACAACAGCCACGGTCGCACCCTAACCCGCGATTTCGTCGGGGACGCGCAGTTCTACAGCGACCTCGACACCAGTCCCAAGCCGCAAGACGTGACGCAGTTGGGAGAGTACTGGTATCGCCACGCCTTCGACGAGGACGCTTTGTCCGTCAGGATTGGCCGCCAGGACCCGAATACCGACTTTGCCTTCGCCGACATGGGCGAGGACTTCGTGAATTCATCGTTCATCACGCTGCCCAACGTTCCCATGCCCTATTGGCCTTTTGAGACGATGGGAGTCTCATCGCTGTACCAGGTCAGCGAAAAGCTGCGGCTGGGCGGCGGAGCCTACGACCAGGGGCGCGATGTGAACCAGTGGTGGTTGGTCACAACCAGCCGAGGCGTCTTCTTCATCGGCCAGGCCGACTATCAGCCCTTTGCGGACCACGAGGACGCGCGGCGAACCCTGATTCGGTTCGGTGGCTGGTGCAGCAGCAGTCATACCGAGGCCGTGGATGCGAGCCGCGTGTTTGAAAACAACTTCGGCCTGTACGTCACCGCCGAGCGGATGCTGCTGTGCGAGGCGGGCAGCGCGGACCAAGGGCTGGGCGCCTTCTTCCAGTTCAGTTGGGCGCCTCCGGACCGCAATCAGATCGACCGGGCCTTTGGCGGTGGGCTGCTGTCTCGGGGACTGCTGCCGTGCCGGGACCAAGACACCCTGGGCCTGGGATTCAGCCTGGTGGAATTCAGTCCCACGTTACGGGAACTCACCGGTCAGACCCGCGAGAATGCCGTGGAGTTGTTCTACAAGGCGCGACTCCGCGAGGGGCTGGCCATCCAGCCGGACCTGCAGTACATCGTCCGGCCCAGCGGCATCCACCACGACGCATTGGTCGTCGGGGTGCGGGTCGAGGCCAATCTCTGAGCCCCGGGCAGGCACGGCGGCAAGCCTCCGCTTCGCCGCACGATCCAGGCAGATGGCAGCCTGACACCGCTTCGTCCGTGGTCGCCCGAGGTCACGGACGCCCCCTCTGTTTCGTCCCAGCCCTGGAGTGACTCTTCGCTGCCCTCGAAATCCTCTGCCCTCTGCTTATTGCGGCAGGCTGCGCCGGCAGGTATGGTGAGCGATGGTTGATGGCCAACAGCAACCGTCGCGCCACCCACATGCAAAGGAAGCCGAACATGCGACATCGATCTGTTCCGCGGACCTGGAGAGCAGCGTTCCTGCTGGGGCTGTGGCTCTTGCCGCCGGCCGAATGGGCCGCGGCGGAGACCGCGGCTGCCACGCGTCCCAACATCCTGTGGATCAGTTGCGAGGACATCTGCCCCAATCTGGGTTGTTACGGCGATGCCTATGCCTGCACGCCGCAGTTGGATCGCTTTGCCACGCAGGCCGTACGTTACACCAACGCCTACGGAATCACCGGCGTGTGCGCTCCCAATCGTTCGTGCCTGATCACGGGCGTGTATCCCTCGTCGCTGGGCAGCCACCACATGCGCTGCACCACGCGATTGCCGGAGGCGATCAAGTGCTTTCCCGAGTATTTGCGTGCGGCCGGGTACTACTGCACCAATAATTCCAAGACGGACTACAACTTCCCCACGCCCGCCACAGCTTGGGACGAGTGCAGCGGCAAGGCCCACTGGCGCAACCGCAAGCCTGGGCAGCCCTTTTTCGCCGTGTTCAACGCCACGGTGAGCCACGAGAGCCAGATCCGCGTGCCCGAGGCCCGCTACGCCAAGAACACGGCCCGATTGACGCCCCAGCAGCGGCACGATCCGGCGCGTGCGCCACTGCCACCATTCCATCCCGATACGCCGGAAGTCCGCCAGGACTGGGCACGCTACTACGACAACATCACGGCCATGGACTACGAGCATGGCGACCGGTTGCGGGAACTGGAGGAGGCCGGCCTGGCCGAGGACACGATCGTCTTCTTCTTCGGCGACAACGGCGCCGGCATGCCGGGCTGCAAGAAGTGGATCTGGGAGGATGGCTTGCACGTCCCGCTGATGATCCGCTTCCCAAAGAAGTACCAGGCCTGGGCCCCGGGCACGGCCGGAAGCACGTGCGAGCGGATGGTGAGCTTTGTGGATTTTGCCCCCACGGTCTTGAGTCTGGCCGGCCTGAAAGCCCTGCCGCACATGCAAGGGCAGGCCTTTCTGGGCGCGCATGCCGGGCCGGCGCGGCAATACGTGTATGGCATCCGCGACCGCATGGCCGAACGCTACGATATGGTCCGCACGGTTCGCGATGCGCGCTACCAGTACCTCCGCAACTTCATGCCGCACGTGACCTGGGCGCAGTTTGTGAGCTACACGGAAGAGATGCCCACGATGCGCGTATGGCGGCAACTGGCCAACGAGGGCAAACTGAATGCGATCCAGGCGCGCTACTTCCAGCCCACCAAGCCCGTGGAAGAGTTGTACGACATGCAGCGCGATCCGCACCAGGTTCACAATCTGGCCGGCGACGCGCAGCACCAGGCCGCGCTGACGCGGATGCGCGCCGAGTGCCTGCAATGGATGGGGCAGACCCACGACCTGGGGCTGCTGCCGGAGTATGAATTGAACGAGCGTTCGGCCGCCAACACGCCGTGGGAGATGGGCCAAGACCCGAAGCACAACCCTCTGCCGCGGTTGTTGGCGGCGGCCGAAGTGGCCAATGCCATGGACCGCTCCCAGATACCGCAACTGTTGAAGTTGCTCCAGGCCGACGACAGCGAGATCCGCTGGTGGGGCGCACTAGGATTGGTTGGGCTCCGCAACTCGGCGAGTGCGGCAGTTCCCGCCCTGCAGAAGGCGCTGACGGATGCCTCGCCCAGCGTGCGCATCGCGGCGGCCGAGGCTTTGGCCCAGGCGGGCCAGCCGGAACAGGCCCTGCCTGTGCTGATCGCCGGGCTGGAACACGATTCGGCCATCGTGCGTTTGATGGCGATGGGCGTTCTGGACCGGATGGGCCCTGCGGCGCGTCCTGCCCTGCCGGCGATGCGCAAGGCGCGGAGCAAGACCAAAGGGCACGTCGAAGACTATCTCAACCGGATGGTCGAGTATGTTCCGGCCCGGTTCGACGGGAAGTAGCAGCAGGATTCGCGCAGAAACGCCCCGACCGGCGGCTTTCTTCGTGCTCAGCGAGGCGGTGCTCGTCATCGTCATCGACGCGCTTCGGCGATTCTGAGACGGACTCGGCGCCATGCCGATCGTAGTCGAGCATGGCTTCTGTGATCGCAACTGCTTTTCGATTACGAGCACGAGCACCGCCGCGGGCGGCTGAGCACGAGCAGGAGCGATGACAAACGGCTAGCCCAATTCCAGGCTCGTGACGGCGAAGACCTGGGCGAGGTTGATTTGCGGGGCGGGGCCGCGGTACATGCGTGCGGTTTGCGACACGGCGCGCATGCCCCAACGTCGGACCAGTTCCAGCCCGGCCGCATTGGGATCGGGCAGGTCCAGAAAGACGGTCTCGCCGGGCAGATGGGCCAGCAGTCCCTGGAGCAGGACTTCTGCCAGGCAGGGTTCGCTGGCCGTCAGGGGACCGATCTTGAATCCCACCCGGCACGATCGGGCCACGCCGTAACCGACCAGGCGGCCGAGTTGCAGGATGCCCAGAGCGACCGTGCCGGGCTGGCGGATCCAGGCTTCCAGGAACGCTTCGCGCGGAGCCGGGAACAGGGTGCGGTCATAGGCGGCCAACTCGCTCAGGTCACGCGTGCGCAGGTCGACCAGGCAGGCCGGGGTATCCCAGGCGCGCTCGCGGAGCATGGGCACCGTGCCGGCGAAACGGGTCGTGGTGTAGGCCGTGGTGAACCCCAGTCGGGCATAGAGCCGCTGCTTGGCCGGCACGCCATCCTGGCCCACCGTGCGCGAGCCGAGATAGTCCAGGCCGGCGCGCGCCAGGGCCACGCCAATACCGCGTCCGCGATACTCGCGCCGCACGAGCAGCAGGCCGGCAAACCCGAAATCCTGGTCGTAGGCCACGGCCGAGAAGCATCCCACCGGCTGGCCGTCCACTTCCGCCAGGAAGAACCCCTGCGGATCAGCGGCATGGAAGGGCTCGGCATCGAACAGGCCCGGGTTCCAGTCTTCGGCCGCTGCCCAATCCAGTGCCCGGGGCAATTCGTCCAGGGTCATGCGACGCAACGACAGGCCAGCAGCGAGATTCTGAAGATTGGGCATCGTGTGTTCCTCGGCACATGGATTGGGCTGCGCAAGGATAGGTTGCGGAACCCCAACCGGCAAACGATCGGGGGGTCGCGCAAGTCGCACCCAGGCAACGGGAAAGAAGATGCAAGTGGACAGTCCGGGTTGAGGACAAGCGGACCTGCTTGACAGCCGGTGCGAGCGCCGCGAGAATCGCCACAGCATTCGCAACCCTTCAGATTAACCCCCATTCGCGGGGTGTTTTAGGAGGCCGACGCATGTGGACCGATCGACGAGTTGTGCCGATGGCAGGCTGGCGAACGGCCGTTCTGGTCCTGTTCTGTTCGCTGTTGCCCTGCCTCGCCGAGGAAAAGCCCGCACAGGACAAGTCCCGCCCGATTGGCCAAATGCTGGACCAGGCGGCTGGAGGCGACCAGCCGGAGCCCCTGCAAGCGGACCGCATGAGCGAGGCCGACCTGCGGCAGTTGCAGAAGGACCTCAAGCTGTCGGACGAGGATTTTCGGGTCTTTCGCGAGCAGATGCGGCGAGAGGAACAGCGAGCGCGCGAGGAGCGCCGAGCGCGGCGCGAGGCGGCCCAAAAGGCGACCCATGAGCAGACCGCGGTGATCGGCTCGAAACATGGACCGGGCGACGAGCGTGTACACAACTTCTGCCTGCACCCCGACGGCCGGCTGTTGGTCTGCGGCGGGGGGACGCGCGTGAGCTACGTCATGGAAGGCGGCCAGATGCGTTCCAAGACCGTCCAGGACGCGGCAGCGATCCGCGTGCTGAATGCCGAGGGACAGGAATTGGCCACATGGCCCCTGGCATTCACGCCGCAGGCGATATGCGCTGGGCGTAATGGGACCGTGTTTGTGGGCGGTGACGGCAAGCTGGCACGGCTTGACGCGCAGGGAAGGGTGCTGCAGACATCCGACGCTCCGGGCATTCTGATCGAGCAGCGCAAGAAGGCGGACGCGGAGAAGATCGCCAGCGTCGACGACGAGCCAGGAAGACGCGAGCAAGAATCGAAACGAGAGAAGCCCCAGGCCGAGAGCAGCGTGTCGCTGTTGGAAGCCTTCTTCGACGGTCTGAGCGGCGGCGCCTTGAGCCGCCAGCGAGCCCAAAACGCGACTGAAGAAGACGAGCACATGAAACGCCGGATACGCGCCATCACGGGCCTGGCCGCCACGGAGGACGACCTGTTCGTGGCGGCGCCAGGACGCTCGGGCTATGCCGTGTATCGCGTGGCCCACGATTTCCAGCAGCCCAAGCGGATCGTCGATCGGCTGAGCGGCTGTTGCGGGCAGATGGACATCCAGGCCCTTGGCGCCGACCTGATCGTGGCCGAAAGCGGCCGGCATCGCGTCAGCCGCTATGACCGCGATGGCAAGCCGATCCTGCACTGGGGCCGGACGGATCGCCGCGAGGAGGAAGGATTCGGCGGTTGCTGCAATCCCAAGAACGTGCGCGTGGTTGGCGAGGCGATCTACACGGCGGAGTCCGGACCGGAGCGGATCAAACGCCACGCGGTGGACGGCAAACTCCTGGACCTGGTGGCCCTGCCCGAGTTGGGCGGCGGCTGCATGCGGATCACGGTCGAGGCCACGGCCGACGGAAGCCGCGTGTACGTGCTCAACAGCGGCACGGGCGCGATCCATGTGCTGAGCCGAAAGGCGCAGACGGGGAAGGGGAAGGAAGGGATTGGGGATTAGGGATTGGGGATCAGGGTTACAACACATCGACCTGCGATGCGCGCTACAACGACGTGATGGTGAGGAGATAGACGCAAGGGACTGCTGGCCGGTGAGTCACAATCACGGTTCATGGCAGGTCCATGTGAAGCGATTCCCGGGCCGCCGGTCGCTGTGTTTGCCAAAACGGCGGCGCGCGTCCGCGGCGGGCGCCGCCGCTCAGCCCCAATAGGCATAGACCCAGATCTGGGCCAGCGTCACGAGCACGGCCCAGAATCGCGTGTTCCGCCACCACGGCTGGCGCACTGCCTCTTCGTCGACGAGGCGCGCCGGCAGAAACAGCAGCCACAGCAGGAGCAGGGCGAACACGCCGACAAAAGCGGCCTTGGCCCCGAGCGAGGCCGCGCCGACCTGCGCGCCGCTCGCGGCGGCCAGGAGCCCCAGAAGAGTCCTCATGTTTGCGGCTCCTCGCGGACAGGGATCCAACAGACCAGGCCGCGCAACCGATCCTCATCGTAGGGCCGCGTCAGCAGACTGACGACGACGGTGCCGCCCAACGAGGCCACAAACGACCACCAGGCGACCCACAGGTAGGACACGGCCAGTTCAGGGCCGAAGACGAACCGCGCGGAGTTGAGGGCCACCGCGGTCCCGACCCCCAAGATCATGCCTGCCAGACCGCCTTGCGAAGTGGCGCGCCGCGTCAGCATCCCCAGCAACAGCAAAGCCAGGAGCGGTCCCTGAAAGAAGGTCATGAAGGTTTGAAAGGCCTCGAAGACCGAGCCGAACACGGGCTGGATCAGCCGCGCGAAGGCCACGCCCGCCAGCAAGAACACGACCACCAGCGCCTGACCCACGCGGAGGTAGTGGGCATCGGTTCGGCCGGGCACCACGGCCCGGTAGAGGTCGGTGACCACCAGGGTGCTGGCCGAGTTGATATAGGAATCGAGATTGGCCACGACACCCGCCATGAAGGCGCCCACGACGATCCCCAGCACGCCCGTGGGCAGCAGATTGACGATCAACAGCGGCAGGACCCGGTTGCCCACGCCTTCCTCCCACTGGCTGGGATCGCCGAGCTGGTCGTGGAACAACGCCAAACCAATCAGACCGGGAAGCACCAGGAGCACAGGAAAGACCAGTTTGAGAACGGCGCAGAAGACGTACGACGCGCGCGCCTGATTCTGACTGCGTGTGCCGAGGGTGCGTTGCACAATGGCCTGATTGCCGATCCAGTAGGCGGGGCCCAGAACGAAGCCAAGGCCCAAGAGCACTGCCGGCCAGGGGAAGGCGGGATGGTCGGCGGGCAGCACGAGGTGAAAATGATTGCTCGTCCAGTCCATGCGGCCGATCGCCGTCTGCAATCCTTCCCACCCCCCCGCGCGTTGCAATCCGAGGATACAAGTCAACGCGGCGCCAACGATCAGCACCACGCAAGACAGGGCGTCGGTCAGGACCACGGCCTTCAGGCCGCCGGCGGTGGTGAACACCCCGACGACGACCGCCGTGACTCCCACCGACCACCAGAAACCCCAACCCAGAAGGGCCTCGAACATCACGGCGGAGCTGACCAGGATCGTGCCCACGGTGCCCATCATGAACAGGGCCCAAATCAGGGCGAAGAAGGTCCGCACGGTCTGGTTATAGCGGCGGCCGAGATACTCGGGCACCGTGTAAACGCCGGCCATCCAAAGAAAGGGCATGAAGAGAAAAGCCGCGGCGAGCACGGGGAACGCACAGCCGATGAAGTCGAAATTCATCATCACCAGCCCATAACGATAGCCGTCGGCGGCCAGGCCGATCATGTCCTTGGCCCCGATGTCCGAGACCACCAACGACATGCCCACGGCCCACCAGGGAAGCGTCTTGCCGGCCAGAAAGTAGTCGCGGCTGTTCTTGATGCCACGCGTGAACCAGAGCCCCAAGGCGGTGACGCTGATCAGATAGGCGGCCACCAGGGCCATATCGAGAGGCTGAAGCTTCGCGGTTTCCATCGACGGTTCAACTCGGGATGAAGCGCGCTGCGTGTTGCCCTGCGGCCAGTCGACGACCGGCCGATCCGTGCGCCAGGTGTGCCTATCAATAACTCGCTGCAGACGCGTTGTCAAGCGTTTCACGGCTCGGGGTGCGGCAAGGAATCCCGCCGGGCCAGAAACGAGTTCTTTTGGATGCAATGCAGAATCTCCTCGGTCACAGGAAGGACCGCGTTCCTTCGCTCCGCAGAGGAAGCCCCGGTGTGGACATTCGGCCACAGATACTCCATAATTCTTTGGCGCGGCGACGGGGAGCGCCGCGCTGAGGGCGCGCCATGCAGCCATCTTCAAGGAGACCACGGTGATGAGCCATGCGCTCTATCCGCCGGCGCCGGCCCAGGTCGCGCCCGAAATCACGCAACTCGACGGGGCTTACCGGCTGCGCGTCGTGGCCATGATCGGGGGCCTGTTTGCGTTCCTGCTGCTCTATTTGCTGTTCGTCGCGGCGGCGGGATTCGTCGCCTACTGGCTGCTCACCCTGCCGATTCCCGATGTGAAGGGGCGGGGGCTGGGGCTGTTCCTGATCTTGAAATATGGCGGGGCCGTGGCGGCGCTGCTCTTGTGGTTGTTCCTGTTCAAGGGGCTTTTCAAATGCAACCGGGTCCAGCGTGCGGCGCATCTTGCGCTTGCGGAGAAGGATTTTCCCGAGCTATTCGCCTTCGTGCGCCGGGTTCATGAGGACGCCGGCGCGCCGCGGCCGCGGCGAATCTACGTCAGTCCCGAGGTGAACGCGGCCCTGATCTACGATACGTCGCTGCTGAACCTGTTCATCCCGCCGGGCAAGGATCTGCTGATGGGCCTGGGCCTGGTCAACGTGGTGACCTTGGCCGAGTTCAAGGCGGTGCTGGCCCACGAGTTCGGCCACTTCGCCCAGCGGAGCATCGGCCTGGGAAGCTATCTGCACGTGGCCAACCGCGTGATGCACGACGTGATCTACAGCCGCGATGCGTTGGACCGCTTTGTGGACGGCTGGGCGAATCAGGACATGCGTGTGTCTTTCCCGGCATGGGGTTTGAAGGGCGTGTTGTGGATCGTGCGCAAGATCCTGGCCGGAAGCTACCAGGGCCTGAATCTGCTGCACCTCTCTCTCAGCCGGCAGATGGAGTTCAACGCCGACAACGTGGCAGTGAGCATGACCGGTTCCGACGCCTTGATCCACGGATTGGCTCGACTGGAGTTCGCGGCCAGTTGCCTGAACGACGCGGCACAATCGCTGGACGCGGCGGCGGATCACGGCCTGTTCAGCGACGACTTGTTTCACCACCAGGGCTGCGCGGCGGTGCGTATTCGCCGCCTGAGCCAGAACGCGCAAGCCGGCCTGCCGCCCGATTTGCCAGCCGATCCCGCGCAGCGCGTGCAGGTCTTTCAGCCGGTGGACGACGGTATTCCCGAGCGATATCGCTCGCATCCCACCGACCACATGCGCGAGCAGAACGCCAAACGCATCTATATTCGCAGCGCGCTGGATGACCGCTCAGCGTGGCTGCTGTTCGGCGATGCCACGGCGTTGAAGCGGGAGGTGACGGGGCTGTTCTATCGGCAGATGCTGGGGCGGCGCGAAGAGTACGCGCCCCGCCCCGCGGCCGAGGTGCAGCAGTTCATCGACGCGGAACTGGCCGAAAGCACTTATGACCCGCGGTATCAGGGGCTGTATGACGACCGTTTCATCAACCCGGGCGAGATTCCGGATCGCCTGTCCGAGCCCTGGCCGCGCGACAAGGCCCTGGTCTGGCTGGCCGGATGGCCGCCGGCCGATCTTGTCCACCGGGTGCAGACTCTCCGCGAGCGGCAGTCGGAGTATCAACTCCTGCGCGGCCTGGCCAACGGCGAATTGACGCTGAAGGGCAAGACCTTCCCCTTTCGCGACCAGCAATGCTCGATGCGAGACGTAGACCGGCTGCTGAAGACGGTAGACAAGGAGTTGGATTCCACGAT
Source organism: uncultured Planctomycetales bacterium (assembly GCA_937889015.1). Classification (GTDB taxonomy): domain Bacteria; phylum Planctomycetota; class Planctomycetia; order Pirellulales; family Thermoguttaceae; genus CALARR01. The sequence continues at coordinate 27,392 of CALARR010000378.1, read as the reverse complement.
CGAGGCTTTTCACGGGCTGGATCGCGAGGTCTTCCTGGCCCATGGCTCGCTGGCGCATCACTTGGACGACGACGAGAATGCGCACAGCGGCCGGCAGAGCGAACTGCTGGAGCGCTACCGCTTCCACATGCAGGCGCAAGGCCTGCTGCAATCGATGCTGGCGATGCAGGGCCGTCTGCACGCGGTGCTGGGCCTGCTGTCGCACAACTCGCAGTTGTCTGAAGGAGACTTTGCCGAAGTCCGTGGCGTGCTGGAGGAGATCCGCATGGGCCTGGCCCAGACCTTGCGGACTGCCGAAACGACCCACACTCCGGCGTTGAGCAATGTGCCGGCCGGTTCGACGCTGGGCACGCTGATTGTGGATCGCGGCGACAACAAGGTTCCCCCGTTGTCGGGCAACAGCATCTCCGGTGAGTGGCTGGGCCATTTGTCAGCGCACCTGGAAGGAGTCCTGAACCGCTTGAAACGCGTGCATTTCAAGAGCCTGGGGAGCTTGCTGGTCTGCCAACAGAAGCTGGCCGAGCAGGCGAAGAAGTCTTGGGATGCGCCGGAAACGGACTCGCGCTAGCCCCGTCCCAGCGGCTGTCTGGCAAGACAGGACTTATCACTTGTTATTCTGTCCCGGATGGCCAACGATCCCTTCGTGGCTACGGGAACACTGCAAAGGCAGGCACCCATCCCATGCGACGAATCATACTGCTGGTGATCTGTGTTGTAGCTACGGGCGTTGCGGTCGGCGGTGAGCCGGTCGCCACGCGGCCGACGTCCTGGGCACAGCCTGTCGAGTTGCCGGGGGTTCCCAATCTGCACAGGGTGAGCGACAGACTCTATCGCAGCGCCCAGCCCACGGCCCAGGGCATGACCCAACTCAAACAACTGGGGATTGTGACGGTGGTCAATCTCCGTTCGTTCCACTCGGATCGGGATGAGATTGGACAGACGGGCCTGGAATATGAGCACATCTATATGAAGGCCTGGCACCCCGAGCGGAAAGAGGTGGTGCAATTTCTGCAGATCGTGACGGACCCTAAACGGACTCCGGTCCTGGTCCACTGCCAACATGGAGCCGATCGGACGGGAACCATGTGCGCCGTGTACCGGATTGTGGTTCAAGGCTGGTCCAAGGAGGCGGCCCTGCGCGAGATGACCGAAGGCGGGTTTGGCTTTCATACCGTTTGGCAGAACCTGCCGGCATGGATCCAGGAGCTGGATATCGAGGCCATTAAGAAAGAAATCGGTGAGGAGAAGGCCAAGGCAAGTACTTCGGCTGGGGTGAATCCCAAGGCCAGGTAAGCCGTGGGGCGGCCATCATCTCTGCCTTGCTCCTGGTTGTCATTGCTGGGGTCGAGGTGCTCGTGACTGGCCAATGAGGCCGCGACACCCCCACCGGGAAGGGTAGCTCAGGCAAGACTTCCCTTATTGGTACTGGCTGAAAAACGTGGGGGCATGGTATTCTGAATGTTTCAGGAGGCCTGGACCGCGCGCCCCCTGGAGTCAAGGTTTGCGTCACCCCCCGCGGTCCCCATTCCCGGAACGTCCGGCGCGCCTGTGCCCCACGGGCCGCCAACCGCTGCCACGATCATGCCCACCCGTTGCTCCCAGGACCATTACCGTCAAGCGCGCAGGCCGAGCCCGATCGAAGCGGCGCGAGGTTTTGGGACCGCCAGTACATTGTCCGCACTCTGAGGAGTCGAGATATGCTCCAGAGCGTCGAGCCTACACGGCCGACCGACGGTGATGCCGCCTTGGCTGCCCGTGACGCCGCAGCGTCGGGCAGCGAGGATCCGGATTGCAGCCCCGAGTCGTCGCGTGCAGGCTGGGGGAGTCTGGTCCTCAGACTGGCGGTGGTTCTGGCCGTATCGGCGGTGGTGGTGTGGCTGGTGCTGCGGACCTGGACGCATGCGTCGCCATCGGTGAAGTCTGCCGTGGAGACGGTTGCCCAGCGCCGCCTGGTGCGCGTGACGCAGCCCGAGTTGAGCCAGGACTCGCTCATCACCCTGCCGGCCAATATCGACGCCTACCAGAGTACGCATCTCTATTCGCGCGTCAGCGGTTACTTGCTGCGGTGGCACTTCGACATTGGCGATCGCGTGACCCAGGGGCAGGCCTTGGCCGAGATCGACACGCCGGAGATGGACCAGGAACTGGACCAGGCGCGCGCCAGCCTGATCCAGGGCCGGGCTGATCTGGCGATGGCGGTGGCTGAGTTGCAGGAGTCCCAGGCCAAGCTCAAGCAGGGGCAGGCCGAGATCGCCGGGGCCCAGGCCGCATTGGCCTTCAGCCTGAGCGTGATGAAGCGCAACGAGCAGCTTTCCGAGAGCCGCGTGATCTCGGCCCAGGACCTGGACGAGAACCGCCGCGACCGGGACATGCGCCAGGCGGAGTTGGACTCGGTCGAGGCGCAATACAAGACGCGCGAGGCGACCGTGGCCACGGCGCAGGCCAAGATTCAGAGCCGCGAGGCCACCGTCTCCAGCCTGGAAGCCAACGTGCGGCGTCTGGAGAGACACCAGGAGTTCAAGACGATCCGCGCCCCGTTCGACGGCGTGGTCACGCGGCGCCGCGCGGAAGTGGGGATGCTGGTGGCGGCGGGCAACGCCTCGGATTCGCAGGAACTGTTTGCCGTGGCCCAGGCCGAGCGGTTGCGGATTCGCGTGAATGTGCCGCAGGCCATGGCTCGAGCCGTGGAAATCGGCCAGGAGGCCCAGGTCCTGGTGCCGGAGATGCCCAACCAGAAGTTCACGGCCAAGGTGACGCGCAGCGCGCGGGCCATCGACACGCAGTCGCGCACCCTGGCCCTGGAACTGGAGCTGGCCAACGCCGACCATACGCTGTTGCCGGGCACCTATGCCCAGGTGGCGTTGCCGGTGCGGCGGTTGGAGGCCGTGTACATGGTGCCGGCGGCCGTGCTCTTGGGCCGGCCCGACGGGCTGAAAGTGGCCGTGGTCGATGGCCAGGACACGGTCCACCTGCGGAGCGTGAAGCTGGGCCGGGATTACGGGCGGAATGTGGAGATTCTGTCGGGAATTCGCGGCCATGAGCGGTTGGTGCTCAACCCGGCCGACGACCTGGCCGACGGCGAGCAGGTGTCGGTGGCCGCGGCCGCGACGGAGAGTCCTCCCCCGACGAAAGCGGCGCATTGACGCCCCGAACGTGCCCCGGAATTCCGCCTGAGTCGGGCTTTCGGTCTTCCTGAATTCAAGCCTACGGCCTGCAGACTTCGAACGTGACGCGATGTGGATTGTCCGCGTAGCCCTGAACCGCCCCTACACCTTCGTGGTGATGGCGATCCTGATTGTGCTCGTGTCGTCGGTGGCGGTCTTCAACACCCCGACCGACATCTTTCCCGAGATCGACATCCCAGTCATCACCGTGATCTGGACCTATCGCGGGATGGCGCCCGACGAATTCGAGAAGCGGATCACCCAGTTCTGCGAGAACTCCATCGGCGGCAACGTGAACAACATCCGCCGCATCGAATCGCAGACCGTCAACGGCGTGACCGTGATCAAAGTCTACTTCCACTCCGGGGCGCCGGTCTCGCTGGCCATGGCTCAGGTCACGAGCATGTGCCAGTCGATCCGGGCGATCATGCCCCCCGGGGTGCAACCGCCGATCATCCTGCAGTTCAACGCTTCCAGCGTGCCCATTCTGCAGATCAGCCTCAGCAGCGAAACCCTGTCCGAATCGCAGGTCTACGACTTTGCGATGTGGCACCTGCGTCAGCGACTGCAGGTGATTCGCGGCCTGACCATGCCTTCGCCCTACGGCGGAATCGAGCGTCAGGTGATGGTCGATCTGGACCCCAACCTGATGCAGGCTCGGGGCATTTCGGCCAAGGACATCGCGGAGTCGATCAGCGCCTACAACCTGGCGGCGCCCACGGGCGTGGCGCGGATCGACACGCAACAGTATCCGGTGAGCTTGAACAACAGCCCCACCAGCGCCGCCGCCTTCAACAACATCCCCATCAAGTCGGTGAACGGAGCGATGGTCTACCTGCGCGACGTAGCGCAGGTCCGCGACGGCTACAACGCCCAGACCACGGTGGTGCGGCGCGACGGGAACCGCGGGGCGCTGGTTTCGATCCTCAAGAATGGCGGGGCCTCCACCCTGGACATCGTGGAGAACGTGAAGTCGCTCCTGCCGGACATCCAGAGGATCGCCCCCGAGGGGCTGAAGATCGAGTTACTCTTCGACCAGTCGCTGTTCGTGCGCGCGGCCATCTCCGGAGTCCTTCAGGAAAGCGTCATCGCCGGCCTGCTGACGGCCACGATGATCCTCATGTTCCTGGGAAGCTGGCGGAGCACGCTGATCGTGGCCGTCTCCATCCCCCTCTCGATCCTGTTCTCGCTGACCATGCTCTTCCTGCTGGGCCACACGCTGAACGTGATGACCCTGGGCGGACTGTCGCTGGCCGTGGGCATCCTGGTCGACGACGCTACGGTGGCCATCGAGAACATCCATCGCAATCGGGCCCAGGGCACGCCCCTGCGCCAGGCCATTCTGATCGGCTCGGAGCAGATCGCCGTGCCGACGTTTGTCTCCACGCTCACGATCTGCGTGGTCTTCGTGTCGGTGATCTTCCTGGAAGGCCCGCCACGCTACCTGTTCGTGCCGCTGGCCCTGGCCGTGGTCTTCGCGATGCTGGCCTCCTACGTGCTCTCGCGGACCCTGGTGCCGGCCATGGCCGACTACCTTCTGCCGGGCGAAGAACACCTGCACGACGAGGAGAGCGGACCGCCGCGCGGAGCCATGGCGCGCGTGCAAGACCTCTTTGACCGCTCGTTTGTCCGGTTCCGCGCATCGTATCTCCGCCTGCTGGAGTGGTGCCTGCATCATCGGCCGACCGTGTTCGGATTGTTTGCCGTGGCTGCCTGCAGCGGATTCGCCATGCTCCCCTTTGTGGGCCGCGATTTCTTCCCACTGGTGGACACGGGCCAGTTCCGCTTACATGTGCGTGCCCCGGCCGGCACGCGCCTGGAAAAAACCCAGGAGTACTTCACCCAGGTCGAAGACGCCATTCGGCAGATCATTCCCAAGGACGAAGTGGCCCTGGTCCTGGACAACATCGGGCTGCCCAACCGCAGCTACAGCATGGCCTTCGGCGACGGCGCCACCACGGGCATGGCCGACGGCGAAATCCTCGTGGCCCTCAACCACGCTCGCCGCCGCTCGACCCACGAGTACGTGGCCGAGATCCGCCGCGAATTGCCCCGCCAGTTCCCCGACCTGGTGTTCTTCTTCCAATCGGCCGATATCGTCAGCCAGATCCTCAATTTCGGCCTGCCAGCGACCATCGACATCGCCATTCAGGGACGCGAACGATCCACGAACTTCGAGATGGCCACCAGGATCGCGCGAAGCGTGCGGAGCGTCTCGGGGCTGCACGACGTACACGTACACCAGGTGCAAGGGGTGCCCACTCTGCACATCGAGGTCGACCAGACCCGGGCCCGGGAACTGGGTTTCACGCAGAACGACGTGGCCAGCAATGTCTACGTTTCGCTCAGCGGCAGCGGCCAGGTGCTGCCCAACTATTGGGTCGATCCGTCCAGCGGCGTCTCGTACCTGGTCGAGTCGCGCACGCCGATCCGCAACATGGCCTCGCTGGACGACATTCAGTCGCTGGCCATTTCGCCTCGTTCGCAAGGCGACCCGCAGATGCTCACCAACTTCGCCACGCTCACGCGGCGATTCACGCCCGAGGTGGTCAATCACGTCGACGCGCAGCCGGTGTACAACGTCTACGCCAACGTGCAGGGCCGCGATCTGGGCAGCGTGGCGCGCGACATCCATCGGGTCCTGGCCAAGTATCGCCAGGAACTGGGGCCGGGCAACGTGATCCACGTCCGCGGCCAGGTGGCGAGCATGGAATCCGCCTTCGTACGCTTGGGCCTGGGCCTGATCCTGGCCGCGGCCCTGGTCTACCTGCTGATGGTGGTCAATTTCCAGTCCTGGCTCGATCCCTTCATCATCATCACGGCCCTGCCTGGGGCCCTGCTGGGAATCGTGTGGATGTTGTATGCCACGGGCACGACGTTCAGCGTGCCCAGCCTGATGGGCGCGATCATGGCCATCGGCGTGGCGACGGCCAACAGCATTTTGATGGTCACCTTTGCCAACGGGCAGCGCGAATTAGGCCAAGACGCCTTGACGGCCGCCTTGGAGGCCGGCCGCACGCGCATGCGACCGGTGTTGATGACGGCCCTGGCGATGATCATCGGCATGCTGCCCATGTCGCTGGGACTGGGCGAAGGGGGCGAGCAAAACGCGCCCCTGGGCCGAGCCGTGATCGGAGGGCTGATCGTGGCCACGGCCGCCACGCTGCTGCTGGTGCCGGTGGTCTATAGCATCCTCCGCCGCAAGCCGCGCGTGCGCCGCGAGGAAGTGTGACAGGCGAGCGCGGGTGTCTGCTTCGACTCAGCGGCCGGCGTGGTAGTTGCCCACGGCCTCCGACGTGCGCAGGGCCCGGCCGTAGATCCGCAGTCGCGCCAGTTCGACGTTCGGAGCAGCCGCCACGCGCACGCTCCGCGAGCCGCTCACGTCGCGCAGATCGGCCGGCAAGCGGCACCAGCCGCACTCGCGCGCCTGGCCGCCGTCGCACAGCACGCCATCCACGACAAAGCACAACACTCCGGCCGAGGTGTCGGCAATCGTCACCACATGGTGCCATGGGCCCGGCGCAAGCAGGCCTGGGTCTGTTTCCCACACGACGGGCTGGATGCCGTCGCTGAGTTCCAGGCGGAGCGTGCCCTTGTCGGCCGTTGTCAGGGCCAGTCCCCTGCCCTGCTGGTCGCGCGTGTCGAGGATCACCTGGCCGGCCGCGGTCGAAGCGAGCTTGAGCCACACGTCGAGCGTCATCCCGCCCGAGCTGCGGAGGTCCAGCGCGCCGTTGAACGCCACAGGCGCGCCAGTGCCGCGAAGCTGTTCAGCCGCGGCGTCCAACAACAGCCCCTGACGGGCCACTTCCTTGACCTGGCCCTGGGTCCACAGCCCCTCCAAGAGCGTGCGGTCGACCTCGTGTACGCGCGCGATCTTCTTCTGCGTCTCCGTGACCCAGTAGCGGCCGTTCTGCTCGATCAGGTCGGGATAGCTCATGCCGCGCTTCAGGTCGGTGTCGAACAGCAGGATCTCGGGCTGCGACCAGTGCAGCCGGCCGTCGCGATCCACGCCCCCGCTGATCCAGACCGGGTTGCGGTTGGAGCCCTTCGTGGTCTTGCCGCCGTTGTTGTGGTACCAGAACAAGTACTTGCCGGCGGCGGTGCGCCACAGCATGGGGCAGGCTCGGGGATTCTTCATCGGCCGTCCGCCGGGCGTATAAGTCATGGGTTCGGGCCGGGTCCAGGTGCGGCAACCGTCGTCGCTGTAGGCCTGGCACGAGATGCCGAACGTGGTGCGATACACACAATAGAAACGGCCCCGGCCTGAGAGCGGCACCAGGTTGTGCTCCTCCTGCACCGACTCGTACTCGGGCACGCGCATGCCGTGCTCCCCGTCGGGCATCAGGGTCCAACGGATCTGGGTGGCGTCGGGCTCGGTGAGGATGTTGTCGGAGCGGAAGAACCACCCCTCGCCCAGTTGCAGGTGCAGCTTCCCCAATTTCGTGAAGGCCCAATAGGCCGTGCCGTCCACCACGTCCGGCTTGTCGATGCCCCAGAAACTCTGCACGCGGCCCGCAAAATCATTGCCCAGGTCGCAGGCCGTGGTGCGCAGCGGGATGCGCAGGCACTGCTTGGACCAGGTGCGTCCGCAATCGTCGCTGTACCTCACGGCGTACCAGCCGATGGTGTCGGCGCGGATCGGCTTGCCGTCCAATTCGCGAACATTGTCGCCGTTGTAGGTGTACAGGGCGTAGACGCGGCCCGCAGGAGTCACCAGTGGCACGACCCATGAAGCCTCGCGCTCAGCCGAGGGCTCGATGTCTACCGGCGCCGACCAGGTGCGTCCCTGATCGCTGCTGATCGTGGCGACGATGTGCTGCCCCGGCTGCCCTTCGCGTCCCGGGCCGGTGGTCAAGGTGCAGAGCCAGTTGCCATCGCGCGTGATGACCACGTAGGGCTGATCGCAGTATCCCTCGTCGGGGGTGCAGTGGCCGTGCAACACGTTGCGCGGATCGCGCATCTGGAAGGAAACGGCCTGGGGGCAGAGGGCCGCGATTTCCTGCGGCTGCAGCGCTCCGGCGTAGATCCGCACGTCGTCCAACGCCCCGCGGAAGAAACGCTGTGGCTGCTTGCCGTCGGATTCGCAGCCGAGCACCTGCCGGGCGAGTTGGATCTGCTGGATCTGCGGCGGAATCTCGGCCGGCTCGCCCGCCACACCGTCGATCGCCAGTTGCATGGTGTGCTGGCGCGCGTCGACCACCAGCGTCACATGATGCCAATAGCCGGGCGCCAGCGGCCGGCTGCTGAGGTGTACGCGCTGTCGCTGGCCCGCGTGCAGATAGATGTCCATTTGTCCCTTGCGCAGGGTGACGTGCAGTACGCCTGGTTCCCACGGTCCGATGGTGCTGAGCAGCCCTTGCCAGGCATCGGTGGCCGGTCCCTCGGGCTTGACCCAGAAGGCCAGGGTCAGCGTCTCTTGCGAAGCGAAATCGCCCAAGGCCACGTAGTCCTTCTGACCGTCGAACTGCAGAGCCCCGCCGACCTGGCCGGCCACGTGCCGCGCTGCGTAAATCCGTCCGTCGTGCCCGTGGCCAGAGACGTCCTTGGCCACGTCGCCGGACGATTCGTCCAAGGGCCAATGCGCCAGCAGTTCAGCGCCCGAGGCAACGGAGGCACAGACGCACAAGTACATGGCGCAGACGCAGACGATCGTACGTGATGCAAGCATGGCAGACCTGCGATACGGGGGTGCAAGCGGTGACGGACCAAGCGAACCACGCGGAAAACACCATACCATTGGCGGGCACGGACTGCCAGGTAGAAAAACGCCGGCACGCGTGCTATGCTGAGCCGTTTGGAGGCCCGGACGGTCGGGTGCGAAGGCCCAACCGTTTGCACGAGGAACAGAACGAGGAGTCGATCATGAGAGTCTTGGGAGTTTCGGGCAGCCCGCGACAGGGTGGCAACACGGACATACTGATTCACAAAGCCCTGGACGTGTTGGCGGCCGAAGGAATCGAGACGGAATTCGTGTCGCTGGCCGACCGGCCGATCAAGCCCTGCATGGCCTGCCGGGGTTGCGTGAAGGCCGACACGATCCGCTGCGTGCAGTACGACCCGGCGTTCGAGGGGATGATCGGGAAGTTCGAGGCGGCGGACGGGATCCTGATCGGTTCGCCCGTCTACTTCGGCTCGGCCACGCCGCAGATCATGGCTTTGTTGGACCGCGTGGGCTACGTGGCGCGCGTCCATCCAGAGTTGCTGCGACGAAAGGTGGGAGCGGCGATTGTCGTGGCGCGGCGCGCGGGGCAGAACTTCACCTTCGCGCAGTTGAACTATTTCTTCCTCATCAGCGAGATGATCGTGCCCGGTTCGACGTATTGGAACGTGGCCGTGGGGCGCGAGAAGGGTGAGGTGGAGAACGACAAGGAAGGCATCGACACGGTGGTGAACCTGGGCCACAACATGGCCTGGCTGCTGAAAAAGTTGAAATCGTGAAAGCACGTCCGCACCAGGCATCCTTCTTGGCCGGCGCGGGCGGTCGTCAGGCACGGAGTGCCCGATCCACGGACTTGGCGGCCGCGGTGGGGAATCGTCAGGCACGGAGTGCCTGACCTACGACTGGCACGTGATCGAAAGACGATCGTCGGGCACAGGGTGCCTGACCTACCGGCGCACGTCGATCAGCCACCAGGTCGTGGCCGGAGCGCCCAGGCGGAGTTCCCACCCGTCGGACGTCTGGCGGCAGTCCACCGCCTGGCCCAGCGGCTGACGGGCGCCATCCAGGGCTTGGGCGCGCACGGCCTGGGCGTTCTTCAGATTTCGCAACAGAACACTGCCGCGAACCGGATCGATGACCGGCGGCGATTGCCCCCACTTCTCCAGCGAAGTGCGTTTCTCGTTCCATTGCTGGCCGGAATTCGCCACGCGCGAGCCAAGGGTCAGCAGCAGGTGCGAGGCCTGAGCGATGGGCTGCAAGTCCATGGCGCTGAGCGTGACGGCACAGAACTCGTTCTCCGGACGCAAAGCCAGGTTGTCGGTGCTCGCCCCCCGAGCCTTGACATATCCCACCAGGGCCTGCCAGCGCGGCGCGTTGATCTGGACCAGTCCCTGCTTGGCCGCCGCGCCCGACCAGGTGATCTGGCCCGTGTCGGACACCAGCGGTTCCTCGGGCGTGGAGGAGAACTGGGCCGTGGGCTGACCGTCGAGCGAGTCGATGCGCATGGCATGGATCAGCGGCAACGTCGCCGGGAAGCCGGGCGTGAAATAGGGAGACTCGGCCGTCGGCAGGCGCAGGCTTTCCAGCACCTGCTGCCGGCTGTAGCTGCGCCCGATCGTCTGCTGCGCCGCAGCCACGTCACCGCGCAAGAACAGCAGCGCCCCGGCTGCCAACTGACTGATCTTCACCGGGTCGGGCGAGAGATCGAAATGGCCCGTTGTCTGCGGCGGCACGCCCACGATCGCCTGGTGCGAGAAGGTGTACCAGAACAGGCCGTCCCAATCGTGCAGGGCCGCATAGGCCGCCACAATCGGGACACCCTCGCAGGCATATTCGCTGGGGAAGGGATGGTTGACTTCCGAGACCGTAAAGGGCTTCTGCGCCACGGCCGTGCGCGACAACTGGACCACCGTCGAGCGGCCCGGCTGGTTGACCATGGGCGTGTTGGCGATCGAGAACCCGGTCTTGCGGTTGGTCTGCGGATCGTACTGGTAACTGGGGTGCTGCCAATAGACGTGGCTGTCGACCACGTCCAGCCGCGAGGTGGAAGCGACCAACGGATAGCCGCTGCGGTAGTGATTGTGGTCGCTGTTGCCGACCAGCAAGGACTTCAGGCCAATCTCTTCGCGAAGGTACTGCCGCATCCCGTCGAAGAACTGCTGTTCCAACTGCATGTAGAAGGCCAGTTCCGTCTGGAACCGCTCGGGCGAGGCGGCGGCGAACTGTTTGGGCCGCAGGCGCGGCACCAGCTCCGCCGGGCCGACCTGGGCCTCGGCACGAATCCTGGCCAACAGGTCCGCCGGCTGCTTTTCTCGCAACCAGCGGTTGTAGAGCTCGGTCAACTCGCGTTCGTAGCCGGCGGGAATATCGCTCCAGGCGCTGCTCCCTTTGCGCGTCAGCTTGCCCTGCAAGCGATCGGAGAACCAGGACTCGACCAGCGAGTTCTCGTTGACCAGTTCCACGAGGGCCACGGCCGGCTCCTGGCGGTACTCGTTGCCCGTGTACGGATTGCGGTGCGTCAGCAGTTGCCGCGCGTAGTCCTTCTGCAGTTCCAGGAGCCGCGGGTGGAAATAGGTCAGGCCCTTGCCGAAGCCGATGATTTCGCAGTCGGGCACGCCGTCGCCCGGCTTGTAATTGCGGCCCACGTTGAGGTTCAGGTTGGCGTAGATCCCCCGCTTCTTCAACTCGGCGATGAAGAAGTCCAGGCGATCGAGCTGCGCCGCGTCGAAGGCCTGGGTATCGCTGCGCGAGCCGTCGATCAGGCCCGCGGGCGCGGTCCGGTCGAGGAAGTGGAAACGGATGGCGTTCACACCGCAGCGCGCCAGATGGGCCGCCAGGCGAGGCGCGGCCTCACGCGTAGGGAAACAGGCGGTGGCCGTAAAGTTCACGCCCCAGATTCGCAGCCGCGCGCCCGCGCCATTGGCCAGATGCCCTTGCTCGGCGCGCACAAACCCGGTCTTGCCAGCCGGCGTTTCCAGCAAGAAGGCCATGCTGGCGGGGCTGTCCGGGCTGGCGTTCCAGTCGATGGGAAACGCCGTCCACGTCTCCTCGGCGAATAGACCGCCAGCCAGACAGAGCAGAATGCACAGCGCCGTGAGCGTCAGACGCGACATGAGTCCAGTCCTTTTGTGAAGTCGCCAGAGGCAAGACCGCGCCCGTCGGTCGCAGGACCGTCGGACAGTGCCTTGACGATTGTAGTCGATCGCCGACCGGGGTGGTAGCTTCTGTCCCCCTCGGCATGGCTGGTCGGGGACGCGGCGGGTGCGTAGGATACTGTTGTCGCATGCGACCGGAAAACGACTGTCAGGCACGGGAGTGCCTGACCGCACGTATTGCATGGGATATAGGGTGGGCGCATGCGGACAGACCGTCAGGCACGGGGTGCCTGACGGTCTACAGATGATCTACAGGCTGGGCCGGAGGCACCATGAGCGATCTGTTCCACGACCTGGGCGACGTGTATGAGGCGATGATCGACTGGCCCAAGCGGCTGGCCCACGAAGGCCCGTTCTATCGGGCCCTGTTCGAGCAGATCGGGGCGCGGCGCGTGTTGGATGCGGCCTGTGGTACGGGCCATCACGCGGCCATGTTCCACGGCTGGGGCCTGGAAGTGGAGGCGGCCGATGTCAGTCCGGCGATGATCGAGCGCGCGCGATCGGCGCGCGGAGAACCGCCTGGATTGAACTGGATGGTGCGCGGTTTCGAGGAGCCTGTCGGCGAGCCAGACGCCTTTGACGCCGTGGTCTGCGTGGGGAACTCCCTGGCTTTGGCCGGCAGCATGCCCCTGGCGTCGCAGGCCTTGGCGCGCATGCTGGAGGCGGTGCGCCCCGGCGGCCGGTTGGTCGTCCATGTCCTGAACATCGAGCATCTGCCCGATGGGCCCTGCGTGTGGCAGAAGTGCCAGCGCGCCGAGTTGCCGCGCGGCTCGGTGTTGATTCTCAAGGGCGTGCATCGCCACGCGCGGCAAGGCTACGTGGATCTGCTGGTGGCCGGCCTAGCCGAGGGAAAGCTGCTGCACCACGAATCGGTGCCCTTTGTGGGGCTGGACGCAGAGCAGTTGGACGACATGGCGCGCAGGGCCGGAGCCAGCGAGGCGACCTTCTTCGGCGGCTATGGCGGCCAGCCCTTCCAGCCCGCGCACCACGCGGACCTGGTGCTGGTGGCCACGCGCTAGCCCGGATTATTCATGGCTCAGGACGTTCCAAAACAGACTGCGCGATCGAAGCCCGAAGCGCAAGCGAGGGTAATTCGTGATTCCGCCTTCGCTTGCGCTTCAGGCTTCAACAGAGCCGTGAATAATCCGGGCTAGCAGGCGGCCGCTCAGAGGCCCGGGTTCACCGCGCGCTGCGTGTACAAGGGCAAGTAGCGGTAATAGACCTCCAGGGTCATCACGGCCATGGCCGTGTTGTACACGCGCCCGCCGACCTGGCCATAATTCCCGGGAAAGTACCAACTGCCGGCCTCGTGTCCCTGGTCGGCCTGACTGGCGATGAGAAACTCGCGCATCGTGCGGTTCCAGGCCTCCCAAGCCGGCCCTTCGTAGTGGTGCAGGACCTGGGTGGCGTAGTAGTTGAAGTACATGTCGTCTTTGGCCGGTCCCCACTCGGCGAGCATCTTCACGCCCTGGCCCAGGGCCGGATTGTCGCGGCCCCAACCGGTATACATCCGGCATAGCAGGCCGATGGCCGTGGTGGCATGGCGCGGACTCTTCTCGCCCGGCATGTAACCGTAGAGGGCCCCTTCCTGAGTCTGTACCAGATCCAGGAAGCGGCAGACCATCTGGTCTGAGGTGGAAGGGACGTGGAAGCGGGCCATCTGCGCGCTTCGGAGGGCCATCAACTGCCAGCCGGTGACGGTCGTATCGCCCGCGTCTCCCGGCCGATAGCGCCAGCCGCCGGTCTTCCGATCCTGGGCGGCGATGATGAATTCGATCGACTGTTGGGCCAGTTGGCGGAGGCCTGGGTCGCCGGTCATGGCATAGGCCTCGCAGAGGGCCATGCTGGCCAGGCCTTGGCCGTACATGGCCTTGTCGCCCTCGAGATAATCGCGGCCGCGGTCGGTGGCGCGTCCGCGTCCGGCGAGATAGTACAGGGCGCGGTGCATGTTGTCCTGATACTCGCCGGACTGGTGCGTGTAGCCAGCGCCCAAGAGTGTCAACAGGACCAGCCCCGTGGCGGCGGTGGTGCTGGTGTTGGTGCCCGGATCGCGGCACAACCCCTGGCAGTTTCCCTTGCGGTGGTCGAAGCTCCAGCCCCCATTGGCTAGTTGATGCACCACCAGCCAGCGAATTCCGCGTTCCACGGCCGCCTCGCTCTGGCGCGTGGCGCCGCGCTGCAGGCCCTGGGCCTGGCGCATCGCAGCCGAGCGCCCATCGAGCGAACCGGTCACTTGCACGTCGCGCGGCGCGTCCCACTCCATCTTCCCGGCCTGCGAGAGCCAGGTGCCAATCTCTTGCAGCAAGGGCGTGGCCGTGGGCTGCGAGGATGCGATCTTCAATCGCGGCGGCTGCGGATCGGACAGGGGCTGGGTCGTCGCGGATGGCTCGACAGGCCGGGACGCGGGCAGGTCCGGCGTCATCACTTCCGCCGCCAGATCCACAGACTCGGGGCCTTCCATATGGGCGATCAAAAGCACGGCGGGCACGGGCACGTCCTTGACCAGCATCAAAAGCATGAGCACCGCTGCGGCAAGCGAATGCACAACAAAGCTCGCCAGGAAGCTTGCCACCTCGGAACTCTGCAACCCGGCCCAGAACCACAGCCACAGCCGGTGCGAGGGCTGCTCGTCGGGAGGCGCATCGGTCGCCGCGTCTGCCGGTGCAGACGCCGACCAGGGCAACACGGCCTGCGATCCGGACTCGGTGTTCCTGCGATCCGGCAAGGCCGCAGCGCGAACGTTTCCGCGGCCGTGACTGTTGCCACGGGCCGGCGGCGTCTCAACGTCCGGCGGTTGGTGCTCGGATTGCGGATCTTTCAGCACGCGCTACGTCCTTATTGCCATCCGCGCAAGCCACGCGGCTAGGGCGATGGCTCGGCCTGCAGATCCAGCTTGGCGTAGATCGGCATGTGGCGGTAATAGATCTCCAGGATCATGGTCGCCAGGGCAGTCATATACAGGCGTCCGCCGGCGCGCGTGCCTTCGTCCCGATCCTCACCTTCGGCTGCGAAGTGCCAACTGCCGGTCTCGTGCCCTTGCCGCGATTGGGTCTGAATGAGCATCTCGCGCATGACGTCGTTCCACTTCCGCCACTCTTCGCCTTCCCAATGCCACATGACTTGCGTGGCGTAGTAGTTGTAGTACATATTGCCCTTGGACGGCCCCAAATCGGCCAGATACGCCACGCCGTTGTGCAACGCGGGATTGTCGCGCTTCCAGCCCAGAAACATGCGGCACAGAAGCCCGATGGCCGTGGTGGCGTTGTAGGCCGATGCCTCTTTGACCACCACCACCTGCACCTGGGGCGGCAGGGGCGGCACAGGCGTCTTGCCGGATGGCAAATACTGATAGCGCGAGCCCTCTTCCATCTGCACGCTATCCAGAAAGCGTTCCGCCTTGGACAACACCGCCGGCGGCACGGGCATATCGCACAAGCGAGCGCTCTTCAGGGCCATCAACTGCCAGCCGATGACCGAGGTGTCGCCCGGCGATTGCAAGGGATGGTAGCGCCAGCCGCCGCTGTTGGGATCCTGGGCATCGCAGATGAACCGCACCGCCTGCTGCGCGGGAAACTGCAGGATGCGGTCGTAGGTCATGGCGTGGGCCTCGCACAAGGCGATGGTGGCGATGCCGTGCGAATACATGCCGCCGCCAGACTCGTTCAACGCGCCCACGCGCGAACCCGTCTTGGATTGCCGCAGCAGGTAGTGCAGGCCGTTGTTCACCACCGTCTTGTACTGACCTTCCTTGTGCGTGTAGCCCGCCCCCAAGAAGGGAAGCAGGGCCAGGCCCGTGGCGGCGACCCGCGTTCCGGGCAGAGTGCCGGGGTTGCGGCAGCGGCCCTGGCACTTGGGGCAGGTGCCCATTTGCAGGCTCCAACTGCCGTCGGCGAACTGGTGTTCAGCCAACCATTTGAGGGCCCGATCGACGGCCTCTTCGCTGGCCGCGCTGCCGCCGTGCTTGTCGGCCATGTATTGCCGCAAGCCGGTCCCACGGCCCGAGAGCGTGCCGCCCATGCCGACTCCGGGCAGATTGGCCAGCCCTTCTTTGGCCGCGTTGCGCCAGTCGATCGACGTGGAGACAAGTTCCGGCTCGACGCGCGGCACGACCGGCGGCGTCACGGCCACGGCCCCTGCGCCCGCCTCGGCCAGAGCCGGCGCCAAGACCGCATTCACCGCCACCTCACGCAGACGCGTCTCCAGCGGCTCATGCTCCACGGCCGTATCCAATTCGCGCGTCGTCTGTTCGCTGTTGGAGATCAATTCGATCTGACCAGTGCCCTGCATCGCCGGACGCAACCAGATCTCCGCCAGGAGCGTCAACAGCGCCAAATGCAGCACCAGGCTCACCAGCCATCCAGCGACGAACGCATCGAGTATTTGCCGACGGGACTCGACAGCCGTCGCCGGTTGCGACTCGATCTGGGCGGGGCTCTGGGCAGGCGGAAGCGGCGGAGGCGCCGCCGAACGGGAAGCCGAACCACGCACCGACGCTGCGGTGGCCTTGGGCAGACTAGGCGGCGCCGGGCGCAGCGGAGGCTGGCCTTCGCGAGGCGGATCGTGACTTGGTGAAGAGGCGGTACCCAAAAAAACCTCTCTCTTGACGCGAGGCCTTGCCGCCCCCGCGCCAAAGCGGCCCACGAGACAGACCCGAGAGCCGGGCTGGCGAATCCAAACTTTCGCGCGTCCTCGAAACCCGTGCAGTCTGTGACGGCACTCCAGCCTTCGGCCTGAGCCGACGCAGATGCCTCCCAGCACACCCCACCTTAGGGCGAATCGGAAATACGGATCTCAGGGGCACGAAGCGGCTCTTCGGAAGCCTCGGCTCCACGGAAGCATCATCGCCAAAAAAGCCTCTTCTAGTATAACCTTACAACAAAGCTCGGAGCATCCGCCGTACAGTACCCAAGGACTACACGCTTTGCTACAATTTGGACCCGATTCCTCCTCCCGCAGGAATCTGCAGCCGGCACGCACGACTGCGACTGGGAGCCACAACCTACTTCCACAAAAAGAGTTACACCTATTGTCTCACCAGCAGAGCCGCCCAGCCACCCGCGCTGGCCGCACGGAAAAAGGCGATCCTGGCCCGTTCCCAAACCCAATCTATCGAGTACAATAGGCCGTTTGTCGATTCCGAGAGAATCGGTTGCCGTAGGATAGACAGTCTCTTTCCGAGACACTCGTTGGGGCGGCACGTGGCGATCCGGCAGGCGCGATCGAACCCACCCCAATGCGGGAGTCTTGGGTTCACGCCGGCAAGAGGCGCCGCGACCCAACGTGGCGACGCACCGGATTTCAGTCAGGCATGGCGATCATCGCGACGCGGAGATGAATTGGTATGGCCAAAGGTGGTAAGAAGAAAAAGGTCGAAGTGGTCTTCCTCGTGTGCGAGGAGACGGGCGACTACAACTACACGCTTCGTCGCAAGTCGGGTGGTGAAAAGCTGCGTCTGAAGAAGTACTCGCCCCGCGTCCGCAAGCACACCGTGCACGTCGAGAAGAAGAAGTAGCCCGGTCGGCACCTCTGGCGTCTGGGTTGCGAGAAGCCGCTTCTTGTCACCCAGAGCACCGCCAAGGGTCTTTTGGGGCGCAATTCTTGCCGCGTTCCAGCGTCAGTCGATGGGCCATGCAGGTCCCCCTGGGGGTCCTGTTTGTTGGGTGCCGTGTTGCCATGGCTAAACGTTGGTGCGTTTCTCCCCACGATCCCGAGTGCATCGCGGCCCTGCAGCGCGCGGCCGGGATTCCCGCCGTGGTGGCCCAACTGCTCCTGGCCCGCTCGATCCACGACCCGTCGCAGGCGCGCGAGTTCCTCGATCCCAAGCTGACCAGCCTCCGCGATCCGGCGTTGCTGCCCGGGTGCAGTCAGGCGGCCGAATCTCTGATGCGTGCCGTGCGCGAGGGGCGGCGGATCGCCGTACACGGGGATTACGACGTGGACGGCATGACGGGCACGGCGATCCTGTACCGCTGCCTGCAACTGCTGGGGGCCCAGGTGCGCTACTACATTCCGCACCGTGTGGACGAGGGCTACGGACTGCACGCCGAGACCGTGCAGTCCCTGGCCCGAGAGGGCATCTCACTGCTCGTGACCGTGGACTGCGGCATCGGGAGCGTGCCACAGGCAGAGTTGGCGCGCGAGTTGGGGCTGCAACTGATCATCACCGATCACCACGAACCCGGCCCCGTGCTGCCCGAGGCCGCGGCGATTGTTCATCCCCGTCTGGGCAGTTATCCGTTTGGCGGATTGAGCGGTTCGGGCGTGGCCCTGAAACTGGCCTGGGCCCTGTGCCAACAGGCCGCCGGGGCCCAGAAGGTCGGCCCGGCCATGCGCGATTTTTTGTTGCAGGCGGTGGGGCTGGCCGCGTTGGGAACGGTGGCCGATGTGGTGCCGCTGCTGGACGAGAACCGGGTGCTGGTGCGGCATGGCCTGGTGAGCCTGACGCAACGGCCGACGCTGGGCATGCGCTGCTTGCTCGAGTTGGCCGGCTTGCAAGAGAAGAAAGAACTGGCGGCCGACGACCTGGGCTTCCAGATTGCACCGCGTTTGAACGCCGCCGGCCGCTTGGGTCAGCCGCAACTGGCCGTGGAACTGCTGGTGACCGATCGGGCCGACCGCGCGGAAGAATTGGCCCGCTACATCGATCAGCTCAACGCCACGCGGCAAACGCTGGAGCGGAGCGTGTTCCTGGCGGCCAACAAGCAGGTGAAGGAGCGGTTCGACGCAGCCGGCGAGCCGGCCCTGGTTCTGGCCGACAACGACTGGCACGCGGGCGTGATCGGCATCGTAGCGGGGCGATTGGCGGAGAAATATCATCGGCCGGTAATCCTGGTCTCCCTGGACCCGCTGGGGATCAAGCCGGGCGTAGGCTCGGCGCGAAGCGTGCCGGGGTTCCATCTGTGCCAGGCCCTGGACGCCTGCCAGGAGCACCTATTGGGACATGGCGGGCATGCGGCGGCGGCCGGCTTGAAGATCGATCCGGTGCGGATCGACGCCTTTCGCGCCGATTTCTGCGAATATGCATCGGCAGAGTTGGCCGGGGCGTCGCGCGTGGCCGAGTTGCGAATCGACGCCGAATCGCCCTTCAGCGCCTTCACGCCCGAGGCCGTGCAACACATCGAGCGGCTAGCGCCGTTTGGACACGGCAACCAGCGCCCGACCCTGTGTACCACCGACGTCACGATTGCCGAGGCGCCGCGCACGATCGGCGGCGGCGGCCGACACTTGGTGCTGAAACTCGCGCAGCACGGCATCACGTTCCGCGCGGTGGCTTTCGGGGCCGCCGACTGGGATCCGCCCCTGGAAGACCGCGGCCACACAATCGACGTAGCGTTTCAGCCGGTGATCAACGACTTCCGCGGCCGGCGGAACGTCGAGCTGCACCTGGTCGACTGGCGAGCAAGCGGCGATGGCCGCTCCGCCCTCTGACCGTCACGGAGCCGGCTGCGGAGAGTCCACGCCGGGCAATCCTGAGCGCAGCGAACTCGTGCGGCAAATGTGCACTACTTTTACGAAATAGTGCCTGTTGCCCGCCCCCCCTTCCCGAAGCGACAATGGCGTCTGTCGTGATTGGCCGCTCCCCGTCGAACAGGAGTGCTTTGATGAACACCGCTTCCCGCCTGATTGCCGCCTGCGGCGTTGCCGCACTCATCGCCTGCGTCCCCCTCGCCGGACCTCTCAGAGCCAACGAGCGAGAGGGCTTTGTGCCGCTGTTCAACGGCGTCGATCTCACCGGCTGGGTGCCGCTGAACGTCGCCGCCGACACGTTCTCCGTGCGCGACGGGATGATCGTCACCACGGGCGAGCCGATCGGGCTGATGCGCACCGTGAGGATGTATGAGAACTTCATCCTCGAATTGGAGTGGCGGCACATGAAGGAGGCGGGCAACAGCGGCGTCTTTGTCTGGGCCGACGGACTGCCGGCCGTCGGCGCGCCCTTCCCACGCGGCATTGAGGTGCAGATCCTCGACCCGGGCTATGCGAAACGATCGGGCGCCAACGAATGGTTCACCACCCACGGCGACGTCTTCCCTGTGCGCGGCGCGACCATGACGCCCAGCGGACGCATCTCCAAGACCGGCCAGCGCAGCTTCCCTAGCGAAGACCGCACCAGGCCCTCGCCCGAGTGGAACCACTATCGGCTCGTCGCCGACCGCGGCCAGTTGCAGTTGGCGGTGAACGGCAAGGAGGTGACGGTGGGCCGGGACTGCGTGCCGCGCAAGGGCTTCTTGTGCCTCGAGTCCGAGGGGAGCGAGTGCCATTTTCGCAACCTGCGGATCAAGGAACTGCCTGCGTCCAATACCCCTCCCGACCAGACGGCCAACCCGTACGAAGGTTTTCAGCCCCTGTTCGACGGCAAGGGGTTTGGCGGGTGGAAGGCCGACGAGAAGATCCGCGAGGCCTGGAGCGTCAACGGCTCTCATTTTCTGGCCAAGGCTGAGGTCAAGGGACGCAAACTCGACCTGTGGACGGAGAAGAGCTACCGCGACTTCGTGCTCTGCGTGGATTGGCGCCTGGTGGCCAAGCCGGAGTTGAAGCCGTTGCCGACCTTCACCGAGGATGGACTGTACGCACGCGACGCCCAGGGGCAGATCATCCGCAAAGAGATCCCACACGCGGGCGACAGCGGCGTCTACCTGCGCGGCGACGGACGCTACCAGGTGAACATCTGGAGCCAGCCCATGGGCTCGGGCGATATCAACGAGTTGCACAAGGACGACAAGCTGCCAGCCGATCTGCGCCGAGCGATGCTGCCCAAGATGCGCGCCGACGCGCCCTTCGGCAGGTGGAACCGGTTCTTCATCACGCTCCGCGGCGATCGGGTGACGGTGGTCCTCAACGATCAGATGGTGATCGACAACGCCCTGCTGCCGGGCATTCCGGCCGAAGGGCCGCTCGCCCTGCAGTACCACCGCGACGCGGTGGAATTCGCCAACCTCTACATTCGCGAACTGCCGTAGACGCGGCGATTGCGACCATTTGAAGTGGATTCGCCGTGTGAGGAGCAGAACGCCCTCGTCCCTGGCCCCTTCCGCAAGCGGGAGCCGAGGTTTGAATGGGGCGATACTCCGCGATCACTCCGCGGTGGTCATCTTCCTTCGGCGATGATGCTCTGGATCTCGGACATCAGTTTCTGTTCGGCTGCGTCCAGTCGCTGGCGGCGCTGCGATTGGCGCTGGGCCATCTGCTCGAGTTGCTGGCGGCGCACGCCAATCAGGCGCAGGGTTTCGGCCGGATGAGGATCGCCCACGTTGGTGTGACGGGCGATGAACTTCACCGGGTCGAGCATTTCGCGGATCTCCTCGGTGCCCAACCCCGGCGGGGTCTCGTTGGCCACCGTGGCCGCTTCGTCCAGCAAGGCGCCGGTCGTTTCGTAGGGCTTGAGGTCGGATTTGCGTGGGTAGGCGGCAGGCGTGATCTCGTCGGCCTTGGTCTGGATGGCCAACTCGGCCAGGCCCTGGGTCGCGGTCTGTTGCGGCTCCTGGCCGCAAGCCGCACGCGCGCCCGTCATCATCAGTGCCAGCCACACCAGGAATAGCTGCGAGGCACAATGCATGGTATCCTCCATGGTTGCTATCATCCTGAGCGGCGCGAAGGATCTCGCCCACCGATCACGCCAGATTCTTCGCTGCGATCAGAATGACAAGCGTACCTTCGTTCAGAACGCCAACTCTTTCTTCATCCACAAGTACGTTTGTCCGACGCGCGCATCCTCGGACCGGACCTTGGCCGGGATCGCCCGGACCCCATCCAGCGCCGGCCGGGCCTTGTCGCCCAGCAGTTCGATGGCGTTCATCGCCGTCTGGCTGACATAGATCCCATGCGCGTTGTACGAGGCGAGATCTCCCAGCACGCCGGCGGCCGCTGCGCAGTCCTCCGGACGGCCGCATTGCCCCAGGGCCTGCGCGGCCACGATCCGCACGTTGGGCGACTCGTCGGCCAGGGCCCGGCGCAGGTCGTCCCGGGCCGCGGCGACGGCCGGCTGGCCGCCGATCAAGACTCCCAACGCCGCCCAGTAGCGGACGGCCGGATCGGCGTCAGCCAGTCCCGTCCGGAATTGGGCCAAGGCCTCTGCTCCCCCGCGGCTGGCCAGCTCGGCCATGGCCACGATCCGCGCCAGCGGATAGCGCTGTGCGTCGCGTGCCAGATCATAGGGCGTGGTGCCTTGCGAACGGTGGTGCATTTCGGCCTCGGGCAGGAAGCCCACATCGTAGACTGCCGTGATCTGCTCCTGCTGCACCTTGCGGAGCCGCGCCAGGATTGCCTGGTGCTCGGGCGAGTCGGCCAGGTTCGTGATTTCGTAGGGGTCGCTCTGCAGATCGTAGAGCTGTTCCGGCGGACGCGGCTGCCAGTAGCGGGCCTGCACGGGCGTGAGCTTGCCCGCGTCGAAAAGCCGCTTCCACTCGCGCTCGCTGGGCGGTGCGCCCGCGTAGCTCTTCAGCGCTTCGCGCCCTTGGGGCAATTGCGGCATGTAGTTGCGCACGTATACGTAGCGTTGGTCGCGCACGCAGCGGACCATATCGTAACGCGCCCCCATCCGGCCACGAAACCCGTGGAGATACTCGTGCGGCGGCGCTTCGTGGCGGCCGAGGAAGGCCCGCCCCTGCATCCAGCCCGGAGGCTGAATGCCGACCAGGCTCAGCAGGGTGGGAGCCAGATCGACGAAACCCACCAGCCGATCCGTCGCACCGCCCGGCCGATAGTCACGCGAGGCCAGCCGCTGGAACTTCTCGGGCAGGTGGACGATCAACGGCGCATGAAGGCCCGAGTTGCAGGCGGAACGCTTGTGCCGCGGCATGCCGCTGCCGTGATCGCCGTAGAAGAAGACGATCGTATCGTCTTCCAGGCCCGCGTCGCGAAGTTCCTGGAGCCGCTCGGCGAACTGGCCGTCCATGGTGGTGATGTTGTCGTAGTACTGGGCCCAGTCGTGCCGCACCTGGGGCGCGTCCGGATAATAGGGCGCCAGGCGGACCTTGGCCGGGTCGTGGACGAGCTTGTGGCCCTTCCGGCCGATCTGGCTTTCGTGCGTGATCGTCAAGTTGAAGATAGCGAAGAACGGTTTACCGGCCGGCCGGTTGCGCCAATGGGCCTTGCCGGACGATTCGTCCCACACGCCCTCGGGCTTGACGAGGTTGTAGTCTTCCTTGCTGTTGTTGGTGCAGTAGTAGCCGGCCTCGCGGAGGATCTGCGGATACATGCGGATCGCCGCGGACATCGGCACCAGGCTGCGCATGTGCTCGGCGCCCGACGAGGTCGGGTAGACCCCGGTGATGATCGTGGTCCGAGCTGGGGCGCAGACCGGGGCGTTCGACCAGCAGTTGCGGTAGAGCAGTCCGCGCGCGGCAAAGCGGTCCAGGTTGGGCGTCGTGGCGTAGTCGTCGCCGTAACAGCCCAAATTGGGACTGATGTCCTCGCAAGTGATCCAAAGGATGTTGGGCCGAGGCGCGGGGGTGGCTGCGCAGGCCAGCGCACAGGATCGGGCACCCAGGGCGAAGACGACCAGGACCGTGACAACTCGTCGGTCTGACATGGGTTCATCTCCCGAGCGTTGGTTACTTTGCCGGTTTGAGGATCGCCTGAACTTCACCCGCCAGCTTCTCTTGCGCCGTGTCTAGCCGCGCGCGGCGCTCGCCCTGGCGTTGGCGCGCGTCTTCCAGGGCGTCCCGCCGCTCGGCGATCATGCGACGGGTTTCCAGAGGGTTCGGATCGCCCACGTTGTTGTGGCGTTCGAGGAATCTCACCGGGTCCAGGCAGTCGCGAATCTCGGCCGTGGTCAGATTCGGCGGGGTCTCGTTGGCGACCTTGGCCGCTTCGTCCAACAGGGCGCCGGTCGTCTCGTAAGGCTTCAATCCCTGCTTGCGCGCCAGGTAAACGAACACGGCGCAAATGCGGTGGGCCCGGCGACCGCCATAGCCCTTCTCGCGGATCAGCTTGATCGACAGGTCGGGGGCGCCGGAGAAACCGTCGCGCGTGTGCTGCAGCATCTTCTCCTTGTCGGGTTGTACGTTACGCAGAATGTCGCTGAAGCCGTACAGAACGTCCTCGGTGGTCTCCAAGGCCATGCTGGCCTGCGTCCAGGCCTCGTAGATCGGCAGCACGTCGGTCAAGGGCTCGCCGTTGCAGCCGGCCACGCCCGTCTGCATGTTGCCGATCACCCGGGCCGCGCGCGTGCGGATCCGCTCGAAGGTGCTGCCGGGGTGAGCTTTCTGCGGCATCAGCGAGCTGATGCCCAGCAATCGGCCGGGCAGGCGGATCAGGCCGCAGTCCTCCATACCCCAGATGCTGTGGTCCATGGCGGTGCGGCTGAGCACGATCATGCTGTTGGTCAGCGCGAACAGGGTGGTCAACCCGTAGTCCTGGGCGCCTTCGCACTCGTAGGTCGGCTCCAGCAGCGCATCGAAGCCCAACAGCTCGGTCACCATGCGGCGATCCACCGGCCAGCCGGTGCCGGAGGTCGCGCCGCAGCCAACCGTGTTCTGGTTGGTGTGCTTGTAGGCCAACTCGAGCTGTTCCAGGCCGCGCGCCAAACCGTCGTGCATCGCCAGGATATAGGCGCCGTAGGTGGTCGGCTGGCCGTGCGCCATGTGAGTGCAGCCGGGCATGATCGTCTCGGCCTGGCGGTCGGCCACGTCCAGTGCGGTCTGCAGCATTTCCAGCATGGCGTCGACCGTGTCGAGCTGGTAATCGCGCAGCAGCAGCCGCGACATCGGCTCCTGGCGCGTGCGGCCATAGTTCACGACGCTGGCCAGATCCTCGTCGCCGAGGCGTTTCTTGAGCATTTCCTCGCCGGAGCCGAAGGTGGTGACCCCAGAGCGCGATCCCGAACCCTTCTTCTTCGGAGCCACCTTCTCATTTTGCAGCGCGGCGAGCACCTTCACGGCCACGTCGCGCGAGATGAGCTTCTCCTTATCGAGCATGACCACCCACGCCTGGTCGGCCTGGCTGATGTAAGCGTTCAGCCCGTGCTTCGGAGCGGTCTTGCCAAAGCGGTCGGAGGCCGGCTCGCCGGCCGCGTGCAAGCGGTGGTCGTGCGAGCCGAGGAATCTTGCTTCCTCCGGCGTCAACAGGGACGCGGCGCTGGGCGGTTCGGCAGCGTCGGCCTTCAGCGGAGCGTTCACGAACAGACCCAAAGCTACCATCACGACAAGAAGGGTACGGGGCATGGAATCGGGAACTCCGATCAAGAGGCGACGTGTCTTCTGCAACACCATGCGGAGGCGCCAGCCGCGCCCCTCGGCGACGGGGCTTCTCCGAAATCGGTCTTCATTTTGGCCCCCTGCCCGGCCGGTCACAAGACGGAGGCTTGTGTAAGATATGACACAACTGTTATCCTATATGAAACGGTCCCAGACCATTGTCCCTGGACGTCTCGGGGGCCGGAGGGGAACGGCTTGTTCCTGGTTGTTCGACGGTCATTCTGAGCACAGCGAAAAATCTCGGGTTTTTCGGGACGGAGATCCTTCGCTTCAGGATGACGGGGATGCGTTTCCGCAAGTTCGTCATTGACGGGCCCTTGGCTTTTGCCGCGGAGGAATATTCCATGATCGACTTCGCACGGCCCCGAGCGCGATCGGGCGGCGGTGGGCTGCGTTACGTGGCGCTGGTGATCGAGACTTCGCACGGCTGCGGCCGCGCCCTGCTGAAAGGGATTTCACGCTACACGCGCGAGCACCGCGCGTGGTCGATCTGTTTCGAGCCACACGGCAAGAGCGACATTCCGCCTGCCTGGCTGCGGCACTGGCGAGGCGACGGCTTGCTGATCCAACTGCGCAATCGGCGTTTTGCCGACCTGGTGCGGAAATTGGGCGTGCCGGCGGTGGACGTGCGTGGGGACGTGCGCGTCGAGGGCGTGCCGTTCGTGGGAGTGGACGGCGAGGCCGCGGCCCGGGCCGCCTTTGAACACATGCGCGAACGCGGTATGCGGCAGTTTGCCTACTGCGGCCTGGCCCCCGGCGAAGACGGCCTGATGGATCAGCGGGCGGTGGGCTTCGAGCGGCTGGTGCGTGAGGCCGGATACGGGTTCAGCCGGTTCTTGTTGGGACGGACGCGGGGAAGCGGCCCGAGCTGGGACGCGGCCAAGCCGCGGATCGCCGCCTGGCTGACTCGGCTGCCCAAACCCATCGGCGTCATGGCCGGAAACGACGCCATCGGACTGCAGATCCTGGACGCGTGCCACCGCGCCGATCTGGCCGTGCCCGAACAAATCGCGGTATTGGGCTCGGGCAATGACGAGTTCGTCTGCGGACTGACGGAGCCGGCCCAATCCAGCATCGACGTGGCTGGAGACCTCGTCGGCTACGATGCGGCAGCCCTGCTGGACCGCATGATGCACGGCGAGCGCCCGGCGTCCTCGTGCGTGTTGCTGCCGCCGCGTGGGGTCGTCACCCGGGGCTCTACGGACGTCGTGGCCAGCGCCGACCAGGAGGTCGCGCAGACGCTGTCTCTCATTCGCCAGCAGGCCTGTGCCCGACTCCGCGTGGCCGACGTGCTGCGCTACACGGGGCTTTCCCGCACGCTGCTCGATGCCCGGCTGAAACGCGCCGTGGGACGCACGATCGACCAGGAAATCCGCCAGGTGCGGCTGTCACGTGCCAAGGAGTTGCTGGCCGAGACCGACATCCCCATCAAGCAAGTGGCACACAGCGCCGGTTTCTGCACTACCCAGTATCTGACCCGCGTTTTTCACCGGTACACGAGCATGACGCCCGCCGCGTACCGAAACTCCTTCCGCCGATAGCGGCTCCCGGACGGGGGGGCAACAGCCCCGCCCCTCGTGACGCGACCTTCGAAAACGAGGCCTGCGCGGCATTCGAATTGCAGGATAAGGAATCCGGCAGCGAAACAGGCCAGCCTCGCGGCCGGTGCGTGCCAAAAGGCGTCGAGTACGGCGCCAACCGTGTGCAAGTCTTGCGCACAACGGCGGTCGATTTGCCGGAGTTGACTCTTCGTCGCGCGCGTTTCCATTTCGTCTCAGGTGAGTCATGCCGCGAGGCCGGCTTCCCAGGGCACTGGGTCCGACAGCTACGACATTTCTTTTCTGACACCCAACCAACGTCCTGGAGGTGCGAACATGCGATTCCACATGCGAGGTTTCACCTCGTTGTTGCTTACGCTGGGTTTTGCGGTCCTGACCTTTTCTGGAGTCATCTTGTATCTCACGCCCCGGGGAAGGGTAGCCAACTGGACCGGATGGACCCTGCTCGGTCTGGACAAACGCGAATGGCAAGCGATCCATATCAACATCGCCCTGCTGGTCTTGATCGTTGCCGGTCTGCATCTCTTTTTGAACTGGAGTCTGTTCTGGGGTTATATCAAGAAGAAGGCCAGCTTGAGTTTGAATCTGAAGGTTGAGATGCTGGCGGCCCTGGTGATTGCGGGCGGCGTGTTGGCCGGCACAATTCAAGCCGTCTCGCC